>CAJMSV010000054.1 GCA_905216175.1 uncultured bacterium | reverse complement strand
GGGCAGCGCGGGCGCGTGGGCGACGCTGTTGTGCACGCCGGCGCCTAAGACATGGCCGTGCGCCAGGAACAGCTCGCGGCCGGTCTCGTCGAACAGCGTGGCGTAGTCGGCCATGACGGGGAAGTCGAGCACCATCTGGTCGACCTCGGCGTCACAGTTGCCGCGCACCGCGATGATGCGGTCGGCCAGGGCGTTGAGCAGCGGAATCACGCGCTTGGGGGCGTAGTCGCGCGGCAGGTCGTTGCGCGGACCGTGATAGAGCAGGTCGCCCAGCAGGACGATGCGGTCAGGCTGCTCGGACTCGATGGCGGCGCAGAGGCGCTCGGCCCAGTATGCCGAGCCGTGGATGTCGGAGGCGATGAGGTATTTCATGGTGGTCCTTTCGGTGGGGTTAATAGGGTTGGTGCGGCGCGTCGTTGGCCTGTGTCACTCAAATTGCAGAGCCGCGGCTTGTGCTGCCTGCATCACGCGCTGGAGCGGCACACCGTGCTCGCGGGCAAGGCGGGCGCAGTCCTCGTACTCGGGCGCCGCGCGCTCGCTGCCGTCGGGCAGGGTGGCCACCTTGACGGGCACCTCGCCCCATGGCGTCGTCACCTGCTCAAAGCGGCGTGGCAGGCAAACGCGTTCCATGACCTGGCGACGAATACCGTTGGTCGTGGTTTCCAAGAAGATGATCGTCTGCAGGCGCTCGATATCCTCGTAGGTGCAGATTACCTGCAGCTGCCAGCCGGGGCGGCCTTTCTTACAATAGAGGGGCAGCCAGTGCACCTCGCGCGCACCCGCCTCGCGCAGGCGGTCGGCAGCGTAGGCGAGCACCTCGGGCGACGCGTCGTCGATGTCGCATTCCAGCTTGACGATGGTTTCGGGCGCATCGGTCTCGCGGGACAGCGGGGATGTGCTATCGCATGGCATACGGTCCGGCTCCTTTCCGCGCGGGCTCGTTTTGTTCATCCAAACGCTAGCACATCGGACGTGGCACAGGCATGACTTTCGTCCGTCGCCGCCCTCGCCCCTATCCAAACATGTACATCAGCCTCCAAACATGTCATTTTTTGCAGCTTTTGGAGGCTGATGTACATGTATTGGAGTAGAGCCGCACCGCGCACCCTTTCCAGTCGATTTCGGCCCCCGGTGCGCTCGTCGCATCGGGGGCCGCGCCATTACAATGGAGCGGATTAGCCAAATGCAAAGGAGCTGCCATGTCTGCTTGCCCGCTGGTCGATTGCCACACCCACACCTCGTTTTCGGACGGACATGCCTCGTTTGAGGAAAACGTCCGTGCCGCTGCTGCGGCCGGCTGCCGCGTCATGGTCTCGACCGACCATCTCACCCTGCCCGCCAGCATGGATGCTAACTGCGAGGTGCAGGTTACTGAGGGCGACCTCCCGGCGCATCGTCTGGCTTTTGAGGACGCTCGCAATCTTGCCGCTCAGATTGCGCCAGAACTCACCTTTATCTACGGTTTCGAATGCGATTGGTACGAGGGCTGCGAGCCTTTGGTTGAGCGCTGGTCCCAGGGCGCCGTCGTGCGCCTGGGCAGTGTGCACTGGATTGGCAACCCAGGCGATATCATGGCCGGTGCCGCGGGTACGGCGGGAACGGAGGACGTCGCGCGTCCCGATACGCCCGATTCGCGCTGCGGCTGGATCGACGATGACACCAACCTGCACGTTTGGGAAAACCTGGGGGTACGCGGCGTGTGGGAGCGCTATGTCGATGACTGGTGCCGCGCCTGCGAGAGCCCGCTCAACTTTGATGTGATGGCTCACCCCGACCTGGTCATGCGCTTTTCGAAGGAAGGCTTTGCGCCCGATTTTGACCCCGCACCGTTTTGGCAGCAGATGGCAGAGTGCGCGCACGATACGGGCCGCCGCGTTGAGGTCTCGACGGCCGCGCCGCGCAAGGGCTTGGGCGACTACTACCCCGCAACCGGTCTTTTGCGTTGCTTTGCCCACGCCGAGGTGCCGATCACTTTTGGCTCGGACGCACACCGCGCCTGCGACATCTGCTGGAACATCCGTGAGGCCCAGGCCCACGCCTCCGACTGCGGCTACCGAACCTTCGGCATCCCCCACGCCACCGGCGAATGGGAATCCACACCCCTCGCCTAACTAGTCGTTTAAGAACGTCCCCAATGACTAGTGACGGCGGGCGTTGAGTTCGCCGGCTAGCTCGTCGAGGGTGATACCGTAGCGCTCGAGCGTCACGAGCAGGTGGTAGACCAGGTCGCCGGCCTCGTAGCGGATGTGATCGTGATCGTTATCCTTGCAGGCCATGATCACCTCACTTGCCTCCTCGGCAAGCTTCTTGAGCAGCTCGTCCTCGACGTCGGTCAGCAGACGCGCGGTATAGCTCTCCTGCGGCGATGCATCACGACGACCGTGAATCACCTCGGCCAGACCTGTCAGCGTCTCACCGATATTTCCATCCTGAACATTCGCGGTGCGCACACCCATGGTTCAATCCTTTCTGGTTGGCCAAGCGCCTAGTCAAGCGCCCGCCCTACGCGAGTTTCTTAAAGAAGCAGGTACGGTTGCCGGTGTGGCAGGCCGGGCCCGGAGAGTCAACCTTGACCAGCAGCGTATCGTTATCGCAGTCGGCCCAAAGCTCCTTGACCTCCTGCATGTTGCCGCTCGTCGCGCCCTTGTTCCAGAGCTCCTGGCGGCTGCGGCTCCAAAACCACGTGGTACCGGTCTTGAGCGTCAGCCCAACCGATTCCTCGTTCATCCAAGCAACCATAAGCACCTCGCCGGTGTCATACTGCTGAACCACACAAGGAATCAGCCCGCGGGCGTCGTACGTAAGATCAGACGCTTCTATTACCTCAGTCATCATTTCTCCCAAGTCATAAACGAAACCCCACAGGTCGGCGAGGGTTGTCCAGGTGCCGCAGGTTGCCGCGAAAGAGGAGCGACGCGTACTTTGGTACGCGAGCGACGGTTTGAGCGGCAAGATGCGGTACCTGGACAAGCCGCAGCATTAGAAGTCCAATCTCACAGGGATGCCCTGCGAGGCCATATACTCTTTGACTTCGCGAATGCTGAAGGTTCCAAAGTGAAAGACGCTCGCTGCCAACACGGCATCGGCCTCGCCCTCAATCACACCCTCGGCAAAATGCTCGAGCGTACCCACGCCGCCGCTCGCAATAACGGGAATCGGCACCGCGCGCGCCACGGCACGGGTGAGTGCCAGGTCAAAGCCGGCCTTGGTGCCGTCGCGATCCATACTGGTCAGCAAGATCTCGCCGGCGCCGCGACGAGCCGCTTCCTCGGCCCACGCCACCGCGTCGATACCCGTGGCGTTGCGGCCGCCCGCCGTGAAGACCTCCCACTTGTCGGCCCCCGGCTCACCGGGCAGGCCCACGCGCTTGGCATCGATCGCCACGACCACGGCCTGGCTGCCAAACGCCGCGGCAGCCTGGCCAATCAACGACGGATCGCGCACGGCCGCCGAGTTGAGCGACACCTTGTCGGCACCGGCGGCAACCATGGTGCGCATGCCTGCCAGGTCGCGAAAGCCGCCGCCCACGGTATAGGGAATGGCCAGCTCCTCGGCCGCATGCGCTGCCATCTCGATGGTCGTCGCGCGTTTATCGCTCGTGGCGGTAATGTCCAGGAAGACGACCTCGTCCGCACCCTCGCGGTCGTAGGCACGCGCCAGCTCCACCGGATCGCCCGCATCGCGCAGGCTCACAAAGTTGACGCCCTTGACCACGCGGCCGTCCTTGACGTCCAGGCAGGGAATCACGCGTTTGGTAAGCATGGGCTACTCCTCCCCTCGGGCGGCGGCCAGCGCCTGGGCCAGCGTAAAGTTGCCCTCGTAGAGCGCACGACCGGTAATGGCACCTTCAATCGCATCCTCGCCCACCGCGGCCAGCGCGCGGATGTCGTCGAGCGTCGAGATGCCGCCCGAAGCCACGACGGGAAAACCCGCGACCTCGGCCACATGGCGATACGCCGCCACATCGATGCCCGTCTGCATGCCATCGCGTGCGATGTCGGTATACACCAGATGCTTAAAGCCCAGCTCGGAAAGCTGCGCCACGGCATCGTCGAGCGCCACGCCCGCGCCGTCGCGCCAGCCGTTCACCTTAACCTGGCCGTCGCGTGCGGCAATGTCAGCCACCAGCAGCTCGCCAAAGCCTTGGGCTGCCACCTCGGCAAAACCCGGCTCGGTCACCAGCACGGTGCCCAGCGCAATGCGGCGAGCACCATAGCCGGCCAGCTCGTCGATGCGCGCGAGCGAGCGAACACCGCCGCCCACGTCCACGGACAGACCGTCGACGCCGCAGATAGCCTTAATCGCCGCCGAGTTGGCAGCGCATGTGTCCTCGTCCTCGCCAAAGGCAGCGGACAGGTCGACGACGTGCACCCAGCTTGCGCCCTGCTCGGCAAACGAGCGGGCGACGGCCACGGGGTCATCGGAATATACCTTGCAGCGGCTGCGGTCGCCGCGCTCCAGGCGCACGACCTTGCCGCCGATCAGATCGATTGCGGGAAACAGGATCATCGGCCAGCCTCCTCGACGATGTTGACGAAGTTCTTAAGAATGCGCTGACCCAGCGCGGAGGATTTCTCGGGATGGAACTGGCAGCCCCACACGTTGCCATGGCGCACGATGCACGGGAAGCTCCGCGTATAGTGCGTGCACGCCAGCACATCAGCGGCATCGGCGTCATCGGCCACCGCGTAGCTGTGGGTAAAATACATGTTGGCGCCCTCGGCAAAACCGGCAAGCAGCGGATCGGCCGCACCGGCGGGCGTCATGTGCACCTGGTCCCAGCCCACGTGCGGCACCTTCAGGCGGCTCGACTCCAGGCGCCTGCACGAACCGCGCATAATGCCCAGGCCATCGACCCAGGGACCACCAGCCTGCTCGAAAGCGCTGTCGTCCGCGTCCGCACCCTCGTCCGCTGGCACGCCCTCGTTGCCGCACTCAAAAAATAGCTGAAGGCCCAGGCAGATGCCGAGCAGCGGAGTTCCAGCGGCAACGGCATCGAGCACCGCGTCCGCCTCGCCGCTCTCGCGCATAAAGGCGATCGCGTCATAGAACGCGCCCACGCCCGGGATGACCAGGCCGTCGGCGTTGCGAATCTGCTCCGGGTCGTCCGATGTGCAGGCGGCGGCCCCGGCGCGCGCAAGCCCGCGCACGACGCTCGACAAGTTGCCCTTGTGGTAGTCGCCCACCACGATCTTCGGTTCGCCCACGCGACCCTCCCTTATCTCCTTCAAAACCTGCCAAAATAAACCTGTCCCTTTTTGGCAGGTTACAGTGAGCCCTTGGTGCTGGGGATGCCCTGCACGCGGGGATCGAGCTCGCAGGCGTGGCGCATCGTGCGGCCCACGGCCTTAAAGGCGGCCTCGATAATGTGATGCGAGTTGCCGCCCGCCAGCTCGCGCACGTGCAGCGTGAGCTTGGCGTCGCGCGCAAAGGCGTAGAAGAACTCGACGGCCAGCTCGGTATCGAAGCTGCCCACGCGCTCGGTCGGCACGGGCAGCTCGCAGTAGGCCTGCCCGCGGCCCGAAATATCAACAGCAGCCATCAAGAGCGTCTCGTCCATGGCGATCGCCGCGTCGGCAAAGCGCGTAATGCCCGCCTTGTCGCCCAGCGCCTGGCAAAACGCCTCACCCAGCACAATACCCGTGTCCTCGACGGTGTGGTGCGCATCGACCTCCACGTCGCCCACCGCGTGCACCGTCAGATCGAACAGACCATGGCGGCCAAAAGCGTTGAGCATGTGGTCGAAAAACGGCACGCCGGTCGAGATATCGCACACGCCAGATCCGTCCAGGTCGAGCTTTACGACAATGTCGGTCTCGCCCGTCTTGCGGGTTACCTCGGCATAGCGGTCCATCTACATCTCCTCCTTCACCAGCGCGGCAAACGCAGCCAGCACCTCGTCGTTTTCCTGCGGGGTGCCCACGGTAATGCGCAGGCAGTCCGCGAGCCCCGGCGCATAGCTAAAGTCGCGCACCAAAATTGAATACTCGTCGCGCAGGCGCTCGCGCACGTGCGTGGCATGCGGCGTGCGCGCGAGCACAAAGTTCGCCGCGCTCGGCCACGCCTCCACGGGCAGACCCTCGGTAGCCATTGCGCGCAGGGCACACAGTTCGCGCTCGCGCTCGGATGCAACCTGTGCCACCACGGGCGCGTACGCATCGCGGGCACGCACACAGGCAAGCGCGGCGGCCTGGCTCAACACGTTAACCGAGTAGATCTGGCGAATCGCCGCAAACACATCGATGACCTCGGGCGCCGCGATCACATAGCCCAGACGCGTGCCGGCGGCGCCGAACGCCTTGGACAGCGTATGCAGAATCACCAGGTTGGGATGCTCGGCGATAAGGCCTTGCGCCGTGGTTGCCGCGCCAAACGAATCGTCGGCAAACTCAACGTAGGCCTCGTCGACCATCACCATGCCGGGGCACGCATCGCACAGGGCCGCAACAAAGTCGAGCGGCGTCACATCGCCCGTGGGGTTATTGGGCGAGGTCACGATCGCCAGATTGCACTCGGGCGCCGCTGCGAGCACAGCCGCTTGGTCGAGCTCAAAGCTCGTCGGATCACGCCACACGTCGCGCACCTCGGTCTGGCACAGAGACGCAAAGAAGGCATACTCGCTAAAGCACGGCGGGCAGTTGAGCAGGGTCCTCCCCGCGCCGCCAAACGCCAGCAGGTAGTTATAGAGCAGCTCATCGCCGCCGTTTCCCACGCAGATGTTCTCACGCGCCACGCCATGCCAGGCAGCAAGCTCATCGCGCAGGTCGTTGGACATGGGGTCGGGATAGCGGTTGAGCGGCAGGGCAGCCAAAGCCGCGTCGATTGCCTCGCGCACGCCGACCGGCACGGGATAGGTGTTCTCGTTGGCCGAAAGGTTAATGCGCGTGGGCGTAAAGTTGGGATCGTAGGGCTCGATACCGGCCAAGTAGGGCTGGACGAGCTCCTTCATGCGCGGCGTGAGTTCGGCCATGTTAGGCCTCCTCGACGACCGCGCCAGCGGCATCCGCGTTTGCAGCCGCCAGGTCCACACCCTCGGCAACCGTCGCCACGGCGTCGCCCGGCCAGGCGACCTTGGTCAGGTCGGCCGCGGCCAGCGACTCGGCACTCACGGCACCCTCGCCCTGCTCCAACACGCGACGGCGCAGGGCGGCCGAAAGCGCGTGCGCCCACAGGCCCTCGGCCTCGGCCAGGCGCTGCGTAGCGGGAGCGTCGGAGAGCAGACCCTCGGGCGTATAGCAAATGACGCTCGAGCGCTTAACGAACTCTTCGACCGAAAGCGGGTTGGAGAACATGGCCGTGCCGCCGGTCGGCAGCGTGTGGTTGGGGCCGGCAACATAATCGCCGAGCGGCTCGGAGCTCCAGGCGCCCACAAAGATGGCACCGGCGTTGCGAATGCCGCCGAGCAGGCCCATCGCGTCCTTGCAGTGCAGCTCAAGGTGCTCGGGCGCCACGGTGTTCACGGCCTCGACGGCGGCAGCCATGTCGGCGGCCACCACGATGGTGCCTTCGTTGTCGAGCGAGGCGCGTGTGATCTCGGCACGCGGCGACTGCGCCACCAGAATGTCGATGCCGGCTTCGACCTCGCGCGCAAACTGCTCGTCGCAAGTCACCAGATAGCAGGCTGCCAGCGGATCGTGCTCGGCCTGAGCCATCAGGTCTGCCGCGACCACCATGGGCTTGGCCGTGGCGTCGGCCAGCACGCAGACCTCGGAGGGACCGGCGACCATATCGATACCCACGTCACCCGAGACAATCTGCTTGGCAGCGGCGACAAAAGCGTTACCCGGTCCGGTGATTTTGTCGACGCGCGGAATGGTCTCGGTACCGTACGCCAGCGCGGCCACGGCCTGAGCGCCGCCCACCATATAGATTTCGTCCACGCCGCCGAGCTTAGCCGCGGCGAGCGTGTAGGGGCTGATCAGGCCGTCTTTTTGCGGCGGGGTCACCATAACCACGCGCTTGACGCCGGCAACTTTGGCGGGAATGACGTTCATGAGCACCGTGGAGGGATACTGCGCACGACCGCCCGGCACGTAGATGCCAGCCGCCGCAAGCGGGGTCACCTTAACGCCGAGCATCGTGCCGTCCGGGCGCGTGGTAAACCAGCTCTGCTCGACCTCGCGCTGGTGGAACTCGCGAATCTGACGCGCGGCCTTCTCGAGCGCGGCGACAAAAGCGGGATCGAGACCTTCGAGCGCGGCATCGACCTGCTCTTGCGGCAGACGGAAGCTCTGCAGCTCGACGCCGTCAAAACGCTGACAGTAATCGCGCACCGCGGCATCGCCGTTGGCACGCACGTTGGCCACGATATCGCGGGCGGCGTCGACGATGTTTTGCGGCAGCACACCCTTGCGGTTGAGCTGGTTGGTAACGAGGCGCTCACCGGGAGCAAGCTTGATGGTCTTCATATCGGTATCCCCTATCGGTCGAGGTTGTGTTCGAAAAACGAGCGACTGGGCAGCGGCACCGGTCGGCCCGCAGCCCGTACGTTGGGGCGCCCGTGCGCGCTCGCGCTATTGTGCCGAGCCCGCGACGGGCTCAAAATGCTTGTCCTTCACGGCAGCCGCCAGGCGATCGGCCAGGTTGCGCACACGCGGATCGAGGCGCGCGGCACCCGGGTTGACGAAGAAACGGGCCGTGCAGTCCATGATGCGACCGGTGATGACCAGGTCGTTGTCGCGCAGCGTGGCGCCCGTGGCGGTAATATCCACGATGCGATCGGTCATGCCGACAATGGGGCCCAGCTCGATGTTACCGTGCAGCGAAACGATGTCGGCGTTCACGCCGCGCTCGGCATACCAGGCACTCGCGATGCGCGGGTACTTGGTTGCCACGCGAAGCGAACCACGGCGGGCATAGTTGCGCTCGGCCTGGCCGGCGCGCCACGCGGGCTCCGCCTCGATAAAGGTGCACAGGCCATAGCCCAGGTCTACCAGCCGCAGCAGGTTGAGGTCCGCCTCGATAAGCGAGTCCCAACCGCAGATGCCGCAATCGGCACCACCGCAGCCCACAAAGGCAGGCGCATCGCTGGGACGCACGATGACAAACTCGATATCGCCGACCGCGCCCTCGCCGGCACGCGTGTCGCGGCCGCGCACGATTAGATGACGGCCGGGGTCACGCAGCTCAGAGACATCCAAGCCCGCGGACTCAAGCACGTCGAGCGTGTCGGCCTTGAGCGAGCCCTTGGGCACGGCAATGCGCAGCGGACCCTCGGCGCCACGGCCCGCGGCGTGATCGCCATCGGAAGCGGCATCCTCGGCCGAGGTGCGCGCGGCCTCCAGGCGCTCGAGCGAAAAGGCGAAGCCCGCCGCCGGCACCTCGATACCGTCGCCAAATGCGCCGGTGAAGATGGAGTCATAGCGTCCGCCCGAACCGACCGGATCGGGCAGTCCGCCCGCATAAGCCTTAAAGACCAGGCCCGTGTAGTAATCGAAAGAGTTCATGATAGAGAAGTCGAACGACAGCACCTGGGCGTCCTCGAGTGCCAGGCCCTCGACCAGGGCACGCAGCTCGCGCGTCAGCGGCGCGACGATACCGGCAGCCTCCAGCAGCGCGTCCACGCGGTCGAGCACCTCGGCACCGCCGTGCAGACGCGGCAGCTCGCTAATGGCGGCCTTGACGGCATCAGACTCGGTGCTTTCCGCCACGCGGGCATCGAGGCCCACAAAGTCGTTGGCGTGCACGCAGCGCAGGGCCTCGGCGGCCAGCTCGCGATCCTCGCACGCCGCGAGCAGTTCCTTAAACGGACGCACGCTACCTGCGATAATGCGCGCATCGGGCAGTGCCAGCTTACGCACGGCCTCGGCCACGAGCGAGACGATCTCGACATCGCCCGCGGTATCGCCCGCACCGATAAGCTCAAAGCCCAGCTGTGTAAACTGACGCGAGCCACCGGCATTGCGCTGGCACTCGCGAACCACCGGCGCCTCGTAGCGAAGGCGCAGGGGCAGGTCGGCAGCGTGCATGCGGGTCGAAACCAGGCGCACAATCGGCAACGTGTTGTCGGGACGGACCACCAGCAGGCGGCCATCATCGTCAAAGAGCTTAAACGGCGTGTCCGCAATGCGGCCGCCTTCCTCGAGTGAGCCCTTGTCCTCGCGCAGCGGCGTCTCGACCGGCAGGTAATGATGCTCCCTAAAGCAGCCCTTCACCGTACATGCGATCTCCTCGCGCGCCTGAGCCTCCTCGGGCAATATGTCCCGGAATCCCCACGGTGTGGCCGTCATCTGGTGAGCCTCCTCATGCTGTGTTTCATATAGAGCAGAAGACCGGCATAGCTCCGCCGGTCTTCTGGGTACTTTAGCATACTAGAGTGTTTGCGGGGAGAATCGTCTCCCACGGCTCACAGCGTATTCATTTGGAAACATAGGGGAAAGCGTGTCCCGCCCGCCAGCCAAAAACTGGGATGCGGTTTCCGGTTGAGGTCCTCAGCGGAAAGTGTGTCCCATTCTGAGCGCCTGTTCTGGGACGTGCTTTCCGCCAGAAGCCTCGAGCGGAAAGCACGTCCCGTTTCTCAAAAAACGTCAAACGCCAACTCGGCGCCCTGTCCCACTTAGGCGCCAATCGCGCGTCGGTACTCCGCCATAACCTGAGCGTCGGCAGCTGCAGGGTCGGCAAAATAGCGCCAGTCATAGGTCTCGGCCGAAACAACTCCGCGATAGCCGCGCGCCACCAGCCTATCCAGGTCGGCGCGCATATCGCGGTCGCCGTCACCCCAAGCAAGATGCGTCGTGCCATCTGCCGCAACATCGACAAAATGCACGTGGGCGACATCATCGCCAAGCAGATCGAAATAATCGTCGATGGTATCCCCCGCCACCGCCATAGCGCCCAAATCCAGACACGCCTTAAGTGCCGGATGATCAACTGCCTCGATCATGCGCTTCGTGTCGGCCGCCGAGTTCACGATCATCGACTCAACCGGCTGTAGGGCCTCGAGCACCAGTCGCACGCCGCGCTCTCCCGCATGCTCGGCAATCGCACGCAGCATCGAGGCGCTGCGACCCCACGCGTCCTCGATCGGCTCGTTCAAAAATGCCCAGCCGCTCGAGACCATGACCTGCTCGGCTCCAAGTTCCGCCGCGATATCCACAACGTTCTTAAAGTACGCGAGCGTGCGAGCGCGCGCCTCATTCCCGCGCGCCGCGATATTCCACGGCTTGGGGTTGTTCTGTTCGGGACAAAGCCCCACAATCCGAATCCCATACCGCTGTGACAGCTCCTGCACCTGCTCGAGCGAATCGTATCCATGGCAATCGACATACAGATGCATCGCCCCGGTCCAAAGCTCGCAACACGTGTAGCCCGAGGCCGCTGCCGAAGAAAAGAATTCCTCAAGGTCAAAATAACGATGGCTGATATTCATGACGGCAAGCTGGGGATAGCTCATAATTACTCTCCAACCCAAGCGAGGCCCCGTTCCATATAGGAGCGAGGCCCGATTACACAAACGTTATTTGCTCTTAGTAGTCGAACTGGTGATAGTAGCGACGGTAGTTGAGGTTGTGCTTGGTGACCGTCTCGTAGTAAGCGGCAAGGCGATCGGTGATCAGCGAGGAGAGGATCCACGGGGAGACGATGACGCGGAACTCGTCGTCAAGGCCGGGGATCGCGAACTCGGCGGTATCGATGATGTTGATGACGGTGTCGCCGGTCACGCCGCGGGACAGGAACGCGC
>CAJMSV010000053.1 GCA_905216175.1 uncultured bacterium | reverse complement strand
CGCCGCAGGTCGAGCGACCACCAGTTGGCCTCCTCATAGAGACCCAGCTCGTGGATGCGGTCCAGCAGGATGTCCAGACGTTCCTCACGCTGGCTGCCGCCGATGATCTCGCCGATGCCGGGCACCAGCAGATCCACCGCAGCAACGGTCTTGACGTCATCATTGAGGCGCAAATAGAACGCCTTGAACTCCTTGGGGTAGTTGGTGACGAAAACCGGCTTGCCGAAGATCTTTTCGGTGAGATAGCGCTCGTGCTCGGTTTGCAGGTCCATGCCCCAGCTGACGGGGTATTCAAAGGGGACGTCCGCCTTATGCAGGCGCTCGACGGCCTCGGTGTAGGTAACGCGGGCAAAGTCGGAGTTGGCGACATGGTCCAGGCGCTCGAGCAGACCCTTGTCCACAAACTTGTTGAGCATATTGAGCTCGTCGGGGCAGGTGACCATAACGTCCTTAAGGACGTACTTGAGCATGGCCTCGGCGTTGTCCATGTAGTCGTTGAGGTCGGCGAAGGCCATCTCGGGCTCGATCATCCAGAACTCGGCGGCGTGGCGCGTGGTGTTGGAGTTTTCGGCGCGGAAGGTGGGGCCAAAGGTGTACACGTCGCCAAAGGCCATGGCAAAGTTCTCGGCATTGAGCTGGCCGGACACGGTGAGGCTTGCATGCTTGCCAAAGAAGCCCTGGCTCCAGTCGACCTCGCCGGACTCGGTGAGGGGCGGATTTTTGGGGTCGAGCGTGGTCACGCGGAACATCTCGCCGGCGCCCTCGCAGTCACTCGTGGTGATGATGGGGGTGTTGACGTAGACAAAGCCCTGCTCCTGGAAGAAGCGGTGGATGGCGGCAGCCGCGACAGAGCGGATGCGGAACACGGCGCGGAACAGGTTGGTGCGCGGGCGCAGGTGCTGCTGGGTGCGCAGGAACTCGACGGTTGCGCGCTTCTTCTGCAGCGGGTAATCCGGGGCGCTGACGCCCTCGACCTCGATGGAGGTGGCAGAAAGCTCGAAAGGCTGGGGCGCATCGGGGGTCAGCTTGACGGTGCCGGTGCAAATGAGTGCGGCCGAGACGTTTTGATGGGCGATCTCGTCGTAGTTGTCGAGTGCCTCGCGGTTCATGACGACCTGCAGGTCGCGGAAGCAGCTGCCGTCGTTGAGCGTAACAAAGCCAAAGTTCTTCATGTCGCGGACGGACTTGACCCAGCCGGCGACGGTGACGGTCTGGCCGCCGAGCGACTCGGCATCGGCATAGAGCTGCGCGATTTTGGTGCGGTTCACGTATCCTCCCATAACGGTTGAATGATGGTTATCCATACAGTTCGATATTCTAGCAGCTCGGCTCATTTGGGCTATACAGATAAGGCATTGGCGGGATGGTTTTTCAAACGAAAAGCGCCCGCGGCCAGATGGTCGCGGGCGCTCGACGAGGTACCTTTTGGCTGTGTGGTGCGGGGCCTGGCTACTTGGTCTTGGCTACCAGCAGCGGGTCGCCAAGCTTGACGAGCGGGTTGCCGCCGATAAGCGTTCCGGACTCGCCGACATGGTCGATGCTCTTAAGACGATCGAGCTCGGAGACGATGACGGTCACGATGTCCTCGTGACCAGCGGCCTTAATGGCCTCGCGGTCGAAGCTGATGAGCGGCTGGCCTGCCTTGACCACATCGCCCATCTCGACAAAGCGGGCAAAACCCTTGCCGTTCATTTCCACGGTGCCCAGGCCAACATGGATGAACACGCGAAGACCGTCTTCGGTGATCATGCCAATGGAGTGGTTGGTGACAGTGGTGGCGCCGATGCGGCCGTTGGCGGGCGCATAGATGGTGCCGGTAATGGGCTCGATGCCATAGCCCTGGCCAAGCATGCCCGAGGCGATCGTCTCGTCGGGAACCTCGTTCAGGTTGACGAGCACGCCGTTGACGGGGGCATAGATGACGCCTTCGCGGGTGGCGAAGCTTGCTGCGGGCGGAACGGACGCCTCGCCGGTCGAGGTGAAGGTGGACTTAAACGAATCGAGCAGACCCATAGTTGCCTCCAACTTAAATAGGCGCATATCGCGCGTTTGGTTTGCCGGAAACATTTCACATGTGTTTCGCGGCTTGGTCAACGCCCCTATTCTACGCTGCTCAAAGATACCTCTGAACTGGGATAATGTGATATATCAGTTGAAGGGAAACTTATTGCCGGAGTGTTTCTGCGCCACGGGTTCAAGTGGGGTACGCTTGAAGGCGAAAAACAAGGGCGCATAATTTGCGCGAAGGGAGCACATATGATTGTCGAGAACCATGCGCTGTGGGGCGAGGAGCCGACCGAGGAATATCCGGCGACGTTTACGTATTTGGGTGCCGAGCCGCTGCCCGACAAGCCCAATGGCCGCCGCCCCGCGGTGATCATCTGCGGCGGAGGCGGGTTTACGCATATCGCTCCGCACGAGCAGGACCCGGTGGCGTTTGCGTTTTTGGATCACGGTTACCAGACCTTTGTGCTCAACTATGTCACGAGTTCTACGGGTGACGTGAGCTTTCCGCACCCCCAGGCAGATCTTGCCAAGATGGTCGCCACGGTGCGCGCCAGCGCAGACGAGTGGCATGTCGATCCTAAGCGTGTGTGCGTCGTGGGATTCTCGGCGGGCGGCATGATCTGTGCTTCGCTGGCAACGCAATGGAAGACTGGTCCCTTCGCGGGCTTGGCAGGGGCGTGTCCGGACGACATTCGTCCCGATGCCGTGGTGCTGGGCTATCCATTGCTCGACTTTGCCTATGTGCGCGACATGCAGACGCGCGATCCGCGCATTGACTTGCGTGTGCCCAAGACGGGCGGCAAGACGGGGCGCGATTTGCTCAACGACTACCTGTCGATGGTGACGGGTGGCGAGGCAACTGACGAGCATTTGGCCGACATCTGCCCCACCACGCATGTTTCGCGTCAGATGCCGCCGACCTTTGTGTGGGGCGTGTCCGACGACAAAACGGCGCCGATCGCGCAGGTCTATCCGTTTGCCCAACGCATGGCAGAGGAGGGCGTCCCTTGCGAGATGCACGTCTTTGACCAAGGTGGTCACGGCCTTTCGCTCGGCAACGCCAACACCGCGGTCGACAACGAGGACAAGCAGGTTTCCGTCCGTCCCTGGATCCGCCTGGCCTTCCGCTTCCTCGAGCGCCACGGGTTTTAGTTACGGCGTTTTACCAAACGCCGTAACCACTTGACGCTGCAAGCCCGCCAGGGCGGCAATCTGCCTTTCAACTTCGGCGGCATGACCAGAAGGTCAATGCCGCCTCGTTTCAAGGCAACTTGCTCGCCCTGGCGGGCTTTCGCTGTCGGTTCCAAGACATCGGCATCGTCCTAGCTGTCAAGGGCTTGGCGTAGGTAGTCATTGGGGACGTTCTTAAGCGACTAGTCGAAAGGGACACTCTTGCGGCACTTGGCACTCGGGGACGTTCCTTTTGTGCCGGCACTTGGGGACGTTCCTTGCAGCAATCTGTCGATTGAACGTCGTTGTGTGTTCACGCTATCATGTAAGCTTAAAATTGGTTAGCCATGGCAAACTGTTAGCCTTGGTGAACATAAATACAACGCCCTGTGGGCGCCGGGGGAGGAACACGGACGTGAAGCTCGATACACTCGAGATTGGAAAGGACGCCGTTGTCGCATCGGTGGCATCGGACGATCAGGCACTCCGACAGCATATTTTGGACATGGGTCTAACGCCGGGCACCGAAGTCACCATGATGAAGTACGCCCCCATGGGTGACCCGCTCGAGATCCGCCTGCGTGGCTACGAGTTGACACTGCGTAAGGACGATGCCGCTCGCATCGAGCTCGTGGGTATTCACGACACCGATACAGGTCCGCGCGCTAACGCCGCAATCGGCACGACGGAGCATCCGGCGCTGGGCGAGGGGACGTATTCGCCCCGTGCGGCAAAGACGGCCGTGCCCGAGGGCGCGCCGCTGCACTTTGCCCTCGCCGGCAACCAAAACTGCGGCAAGACCACGTTATTCAACCAGCTGACGGGCTCCAACCAGCACGTCGGTAACTTTCCCGGCGTGACGGTCGACCGCAAAGATGGCACCATCCGTAACCATCCCGCGGCGAGCGTTACCGACCTGCCCGGCATTTACTCCCTGTCGCCGTACACAGGCGAGGAGGTCGTGAGCCGTCAGTTCATCCTCGACGAGCGTCCGGACGCCATCATCGACATCATTGACGCCACCAACATCGAGCGCAACCTGTACCTGACACTGCAGCTCATGGAGCTCGACCGCCCCATGGTCATCGCGCTCAACATGATGGATGAGGTGACGGCCAACGGCGGCGCCGTAGACGTCAACTTGCTCGAGAGCCTGCTGGGCGTGCCCGTTGTCCCCATTAGCGCTGCCCGCAACGAGGGCATCGGCGAGCTGGTGGATCATGCCCTGCACGTGGCGCGCTTTCGCGAGCGCCCTGGTCGCCTGGACTTTTGTGCGCCCGACGGTCCGGACGGCGGTGCGCTGCATCGCTGCATCCACGGCATTGCCAACCTTATCGAGGACCATGCCGCGACGGCGCACATCCCCGTGCGTTTTGCGGCGACCAAGCTGGTTGAGGGTGACGAGCTGGTAACCGAGGCGCTTCACCTGGACCGCAACGAGCTCGACGCCATCGAGCACATCATTACCCAGATGGAGGGCGAGGCTGGCACCGACCGCCTGTCCGCGCTGGCCGATATGCGCTTTAGCTTTATCGGCGACGTGTGCGGGCGCTGCGTCGTCAAGCCGCACGAAAGCCGCGAACACGTGCGCTCTGTCAAAATCGACCGCATTCTGACGGGTCGCTATACGGCCATTCCGGCGTTTCTGTTGATCATGGGCCTCGTCTTTTGGCTGACGTTTGGCGTGATCGGCGCGGCGTTGCAGGGACTCATGGAGGATGGCATCGCTGTCATCATCGCCTCGGCCGATGCAGGTCTTAAGGCGTTCGGAACCAACGACGTGGTGCGCTCGCTGGCTGTCGACGGCGTGCTTACGGGCGTGGGCAGCGTGCTGACCTTCCTGCCGATTATCGTCGTGCTCTTTTTGTTCCTCTCCATTCTGGAAGACTCCGGCTACATGGCACGCGTGGCCTTTGTCATGGATAAGGTGTTGCGTCGCTTTGGCCTGTCGGGCCGCAGCTTCGTGCCCATGCTCGTCGGTTTTGGCTGCACCGTGCCGGCTATCATGTCGACCCGTACGCTCCCATCCGAGCACGACCGCAAGATGACGGTCATGCTCACGCCGTTTATGAGCTGTTCAGCCAAGTTGCCGGTTTACGGCTTGCTGTGCGGGGCGTTTTTCCCGCAGGCGACGGTCCCCGCCATGGTCTCGCTCTATCTGATCGGTATCGTGGTCGGCTGCATCGCGGCTTTGGTGCTCAACCGCACGGCATTTAAGGGCGACCCGGTGCCGTTTATCATGGAGCTTCCCAATTACCGCCTGCCGAGCGTCAAGACAACGGTGATGCTGGCATGGGATAAGGCTAAGGACTTCATCACCAAGGCCTTTACCATTATCTTTGCCGCGACCGTGGTCATCTGGTTCCTTCAGACGTTCGACATCCGCTTTAACGTGGTCGCCGACCAGTCGCAAAGCCTGCTTGCCGGTCTGGGTAGCATCATCGCGCCGGTGTTGGCCCCGCTCGGCTTTGGCGACTGGCGCGCCTCGACGGCGCTCGTCACGGGGCTCATTGCCAAGGAGAGCGTCATCTCGACGCTCACGGTGCTTTTGGGCGCAACGTCGCCCGCGGCGCTGTCGACCATGTTTTCGCCGTTTACCGCCTACGTGTTCTTGGTCTTTACGTTGCTGTACCCGCCTTGTGTGGCGGCAATCGGCGCCGTCAAGAGCGAGTTGGGCGCGCGCTATGCCGTGGCCGTATTCGCGTTTCAGGTCGCCGTTGCCTGGATCGTGGCGTTTGTCGTGCATTCGGCGGGCATATTGCTGGGGTTGGCTTAGGGGCGCGTTGATGCTCCGTGCTTTTGGGCGAGCAACAATTCAACAAATATGAGCCAAAATACCGGTAATTGTCGGCCTGCGGGGACTATCCTACGCTGCAGGTTGCCGTTCGCTGCCTATTTGCTGCCGTTTACGGATTCGTAAATACTTGCAATCGTCGGTCGATTTAACCGCATTACGCGATGCCGATGCACATTTTTTGTGCCCCTTTCTACAATCACTTTGTGTCTATTGCCGAACATATCTTCCGTTTCGCCTGTGTGGGGACGTGGGGTGCAATAGTCGTTTGTAGAGGCTCATTGAGGAGGGAATTGATGAAAGAAAAATTCCAATCGTTCGGAAAGGCAATGCTCGTTCCGATTACGCTCATTGCCATTTCCGGTCTCTTTTTGGGTATCGGTAGCGTTTTTACGACCGAACTGACCCTTGTGTCCCTTGGCGTTAATTGGGACTGGTATGCCGCTTCGCCGCTCTTTACGTTCTTCTCGGTATTTAAGGGTCTCGGCGAGGTAATCATTGGAAACCTCGGTGTTTTGTTTGCCGTCGGCTGCGCCTTCTCCTTGTCTCGCAAAGAGAAGGGCTGGGCTGCCTTTTCTGCCCTTGTCTGCTATCTTACCATGCTCAAGACGGTTGAGATTCTGCTTGGAGCAGCTGGCTTGGCTGCCGACAATACAACGGTGGAAGCTCTTCAGAAGGTCGGCCTTACGTCCATTCAGGCGAGTGAGCAGTCCGCACTCTACACTACCTCGCTCGGCTTTTTTGGCTACAGCTCTGGTGTCTTTGGCGGCATTATCGTGGGCTGCCTGGTCGCCTGGATCACCGGCCGTTTTTACAAGACCAAGCTTCCAACGGCGCTGGCGTTTTTTGCGGGCAGTCGAACCGTCCCCATTGTATCGCTGGTCGCCGGTGGCATCCTGGGCGGCATCATGTACTTCGTCTGGCCCGTCATCGGTGGATGCTTCTCGGGCATTGCGACGTTCGTGAAAGGCTCCGGTCTGGTCGGTACGTTTGTCTATCGCTGGGTGCTCGAGAGCCTTGTGCCGTTTGGCTTGCATCCGCTGCTCGAGACGCCCATGTATTGGACTGAGCTTGGCGGCTCCATGGTCGTCGATGGAACGCGCGTGGTGGGCAATAGCGCCATTCAGCTTGCACAGCTCGCTTCTCCCAGCAGTGACAAGCTCTTGGTTAGGGCCTTCATGGCTGGCTATGGCATTAACGATTACGCGTTGTTCCCGGGCATCGCCCTTGCTATGTGGTCTTGTGCCAAGCCCCAGAACCGCAAGAAGGTTGCTGGTCTTTTAATCCCCACAGTGATTTCGACTGTTTTCTTTGGCGTTACGGAGCCTATTCTCTTTACGTTCCTGTTTGCCGCCCCCTGGCTCTACTTTGGCGTTTACGCTCCGCTTTCCGGACTGGGTGAAGTTCTCTCGGAGGCAATGGGCGTTTCGGTGTACCAGGGAAATATCAAGGACCTGATCCCATTCTTATTCCGCCCCGAGAAGCTTAATCTGCTTCCGTACCTTATCCTGCTCCCCGCCTTTTTCCTGGCAGCTTTCTTCCTCTTCCGGTTCTTTATTACTAAGTTCGATATCAAGACGCCCGGTCGAGACGATGGTGACGATATTGAGTTGATCAACAGCAGAGCCGAGTTCGAGGCAAAGGCCGCTGAGGCAAAGGGCGAGTCTGATGGCACTCCCGAGAAGGCAGTCCAGGGCCGTGCGACCAAGGACAGCGCGCTTGCTGTTGGCATTGTCGAAGCGCTTGGTGGAGCTGAAAACATTGATGATCTTGACAACTGCATCTCACGTCTTCGCGTGATTGTCAAGGATGGTTCTAAGGTTGCAGACGACGAGGTGTTCACCAAGAATCTTGAAGCTATGGGCGTTATCCGCCTGAGCGACAAGGCAATCCAGGTCATTTACGGTCCTCGTGTCGGCGAAGTCGCTTCTGAGGTGCACGAAGTTCTCGGTGACGAGTAAAACGCGCAAGTGGCTTTCAATTGCATAGCGCAATTCCAGGGCTTGGCTTCCTATCGCATGATTTAGGGGGCCAGGCCTTCTTGTTTTAGATTGTCAAGGCAGATACTCAATAGTTCTTCGAATGCGAGAATACAACTTCCGGTAAAGCAGTTAGGCTTAACGTTCTTAAGATCCATTGGGTGATCGTCATGTATCGTAAAGATCGCGTCTGCCGTCTTGGCGAGCTCGCTGTCTTCGTTGCCGGTAAACGCGAGGGTCGTAATGCCCGCGTCGTGGCATGCCCTTGCGGTTTCCAGGATGGCTTCTGTCTGGCCCGATTTGGATATGAGCATCATGCAGCTGAGCGTATTTCGGTTGGATTCGACAAACTGATCGGTTTCTAGGAAGTCCTGTATGACGGCCAAAAAGCCAAGTCCAACGAGCTTAGTCGCCATGTACTGCGCAACGATGCGTGAGAAGCCCTCTCCGTTTACTCCGATCATTCTGTTGCGATGCAGTGCGGCGATGAATACGTCTACATCTCCGGTGTGACATACGAAGTGGACGCTACTGTCTTTGAGTGATTGATTCATTTCGCGGGAGACATGCTGAAGGTGCTTGAGATCGTACATCATTTCGCGGTAGCCACGGTAGCCGAGCTTTTTCGAAAGCCTGATGACTGTCGTCATGCTGGTAAAGCATGCCATGGCGACGGGTTTTATGCCAATATCATCGAGGGTGTCGATATTGTTGAGTAGGTATTCGAGTACGCTTTGCTCGGTTTCGGATAGCTTTGCGGCTGAGTAGAGCTTGGAAATCTGCTTTTTATCAACCATCGGTGCTTCCTTCCCGCCGGACGTGTGTGGCCGCTTCCGTTGCGTAAATAATAACTCCTTGGGGAATTCCTTTCCCGCCTTGCAACCGGGGCGGGAAGCGGCCCTCCATGCTGGATACAATATCCAAACACAGGCGAACCATGCAATATTGAATGTGCTAATTGGGGGTTTCGATATGAAACTTACGGTCATAGGTGGCGGTGGCGTCCGCTCCATGTTTTTGGCAAAGAGCATAGCCCAGCAGGCGTCATCGCTTGGGATTGACGAACTTGTGTTTATGGACAATGATCCCGAGAAGCTGCGCATCTACGGTGGCCTTGCCGCCCATGTCTCGGGCATGCTTTGCCCCACGCTTAATTTTTCACTGACGGGCGATGCAGTCGAGGCCGTTAAGGACGCCGATTACGTGATCACGACGATTCGCGTCGGTGGGGACCATATGCGCGTTCGCGATGAGCGCATTGCTCTTTCGCATGGGGTTCTTGGCCAAGAGACGACTGGCGCAGCCGGCGTGTCTTTTGCCATGCGCTCCGTCCCTGCGCTTGCTTCGTATTGCGAGTTAATCAAGAAGTACGCAAAGCCGGACGTCAAGGTGTTTAACTTTACTAATCCCGCTGGCGTCGTATCTCAGGCCCTACGCGATATGGGCTATGATTTTACTTATGGCATTTGCGATGCCCCCTCGGGCATGTTGCATCAGTTTGCCGAGTATAAAGGCGTTGATCCCGCATCGGTTCAGGGCGAGTGCTATGGACTCAACCACCTCTCGTTCTTCCGCAATGTGACGGTTGACGGCGAGGACATCATGTCCGACTTGATCCACGACGACGGGGCATATGCTCATACAGATCTTAGGTTCTTCGAGAAGGACCTCGTCCTAAATCGCGGATGCGTGCCAAATGAGTACCTATACTATTTCTACTATCGCGAGCGCGCCGTTGCCAACGTTCTCTCTTCGCCCCAGACGCGCGGCGAACTAATCGAAGAAATTAATCGAGAAATGACGAGCGAGCTTGCATCTATCGATATTGAGAACGACTTCGAAAAAGGCCTCGCGTGCTTTGAGAAGTGGTACGGAATGCGCGAAAACAACTACATGGCGGCCGAGACGGGTATTCATCGCGACAAGCCGTGGACGTTTGACGTGTACGGCAAAGATGCTGGCGGATATGCAGGTGTCGCGCTCCGCTTCATGGATATTGCTCGCTCTGGCAAGACGCAGCAGATGATCCTGTGCACCCCCAACAATGGCGCCATCCCCGGCCTTCTCGATACAGATGTCATTGAGTCAACGTGC
This sequence comes from uncultured bacterium, assembly GCA_905216175.1. Taxonomy (GTDB): domain Bacteria; phylum Actinomycetota; class Coriobacteriia; order Coriobacteriales; family Coriobacteriaceae; genus Collinsella. The sequence continues at coordinate 1,866 of CAJMSV010000053.1, read as the reverse complement.
GATATCTCCACCGATGGCTGCGTGCCGCATCGCGTCGAAGCCGATTCTGTGCCCGCGGGAAACCTCGAATTGATTCGTCGCGTCAAGTACTACGAGCGCACCGTGGCGCGTGGCATCGTTAACCGATCGAAGCGCGACATTGTCGAGAGCCTCGCGATGCACCCGCTCGTTAATTCGTACTCCTTGGCGAAAGATATCGCCGCGCAGTACTTTGAGCTTAACCGCGACTACATCGACGGCTGGACAGACTAGTCTGGACGTTAAAACTAGAAATTATGGATGGGCGGACCGGCGTTTATATTGGCGCCCGTTCGCCCTGCTTAGTAAGAAAACGGGTATAGAGTGAACTTGCGAGAGAACTTCAATGTCTTTCTGGAATCGGGCGATCGGGCGAAGGAATGCCGGAGTGGCTGCACGATGGCGTTATATATCCCCTTGTTTGTTATGAGCGCGCTTCAAATTGGTGTATCAAACGTTGCAACTGAGCTCGCCTATATCAATCCGTCCATTACGCTTATTTGCACTGTGGTCGCGGCCTTTTTAAACCTGCTTCTATCGAATGTGGCTTTTTCATTATTTGCCGTCGACCGGTCCAAAGAGACGGTGCAACCTGCTCGAACCCCTCCGGTTTATCTCTTGGCCTCGACGGTTCCCCTCCAGATTTCTGGGGCGCTGCTAATTTATTTGGTTCACTTGATTTTATCGGCAATTGTAGTCTTTGCCTCGCTTGCGAGCAGTCAGCTCGGGGTGTTGTGCTCGCTTGTGGTGGCAGTAATCGTGACGCTTCTTTCCGCGTCGTTCGTATTCGTGTTAATTGAAGATGCGGACGTGGAGCAGAGGGGACTACGAGGCATTCGGTTTGCACCACGCTACATCATGCGTTCGGTCACGGTGCTTCGTTCCTCCTGGAGAGAAATCGCGCGTCCCGCAACGCTGCTGGTGGCATGGAACCTGGTTGCAAGTTGCGCTATCCAGGTTCTTGTTGGATGGGTAGTTTCGAGTGCGGCGCTGCCGTCGGCACTTTCAGTGACGGCGCTTGTGCATGAGGGACTTTATTATGGGGCGTTTGCTTATATGCTGCTTTTGCTAGTTCATTGTGCGGTTGCGAGTTGGCTCGAAATTGACGTGCTCATGGGGGTGTCCTTGTGCGTATCCGAGCAGGCGCGATAGCCCGAAGATGAAGCCGCGTTTTCGACATTGAGTTCCTGCGTACCTTGCTTTCTAAGCAGAATTGGCGCGCCGTCTGTTAACAATCGTTTTCCAAGAATTCTTTTGTTGCTCATTTTATAGACTTCTCATTGCTATAATCGCCCACCGCTCAAGATAATCGGAGAGGTTTTCCTATATGGCTCAAACAAAGCAAGACGGCATCACGCTCAGGCAGTGGCTCCCGCTCATCGGGCTCACCTGCTGTGCGTTCGTGTTCAACACGTCGGAGTTTATGCCCATCGGCCTTTTGACTGATATCGCCGCGTCGTTCTCGCTCACCGAGGCCCAGGCGGGCATCATGATCTCGGTCTATGCCTGGGGCGTCATGCTGCTGTCGTTGCCGCTCATGGTGTTCGCTTCGCGCTTTGAGTTCAAGCGGATGTTGCTGGGCGTGCTGGCCGTGTTTTCGCTGGGCCAGTTTCTGTCCGCTGTGGCGCCGACTTATCCCATCCTGGTCTGCGCGCGCCTGGTGGTCGCGTGCGCTCATGCCGTGTTCTGGTCGGTCGCCTCGATTATGGCGTCGCGCCTGGTTGACACACGCCACGGGGCGCTCGCCATCAGCATGATCGCTACGGGCTCGTCCATCGCGCAGATCTTTGGCCTGCCTCTCGGTCGCGCCATTGGCTTGGCCGTGGGCTGGCGCATGACGTTTGCCGG
>CAJMSV010000052.1 GCA_905216175.1 uncultured bacterium | reverse complement strand
CGTCGTTGATGCAAATGATTTCGATGTCCTCGAGCGTCTGCGCCACGGCGGAATCGAGGCACTCACGCAGGTAGCGCTCAACGATGTAGATGGGAATAAGCAGCGACAGGACAGGGCCGCCAGAGGAATTAGTAGACAAATGTGCTCCTTAGGAAATACCTGCCGTTAATGGTATCAAAGGGTCGTCCCGCCCGCGGGCGTTTATATAATCTATGGAGCCCGCAGAGGCAAACCGAAACGAAAGGACGTCATGCAGCACAATGCCGCACGCAACATAGGCATCGAAGCGCTGCGCTTAATTGCGGTCGCCACGCCCATGGCAGGTTCCTGCGTTGTATTCAAACCTTGCCAACATGGCGCAGCGACCCTTTACAATAGGTGCCGTCCAAACGACGCATTCGATAGCTTCCGTGCGGCGCTCGCCCGCCACGCGTGAAAGGATATATTCCCCATGACTTCCCCCCTTCCCGCTCCCATCGACAAGCTCGCCATCGTCGTCGTTACGTACAAGCGCCAGGAACTCCTGGCCAACTTGTTCGACTCCATGACCGAGCTCACGGCAACGCCCTGGCGCATCGTGATAGTCGATAACGAGAATTCGCGCGAGACCGAGGCCATGTGCACCGCATTCAACGAGCGCCTGGCCAACCTGTGGGGCATCGACACCGAGCAGCCCGACGCGCAGGGCGGCACCGACCGTGTCATCTACGCCCCGCAGCTCAAAAACGGCGGCGGTGCGGGCGGCTTCTCCGCCGGCACTAAATGCGCCTACGACCTGGGCGCTCAGTGGTTCTGGGTGATGGACGACGATGTGCTCGTCATCCCCGAAGGCATCGAGCGTCTTGCCAAGTGGACCGACCGCTACGATGTCATCCAGGGTTCGCGCCTGGACTTTGACGGCGGCGCCTTCTTTTGGCAGTACCAGCTCATCCTTTCGCTCGGCATCCCTAACCCCATCGCCAAGTGGGATCTGGGTCCCGAGGGCTACCGCGCCATGAACCAGCTGTGCTTTGAGGGCGGCATGTTCTCGCGACGCGTGGTCGACAAAATCGGCCTGCCCGACGCGCGCTTCTTTATCTACGGCGACGATGCCTGCTACGGCTACGTAGCCAGCCAGCACTTCCCCGCCGCCGTTGTGGCCGACGTGGTGCTCAAGCGCGCCCGCGCCGTCTCTAACTGGGACATCGCCGGCAAGCGCCAGCTCAACTCCACGAGCGACACCAACCGCTACTACATCATGCGCAACCGCGGTTATCTGGCCCGCTACATGCAAATCTACGGCGACTATCACCCCGTGCTGTTCCGTCTGGGCAACGCCGCGACCTTCTGCAAGGAGTTCATTCGCCTGGCAGCCGTTGACAAGTGCTTTAAGACCGGTATTCCGGCGCTGCGCCGTGGCATGAAGGACGCCCGCAAGATCGTTAAGGATCCTAACTGGAAGCCCATGCCGCCCATGAAGGACACCGAGTAACGGAAGCCGGAAACACCTCGGCGCTTAAAGCCGCTGGCACACCGTAGCCACATGCTGCCCATCAAAACCGAACCCCCAGCGCATGCGACCCACGCCGGGGCGCGGTACACGGATTTCGTCGATGCCGTCGCGCTCTATGTCGAGTAGCGACTGCACGGCCAGCAATTCCAGTCCCAGCGCATCCACATCGGGGTCATACATCAAGTTAATCGTTATCAGCGGGCGCTCGTCCAGCATGCCAATCGTATCTGCTACGTCGAACACAGCACCCGTAGGGAAAACCTGGATGTCCCAGCGACCTGCGCCACACTTTCGCCTCGAGGCAGGATTGGCATAGCCCGGTAAGCCAAAGCAGAGCCCCTGCAAGAGCAGATGATATGGCAGCAGCTTATCTGGGTCGGTCTCACCGATTCCCGCATCCCCCAGGATGCGGCTTAGCGCCCGCCTCACGGTATCCTCGTTCCCACGGCACAGCCCGTCGCGAAACGCATCGACGTCTCGAATGTCTTCGGCAGCGCACTCAAACCACTCAACAATCACTAGACGCAAGGCCTGTCGAAGCTCGTTATTGGGCAATCGCAAAGCACGGAGGCGATTGCCATGCTCTGGCTCCTCAGTCATATCCGTCGTGAGATAACCGGACAGATACAGCGCTGTCCACATGCCATCGTCAGGCGAGACATCTGGCTCTGCAGTGCCCAAACAAAGCGAGACCTCAGCGCACCCATGGGCCTCGAGCAAATCAAACAAGACCGAAAGGCGGTCGAGATTCCACCCGGCAACTACCCTACTCAGGCAATCGGCATATCCATACAGATCGGCACGCACAGGCGCCGTGCAGCCTCGGCCAAGAAAACCGATCACACGCTCTGGACTCTAGCAATAGGCCCTGCCAAACCGATACCCCTCGAGCCATTCACGCGCATCATCCAGGTTTTCCTCGCGCCCAGCATGATTCAAAAGAGCCTCGCCCTCGGCAACCGAAAAACCGAAACATCGGTCACACCACGCCGAAAGCGGCGTCGACAGACAATACGAGCAGCCATGCAAAGGAAGCGCCGCTTCGGCAGGGCCGGGACGCTCCCCCATCAGACACGTCAGCCGCAACGAATCGCGCGCAGTGGCAATGGCGTCGAACAGCACGCGAGCGAATAGCCCTGCCGGATCGGCGTCGGAAGCGTCCCTCGCGCTCGCACGGCGAGACCACGCCGCATCGTACCCATCAACGAGCAATACAACCTGCTCATCGCAGGCCATCTCCAGCAGCTCAATGAGCACACCGAGCACCGAGTCAACCTCGTCCGCGCTCGCCACGCCACGCGCGACGCGTTCGATGTGACGCACCTTATCTCGAGCTAAATCAGGAGCCTCCAAGAGCGCCAACAAGCGAGCGCACTCGCCCGAAAGGGCATCGCGCACGACGTCGGCAATAGCGGCACCACGCCTCGCAGCGCCAGAAAAGTCCAGCGATATCACCGGATAGCAAGCATACTCATCCCGATAGCGCCCACCGTCTGCATCCCAAATCTGAGCATAGGCAAACATTCGCTGATCAGCGCGACCAACCGCTGGACGCTCCAGAAAAGCCCTGAGCATCGACAAGTTCATGCTTTTGCCAAAACCCTCGGGTCGACAGCACACCACAACGGACGCGTCGCAGTCCAACGCATCGGCAATAAACATGGTCTTGTCGACCAGCGTGCAGCAACCAAGAGCCTCCGCATAGTCGTGCATGCCAATGGGCAAAGCCGCATCGTCGGCACAGCCGATCAAACGCACGCCAAAGCCAGCAGCACAATCAACATTTGCCTGTTCAGACACCAAAACGTTCCCCCTAAATCGCAGCACGATGCCAATTGTAATGACCGCATCGCATGTACCGATGTCGCCGCGCAAACATATCGGGCAACGGTAGTAACAAGAGGTGTGAGGGGGCACAATTAATCGTTGCACAACAAAACGGGGCCCGATACATTCGCACCGGACCCCGTCCCGACTATTTAGTTATCTGGCAACTAAGAGCCTACTCCCCCGAGTCGTCCTCCACAGAAGCCTTCATCTGCTGATCGAGCTTATACTTACCACTTACGATAGACGTAGCGCCCAGCGTGGCCAAGCTCGCGCTGGCAAGGCTCGCCATAACGATAAGGTCGCCCGTCTTGGGCATGTTACCGCCCGAAGTCTTAGTCGTTGTAGTGGTGGTTGTAGTGGTCACCGTCTTGGAGTCATTTTGCTCTTGGTTCTGGTTGTCGGTGTTGCCCTTACTGCTGTCCTCGCCCTGCTGCTTTCCGTCCTCGGTCTTGTCCTTGTTCTTGTCCTTCTCCTCAGATTCAGACTTCTTGTCCTCGTCCTTCTTCTGAGCGGACTTGTCGTCCTTCTCATCAGAGCTAGAACCCTTATCGGATTCAACCTTCTCGGAAGCCTTATCCTTGGAGTCGCCCTTTACGGCTTCGGTCTTTTCCGTGGAAGCCTGATCAGAGTTGTCCTTGTTCTGAGTCGAACCATTATTGACGCCAGCCATCAGCGAAGAGCCCAGCGTAGAACCAAGCTGCTCGGAGAAAGAAGGCTTCTTGTCCGGCGAAGCAACGGGAGCGTCCGGCGCCTTATTCGAGTCGTCCTTGGAAGCATCGGAATCAGGGGTTGCGTCAGAGCCGGAGCCGTTGTTAGAGCCGGTGTCAACGGACGAATCGCTCGAGCCGGTAGATGAGTTAGAGGTGTCAGCGCCGGTCGAACCAGAAGCGTCGCTGTCCGTATTGCCGGCAGAGCTTGAAGACGAATCGCCCGCAGCAGAGCCGTTCGAATTGGAGCCGTTCGAGGTAGAGCCGTCGTTGGTAGTGCCACCAGCCGAGCCATTACCGTCAGCATCGGTCGAGGGCGTATCCATCCTGTCATCGTTGGGATCGTCACTCGAGTCGTCATTCGAATCAGGTGTCGGCGAGGGCGCCGGTGTGGGCTCGGGCTGCACGGGCGTCGCAGCGGCTGCCTCGTCCTCGGCGATATAAGCCAAGCAGTCCTTCAGCTCATTCTTATAACGATTCTTCCAGCCCTCATGATACTGGGGCTGGCTCGAATACTTGGTCGCCACGTTATTGACCACGCTGTTGGAGAGCGCCGTCACAAACTCGCGGTCGGACATATCATTGGAAAGATTCGCCCAGCGGAAAAAGTCCCTGCAGCCACCGGTGCCGCACATGTTGGTAATGCTCCACACCATGCCCTTGACGCAATCGGCGCGGCCCGAAATATCAATACCCAGGCCGCTCTTGAGCCACGCCTCGGTCACCGCATAGTACGAGTTGTACGCATACGCATCTTGAAGTGCTGAGAACTCAACAGGATCGGTGTTGTACGCACCTTGGAAGGCATCCTGCGCGATATGGCCCAGCTCGGTGAGCTGGCCGTTCTCGTACATGACATTACTCGTGTTGGAAATCTCGCTGCCGCGATCAATCGCATCCTTGAGCATGCTGTATTTTTCGGGGTTGTAGTTGTAGGCCTGCTTCATAAACGGAATGAGCGACCAACGACGGTCGAACTGGTAATAACCCAGCGCGTTATAGCCGTCACCGTACGAAAAGCCCTGGTTGTAGTTGCCATGGCTCTCGTACTTGGTAAAGTACTTCATCTCGGGAGTCACGTTGACAAACGAAACGCCCTGGACCGACCTCAGTACGCCCGAGAAAGACTGCTGGGTGTAGAGACCCTTATCGATATCGGTGGCATCCGAGGCAACGCCCGGCGTGGGCTCCTCGGCAGCAGCGGGTGCCGGCGCGGAAATGGCGCCAAACGAAAGCGCCAGCGTCAGGCCCGCGACAATCGCGGAATGCTTGGGCTGCATAAGATCCTCCTTGCATTGGTATAGTTAAAGTGCAGTTTGCAAAGATAGAAATAAGTATTGCAGCTCGCCCGTTGTTGCACAACAACCCCTCGGTAAACGGCAACAACCCTCCGCGAAATCTTAAGGAATTAAACAAACTGGTCGTCGGGCGCCATCAGAAGCTCGCCGTATCGCTCCATCAGCCCGTCCCTCAACTGACAGAAAGCGGGGATATAGACGTTCAAGATGCGCTGAATCAAGTCTTGAGCGAGCTTGTTGTCGTAGATATGGACGTTCGTATTGCGGTCTCTGAGCATATCTAGCCAGGCCGCCTCATCAATAAAGTCGTAGAATCGGTACGACTCCTTCAAGATGGCACGAGGAGACCCCGACGCGGCAAGCGTGGCGCCTTCATACTCGAGCAGACGCTTAAGGAGCTTCCAGCTCAGTTCAAATTGAAGATTGAACTTATTAATCAATCCACTCTGAACAAAATCATTGTTGAGATCCTGATTGGGCGCATCCTCAAGATTCGCCAAGGCGCTGGCAAAGTTCTCATATTTTTTCATACAGAATCACACCATCCCTGGCAATTTCATCGAGCAATTGCTGCGATAAGGGCTCATCGAGATTGACGACATCTACATCTAAAAGAGTATCAAGACGCTCCTCGATCAAATATGACAACCGGCCGAAATCCCGGCAACCTGCTACTGCGATGTCAATATCGCTCTTAGGCAAGTTGTCACCTCGAGCGCGGGAGCCAAACAGCACAACCTTCTCGGCGTCACACTCCCGAGCAAAAACTTCAATTTGCTTATACACCTTGTCGAGAGATGCCATTTGCAGCCCTACAGCTTAATGTCAAAGTTGATCTCGGGGACGGCGGCCAAGTCGGCCAACGTCACGCCGTCGACGTACTTTTCGATCACGTCGTCCAGACCGCGCCAGAACTTGACGGTCGAGCACAGATCACTGCGGGCGCAGCTGTTGTCGATGCCGTCGCACGCCACCGGAGCCGTGCTGCCCTCGACGGCGCGCAGGATGTCGCCAGCACGCACCTCGGCCGGGTCCTTGGCCATCATGTAGCCGCCGCCCTTGCCGCGCACGCTCTTAAGCAGGCCCGCCTTCATAAGCGGACGAACCAGCTGCTCCAAATACTTTTGCGAGATATGCTCACGGTCGGCAACCTCGCGCAAGGCAATCTTGCCCTCGGCGTCACCGAGCGCCGCGATGTAGATCATCAGCCGGAGGGCATAGCGGCCCTTGGAAGAAATGAGCATACCTACCCTCCCATCGTTCCTGGGACAACATAACCAGATTTGTTTGTCCCAAATCTTAAGTAAGTGGGACAAACACAACAGGTTATTTTGTCCCAGAATTTGAAAAGTCGAGTGGATTAGTCGGGTTTTCCCTTGACTAACGCCGAACCCATAGTAACTTTATTCCGAGAAGATTCCTAGGGTTTAGTACACCTATGAGTACACCATATACAGAGAGGGACAGCATGAGCGCAAATCCGCTGCTTTCCATCGAAGGTCTCACCGCCTCCGTGGACGAGAAGACCATCCTCCACAACGTCAACCTTAACGTCGCCGCCGGCGAGACCCACGTGCTGATGGGCCCCAACGGCGCCGGCAAATCCACCCTTGGCCACCTGGCCATGGGCGACCCCGTCTATACCGTCAATGACGGCCGCATCGTCTTTGACGGCCAGGACATCACCGAGCTCACCACCGACAAGCGCTCGCGCGCCGGCCTGTTCCTGAGCTTCCAGGCCCCAGTCGAGATCCCGGGCGTGCCGCTGTCGAGCTTTTTGCGCGCCAGCATCGCCGGCCGCCCCGGCCTGGAGATGAAGGGCAAGGAGTTCCGCCGTCGCGTCAAGGAGCTCGCGGCCGAGCTCAACATGGATACCGCCTACCTCAACCGCGAGTTGGGCGTAGGCTTCTCGGGCGGCGAGAAGAAGAAGGTCGAGATGCTCCAGCTTCTGCTGCTGCAGCCCAAGCTCGCCATCCTGGACGAAACCGACTCCGGCCTGGACGTCGACGCCCTGTCCACCGTCAGCCACGGCATGGATGCCTACCGCAAGAGCTGCGACGGTTCCATGCTCATCATCACGCACAACACGCGCATCCTGGAGCACCTGGATGTCGACCGCGTCCACGTTATGGTCAAGGGCCATATCGTGCGCGAGGACGACGCCTCGCTCATCCCCTGGATCGACAAGAACGGCTTTGAGACCTTCGAGCGCGAGGCCGCCGAGCAGCGCGCCCAGGCCGAGGCCGCCGCTGCCGAGCAGCAGGCGTAAAGGGGCGATGCAATGACCAAGAACCGCACCGAGGTCGCGGACATCGACCGCAGCCTCTACGACTTCACCTATGGCGAGGAGGGATTCGAGCGCCTCGACGCCGGCATCACGCCCGACATCGTGTGCGAGATCAGCGCCAAGAAGGACGAGCCGCAGTGGATGCTCGACCTGCGCCTCAAGTCCCTCGAGATCTTCAACCGCTTCCCCGATCCGACGTGGGGCCCCTCCATCGAGGGCCTAGACATGGACAACATCGTCACCTACGTCAAGCCCAACACCGACCAAAAGCACGACTGGGAGTCGGTGCCCGACGACATCAAGAACACCTTTGAGCGCCTGGGTATCCCCGATGCCGAGCGCAGCTACCTGGCGGGCGTCGGCGCGCAGTACGATTCCGAGCTCGTCTACCACAACATGCAGGACACGGCGTCCAAGATGGGCATCGTCTACTCCGGCATCGAGGAGGCCCTGCACGATCCGCAGTGGGAGCCGCTCATCCACGAGAAGTTTATGACGCTCATCCCGCCCACCGACCACAAGTTTGCGGCCCTGCACGGCGCCGTATGGTCGGGCGGCTCATTTGTCTACGTGCCCAAGGGCACCAAGCTCGACTTCCCGCTGCAGAGCTACTTCCGCCTCAACGCCAAGGGCGCCGGCCAGTTTGAGCACACGCTCATCATCGTAGAGGACGATGCCGACCTGCACTTCATTGAGGGTTGCTCCGCGCCCAAGTACAACGTGGCCAACCTCCACGCCGGCGCCGTCGAGCTCTTTGTGGGCAAGCGTGCGCACCTGCGCTACTCGACCATCGAGAACTGGTCCAAGAACATGTACAACCTCAACACCAAGCGTGCGCGCGTGGACGAGGACGGCGACATCGAGTGGATCAGCGGCTCCTTCGGCAGCCACGTGGGCTACCTCTACCCCATGAGCGTGCTCAACGGCCGCCGCGCCCGCTCGAGCTTTACCGGCATTACCTTTGCCGGCGCCGGCCAGAACCTCGACACCGGCTGCAAGGTCGTGCTCAACGCGCCCGAGACCTCGGCAACCGTCGAGACCAAGGGCATCTCCAAGAGCGGCGGCATCCAGACCTTCCGCAGCTCTATCGTGGCGACACCCAAGGCCGAGGGCTCCAAGGCAACCGTGAGCTGCCAGTCGCTGATGCTCGACGACCAAAGCCGCTCCGACACTATTCCGGCCATGGACATCCGCGCCAAGAACGTCGACATCGGCCACGAGGCCACCATCGGCCGCATCGGCGACGACAAGGTGTTCTACCTGATGAGCCGCGGTATCTCGGAGGAAGAGGCCCGTACCATGATCGTCAACGGCTTTGCCAACCCGGTCTCCAAGGAGCTGCCGCTGGAGTACGCCGTCGAGATGAACAACCTGATCAAGCTCGAGATGGAAGGAGTGATCGGATAATGAAACAGACCACGAACACCGCTGCTACCGCCCTTGAGCAGGTCAACGCGATGCCGGCCGCCACTTGGGGCTGGCTGAAGATGACTCAGACCAAGCTCGAGCTCTCTGACGAGCTTGCCGCCGCTCCCACCGAGGCCGTTGAGGTCGAGGGCTTGGACGAGCAGTTTACTGGCGTGGCAGACGCGTTCGAAGCCGCCAGGGACACCATGGCCGAGCGCTTCCCCGAGCGCCGCGCCTCCGCCCCCGGCGACGCCGCCGACCGCGCCCGCATCACGCCCGAGACCGAGCTCGACGTGCCCGCCACCTCCATCTACCAGGCCGGCGCCATCAAGCTCGAGGAGGAGCTCTCCCCTGCCGAGGCCTTCGAGACTGGCATGGGCGAGGCTACCTACACCTACCTGGCCGACCACGCCAGCAAGCGCGTCGGCATCGATGTGCCCGCATACAAGCACGCCACGGTTACCGTGCGCGTGAGTGGCGTCGACGCTGCCGCGGCCATCGCCGCCATCGATGTCGTCGCCCGTCCGCAGGCAACGCTCGACCTGCGCATAGCCCTGGACTCCCCCGTTGCCGGCCAAGGCGTCGTGGGCTCCGCGCTACGCGTGTGCGCCCACGAGTACGCCACCGTCAACGTGACCTGCACGCAGACGCTCGACGATAGCTGGATCGCGCTCGACGACACCGGCCTGTTCCTGGACGAGGGCGCGCGCGTCAACGTGCAGCACACCGTCCTGGGTGCTGGCGCCAGCGCCACCGGCCTTGCCGGCGACCTGCTGGGCGATACCGCCAAGGTGACGATCGATACCGATTACCTGGGCGCCCGCGAGCAGGTGCGCGACTTTAACTACGAGCTGCGCCACCGCGGCCGCAAGACCGAGTGTGAGATCGACGCCAACGGCGTGCTGACTGGCACGTCCAAGAAGGTCTACCGTGGCACCATCGACCTCGTGCACGGTTGCAAGGGCGCAACCGGCACCGAGCGCGAGACGGTGCTCTTGGCCAACAAGGGCGTCGACAACAAGACCGTCCCCGTCATCCTCTGCGACGAGGACGACGTTGCCGGCAACCACGGCGCCACCATCGGCCACGTCCGCGACGAGCAGCTGTTCTACCTCGCCTGCCGCGGCCTTGACCAAAACGCCGCCGAGGACCTGTTCATCCGTGCCAAGCTGGAGGACGCCGCGCTTTCCGCCACCGACGAGCGCACCCGCGCCGCCGTCGTCCGTCTGGGCAACAACTTGATCGACAACTTTGAAGAGGAGCTCGCATGATCGACACCGAGCACGTTAAATGCGATACCTGTACTGCCCCCGAGCCCATGGAGCTCGACGCCAGCGACGAGGCCTCGCGCGGCTGGCCTACCGTCGACATCGAGACCAATCCCTACAAGGCACAGTTCCCGCTGTTCCAGCAGCACCCCGAGATCGCCTTCCTCGATAGCGCCGCCACCGCGCAGCGCCCCGCCTGCGTGCTCGACGCCGAGCGCGACTTCTACCAGCGCATGAACGCCAACCCCCTGCGCGGCCTTTACTCGCTGTCCGTCGAGGCCACCGAGGCCATCGCGAAGGTGCGCCAGCAGATCGCCGACCTCATCGGCGCTTCCCAGGCCAACGAGGTCGTCTTCACCCGCAACACGAGCGAGTCGCTCAACCTGGTCGCCAAGAGCTTTGCGCCCACAGTCCTCGAGCCGGGCGACGAGGTCGTCATCACCATCATGGAGCACCACTCCAACCTGATTCCGTGGCAGCAGGTCTGCCGCGAGACCGGCGCCAAGCTCGTCTACCTCTACCCCACCAAGACCGGCCAGCTCACGCCCGAGGAGGTTCTGTCCAAGGTGAGCCCCAAGACCAAGATCTTGGCCGTGGGTCAGGTCTCTAACGTCCTGGGCGTTGAGAACCCGGTCAAGCACCTCGGCAAGCTCGTGCACAAGTACGGCGGCTATCTGGTCGTCGACGGCGCGCAGTCGCTGCCGCACATGCCGGTCGATGTGGCCGACCTGGGCGCCGACTTCTTTGCCTTTAGCGCACACAAGGCCATGGGTCCCATGGGCATTGGCGTGCTGTGGGGCAAAATGGACCTGCTCAACGCCATGCCACCCATGCTCACCGGTGGCGAGATGATCGATTCGGTCACCGAGCAGGACGCCGTCTGGGCGCCCGTCCCCGAGAAGTTCGAGGCCGGCACGCAGGACGCCGCCGGCATCTTCGCCACGGGCGCCGCCCTTGATTACCTGGTCAACACGGTGGGTTACGAGAACATCCAGGCCCGCGAGCAGGCACTCGTCCACTATCTGATGGGCGAACTCATGCAGCTCGACTTTGTCCAAATCATCGGTTCCATCTACTGGGACAACCACCACGGCGTTGTGAGCAATAACGTCAAGGGAATTCACCCGCACGACGTCGCGAGCATCATGGACATGGACGGCGTCTGCATCCGCGCCGGCCACCACTGCGCGCAGCCGCTGCTCACCTGGCTGGGCGTTGAGAACCTTGCCTGCTGCCGCGCCAGCGTGGCCTTCTACAACGACAAGGCCGACATCGACAAGTTCATCGCCGGCCTGCATCACGTTTGGAGCACGTTCAATGGGTAATCTGTACACCTCCACCACGTTTATGGAGCACAACTCGCACCCCGACTATAAGTACGAGATGGATGCCCCCACGCATGAGCACGACGGCATCAACCCCAGCTGTGTCGACGAGCTCACCTTGCAGCTGCGTGTCGAGAACGATGTAATCGAGGACGCCTCGTTTACCGGGCACGGCTGCGCCATCAGCCAGGCCAGCGCCGCCATCATGGCCGACCTCATCACCGGCGAGACCGTCGAGGACGCACACCGCTTGGCAGCGCTCATCCTCGCCATGCTCCGCGGCGCGCAGCTCACCGAGGACGCCCAGGAAGACCAGGACGCCGCCGCCCGG
>CAJMSV010000051.1 GCA_905216175.1 uncultured bacterium | reverse complement strand
GCGGTTTATCGGGCTTCTTTGCGTGGTCGGGGGTGTGTGGCTGTGGGTTGTGGTGTTCTGGTGTGGTCGGTCTGCTGTGCGCGTTCAGTGTGCGGTTGGTTTGTTTGGCGTGGCGGCTGATGCGCTGGTGGATGCTCCTGCCGAGGTATCGAACCGATATGACGTGGAGTATCGGCAGGTGCGCCGTGGGGATACAGTCGACATCGGCTCATTTTGCGCCCGCGTGATGTGGCCATTCGAGGCCGTGGATGGCGAGGGAAATGAGGACTCGCGTGTCCTTCTGCTCTCTTATGTTCAGGAAGGCAAGGGCCTGCGCATACTCCTCACCGGTGATGCCGAGCTCGACCAAGAACGGGAATTCATGCAGGAGGTGGGGGATATCGATGTACTTAAACTTGGGCATCACGGCTCCAAGGTTTCAGTCGATGGTGAATTGCTGGACGTCCTGAAGCCCGAGCTTTGCCTCGCGAGCGCGGGCGAGGGGAATCGATACGGCCATCCGTCCGATGCCTGCATCGATGCCGTTAAGGAAGCGGGCGGTGTGTTCGCGTGCACCATCGAACACGGCGACATTACCGTCACGCCGACTGCGAATGGCTTTGCGATGCGATGCCAGCGACCGTGACGACGTCGTTGGCGTGTGGTGGGCCCCTGGGCTAGAATGGCACGGAACGAATACGGAGGCCTGCGGGAGGGGAGCGCAATGTCCGAAACCGGTCTGCTGCCGGCATATCTGATTGTCGGTACCGACGGAGTCAAGCGCGATCACGCCGTCTCGCGTATGAAAGCGCGTCTGGAAAAGTCGGGTATGGTTGAGTTCAACCTCGACGAGCGCGACATGACCAAGGACCCCGATATCGAGTCCATTATCGGATCGCTTAACACCTTTCCGATGGGCAGCGAGTTTCGCCTGGTAATCCTTGACGGCTGCTCAAAGCTCGCTAAGGCGGTCTCGGAGCCGCTCGTCGAGTATCTGGCGAGTCCCAGCCCCACAACGGTCTGCCTCATCATCGCCGACTCGCTTGCCAAGAACACGCGCCTGTATAAGGCGATCGCCAAGATCGACAAGAAGGCTGTGATCGATTGCTCCGGCACCAAGCGCTGGGAGCTACCGCGCCGCGTGCAGCAGATGGCGACGCAGCACGGCAAGTCGATCTCGACGGCGGCCGCCGAGGAGCTCGTCTCGCGTTCGGGTGAAAACACTCGCATGCTCGATAACGACTTGGCTAAGCTTGCTCAGATGGTCGAGGCGCCCCAGATTGAGCTTGCCGATGTGGAGCGCTGGATTGTGCGCACTGCCGAGGTTCAACCCTGGGACTTTCTCAATGCGGTCTCGGCCCGTGACATGCGACGCTCGCTCGAGCTTTTCAATCTATTGCCCGCCAAGAGCTACGTGTGGACTTATACATTGCTGTGCGGCCGCATCCGCGAGCTGATCGTCGCCAAGGCGCTCGATGCGCGCGGTCAGGGTCGTGAGCTGGCCGCAACACTCAAGCTTCAGTCCTGGCAGGTCAAGAATCACCTGACCTGGGCACGTCGCTTTTCGATGGCAGAGCTCGTCGCAGCGCTCGAGGGCGCGGTGGATGTGGAGCTCGCGCTCAAGGGTTCGGCCGATTCTCAGACCGCGCTTTTGCTCTGGATTACGAACATCTTGAGAAAATCGTGATGATACCTGCCTATTTGACAAATTCGTTCTATCCCTTTGAGAGGGAGCGTGCTATAGTAGGCGCTTGCATGACCTCACCGTGTCTCAGAGGTGTCATACATTTTTTGCAAGGAACTCGAAAGGAACTCCAGAAGTGGCAAACATCAAGTCTCAGAAGAAGCGTATCCGCACCAATGAGGCAGCTCGCATGCGTAACAAGGCTGTCAAGTCCGAGCTCAAGACGCTGACCAAGCACGTCCAGTCCGCCGTCGCCGAGGGCGACGCCGAGAAGGCCCAGGCTGCCCTCAAGACCGTCACCAAGCGTCTCGACATGGCTGCCGCCAAGCATGTTATCCACAAGAACCAGGCTTCCAACCGCAAGTCCGGTCTTGCCAAGCTCGTGAACAGCATCAACGCCTAAGTTGTAAATTTCACACCACACAGATTACGCGCATAAATGGAGCCTGTTTTATGGAACAGGCTCCATTTTTTGTACCGCTCGGGTAAGATAGTCCGCATGAATACTTCAATTGACATTTCCCACATCCGCAACTTCTCAATTGTTGCGCACATCGACCATGGCAAGTCCACGATCAGTGACCGCATTCTCGAGCTCACCCATACCGTCGACGAGCGCGACATGGAGTCGCAGCTGCTCGACACCATGGATATCGAGCGCGAGCGCGGCATTACGATCAAGTCCAATGCCGTCCGCGTTTCCTATGACGCCGACGATGGCGAGACGTATCAGTTCAACCTGATCGATACGCCGGGCCACGTTGACTTTACCTACGAGGTCTCGCGCTCGCTGGCAGCCTGTGAGGGCGCGGTGCTCGTTGTCGACGCCACGCAGGGCGTCGAGGCGCAGACCGTCTCCAACGCGACGCTCGCTATGAACGCCAATCTGGATATTGTTCCTGCCATCAACAAGATTGACCTGCCCTCGGCCCATCCCGACGAGGTCAAGACCGAGATCGAGGATGACCTGGCGATTCCCGCCGATGATGCCGTGTGCGTGTCGGGCAAGACCGGCGAGGGTATTCACGATCTGCTAGAGTCCATCGTCTTTTTGATCTCTCCGCCTAAGGGCGATGCAAATGCTCCGCTCAAAGCGCTCATTCTGGATTCGTACTTTGACGAGTATCGCGGCGTGGTGGCCACGGTGCGCGTCTTTGACGGCTCCATCAAAAAGGGCGATACCTTGCGCATGATGCAGGCAAAGGGCGACTTTTTGGTCGATGGCGTGGGCGTCAAGCGTCCCGCCGAGACGCCGGTCGACGCGCTGACGGTCGGCGAGGTCGGATACGTGGGCACGGGCCTGAAGGACCCCGAGGCCGTTCGCGTGGG
The DNA here is from genome assembly GCA_905216175.1 of uncultured bacterium. GTDB lineage: Bacteria > Actinomycetota > Coriobacteriia > Coriobacteriales > Coriobacteriaceae > Collinsella. The sequence goes on along the minus strand of CAJMSV010000051.1, from coordinate 9,024 downwards.
CGACACCCTTACCTGGGCGTCGAACCCCTGCCCCGAGCCGCTTCCTGGTTACCGCGAGGCCAAGCCCATGGTCTATACGGGCCTGTTCCCGATCGATAACAAGGACTACGAGAACCTGCGTGATGCGCTCGATAAGCTGCATGTCAACGACCCGTCGTTGGTGTGGGAGCCCGAGACCTCGGTGGCGCTCGGCTTTGGCTTCCGCGTGGGCTTCCTGGGCCTGCTGCACATGGAGGTCGTCAAGGAACGCCTGGAGCGCGAGTTCAACTTGGACCTCATTGCCACGAGCCCCTCGGTCGACTATCACGTCTACAAGACCGATGGTGAAATGATCGATGTCCGCAGCCCGCAGGACCTTCCCGAGGCCACGCGCATCGAGCGTATCGAGGAACCCTACCTCAAGGCAAAGATCATCTGCCCGCCTGAGTACACGGGCGCCGTCATGCAGCTCGCCATCGATCACCGCGGCGTCACGACCGACATGATCCACCTGACGAGCAAATCGGTCGAGATGCGCTTTGATATGCCGCTTGCCGAGCTCATCTTGGATTTCTTTGACCAGCTCAAGAGCCGTACCACGGGCTACGCCTCGCTGGACTACGAGTTCAATGAGCATCGTCCATCCGAGCTTGCGAAGCTCGACATCTTGCTTTCGGGCGACGAGGTGGACGCGCTGTCGTTTATCGTCCACAAGGACAAGGCCTATGGTCTGGCCCGTGGCCTATGCGACAAGCTTAAGGAGATCATCCCGCGTCAGCTGTTCGAGGTGCCCATCCAGGGTGCTATCGGCAACAAGATCATTGCCCGCTCCACCGTCAAGGCGCGTCGCAAGGATGTGCTTGCCAAGTGCTACGGCGGCGATATCTCGCGTAAGCGCAAGCTGCTCGAGAAGCAGAAAGAGGGCAAGAAGCGCATGAAGGCCATCGGATCGGTCGAGGTCCCGCAGGAGGCCTTTATGGCGATCCTCAAGGTGGACGAGTAGGTCTATGGCGCTTTCCGAATACAGCAAGCGGCTGCTGGGCGCCTATGCCGAGCAGCCGTTCCTTATGGCTCCCATGGCGGGCGTGACCGACCCTGCCTACCGCATCATGTGCCGCCGCCGCGGTGCCAACCTTGCCTACAGCGAGATGGTAAGCGTGGCAGGCCTTGCCTATGCCAGCAACAAAACGTGGCGCCAGGTGCTGCCGGCCGACGAGGAGCGGCAGATTTGCGTGCAGCTCTTTGGTTCCAAGCCCGATCAGTTTGCGAGTGCCGTCGCCGCCGTCGAGGAGCGCGTTGGCGATCGCCTGTCGCTCATCGATATCAATATGGCATGTCCCGCCCGCAAGGTTGTTACCAAGGGCGAGGGCTCGGCGCTCATGCGCACGCCCGACCTGGCGGAGATGATCGTCGAGGCCTCGGTGGGCGCGGCGCACGTGCCCGTGTCCGTAAAGATCCGCAAGGGCTTTTATGCCGAGGACCGTAATGCCGCGACGTTTGCCCAGATGCTCGAAGGCGCCGGTGCCGCCGCAGTCGCCGTGCATGGTCGTTGCGCCACGCAGCTCTACACGGGCCAGGCCGATTGGTCGGTCGTCGATGAGGTGGCCGATGCCGTCGAGATTCCCGTGATCGGTTCGGGCGATGTGTTCTCGGCCGAGGACGCTGCTGAGCATCTGCAAGGCTCGGGTGCCAGCGCGGTGTTTATCGCGCGCGGCATCTACGGCAATCCGTGGGTGTTCGGCGATGCTCGCGCCCTTGCGCTCGATGGCACGTCGGTGCCGGCGCGCAGCTCCGTCGAGCGCCTGGACGCCCTGCGTGAGCACCTAACGCTGACGCATGAGCTCCTGCCGCTCATGTCGCGTGCCCGCACGTACGCAAGCTGGTACTTAAAAGGCATGCCCCATGCCGCCGCTTGGCGTGCCCATGTGGTGCGCTGTTCCAGTTACGAGGAGTTTATGGCGCTGGTCGATGAGATCGAGCGCGATGTGGTGGCCTGCGAGGCTGCCCTTGCCGCCGGCGAATCGGTGCCTCCTCATCCGCTGGAGGCTTAAGGGTGACCGTTACCGCGCTGTACGTGCACGTGCCGTTCTGTGCCCAAAAGTGCCGCTACTGCGACTTCGACTCGCGCAGCTTTGCTTCGTGTGATTTGGATGCCGCGCTCGATTCCTATTTTGAGCAGTTGTACGCGCGCCTCGATGCTTTTGGCAAGGCTGGGGCCCTCGACCAGATTCGCACCGTCTATGTTGGCGGCGGTACGCCGTCGCTGGCGGGGGAGCGCCTGGTAGAGCTGGCGCGTCGTATTCGTGCGTCGTGTGCCCCCGTTGAGTTTACCTGCGAGGCCAATCCCGAGTCGCTGACCGCCGAGCTTGCCGCTGCGCTTGCCGAGGTTGGTGTCACACGCGTCTCTCTGGGCGTGCAAACGCTCGATAACGCCGAACTTACCGCCATCGGCCGCATTCACGATGCCGATCGGGCGCTCGCTGCCATCACGACGGTTAAGGACGCTGGGCTCGATGTGTCGTGCGACCTAATGTGCGGACTTCCCGGGCAAACCGCAGCGAGTTGGAATCGCACGCTCGTTGGCGTGCTTGCGGCGGCTCCGCATCATGTGTCGGTTTACCCGCTCACGCTTGAGGAGGGGACGCCCCTTTATCGCATGGCGTGCCGTGACGAGTCGCTCGAGCCTGATGAGGATTTTCAGGCTTCGTGCATGGATGTGGCGCGTGAGCGCCTGGTTGCGGCCGGCTATCATCCGTATGAGGTGGCAAGCTACGCGCTCGACGGCCATGAGTGCGCCCATAACATTGCCTACTGGACCGGACGGGGCTACCTGGGCCTGGGCCGTTCTGCCGCGGGCATGCTCGACGCCGAAGATTTCGACCATCTTGCAGGTTTGTTCCCCTGTGTGTCTTCTCGAGGCGATGCGTACCGCGTGCGTCTGGTGCAACGTGACGATGACGCGACGGCGTTCGAGGCCGAATATCTGTCGCAGCGCGAGGCCGCGGCCGAAGACCTGATGCTCGCTTGTCGCATGACGCGCGGTGTCGCGTCCGACCTTTTGGCTCGCGCGGCTCGTGTCATCCCGGCCGATGAGCTGGCGGCTGCCTGCGATCGCGCGCTCGAATTGGGTCTTGCCACTTGGGTGCCCGAGACGCTCGGAGTCCATGAGGGACCCTTCATTTCGGCAGATGTCATCGCGCGCCATGTTCGAGCTCGTCTGGCGCCGACACACCTGGGCTGGCTCGATGGAAATGTTCTGTTCGAGCTGTTTTGGGATCTAGCTTAGGCCGCTCGGGTAGAATTACCGGAATATATACGCTGCTGTGAGCAGGAGGTTGCCGCGCATGGCGACGATGAACGAAAAAGATTACTACGAGATTTTGGGTGTCTCCAAGGACGCCACCTCGCGTGATATTCAAAAGGCCTTCCAGCAAAAGGCCCGCAAGCTCCATCCGGACGTCAACAAAGAGCCGGATGCCGAGGAAAAGTTTAAAGAGGTTTCCGAGGCCTACGCCGTGCTTTCGGATGAGCAAAAACGTGCGCGCTACGACGCCATGCGTTCTGGCAATCCCTTTGCCGGTGCTCCTACGGCTTCGCCCTATGGTGGCGGCTACGCCGGTAACACGGGTTATGGCAATCCCTTTGAGGGCGGCTTTCCTTTTGGCGGTACCTGGGGCCAGCAGCGTCGTGGGCAGGCTGCCTACAATCCCGAGAACGGCGCCAATGTGGTCGTCGATATCAAACTCGACGCCAAGGAGGCCAAGGGCGGTGCCCGCAAGACCGTCCGCTACACGCGTTTCGATACTTGCGGACATTGCGGCGGTTCGGGTTCTGTCTCCTCCGAGCATGCCCATACCTGCCCGAGCTGCGGTGGCCGCGGCCACATCGACGTCGACCTGTCCTTCCTGTTTGGTGCGGGCACGTTCCAGTCGGTCTGCCCCGAGTGCGGCGGTTCCGGTAAGGTCGTGGCCGACCCCTGCCCTGATTGCGGTGGCAGCGGTCGTACTCGCGTAACCTCCGAGCAGACGATTGAGTTTCCTGCCGGCACGCATGACGGCGACGAGGTCCGCATTAGCGGCATGGGTCATGCTGGCACCAACGGTGCCGCGGGCGGCGACCTGGTCGGCCGCGCCCATGTTGAGGCCGAGCGCTTGGAAGGCAAAGCTCGTACCGGTTTTTACCTGATGGGCATCGTGGCGCCGTTTTTGGTGCTGTCGGCCATTTCGGGCGTGTTCTCGGCCTTTGCCGTGATGTGCTTTATTCCGTTTACCATGGGCCTGTTTATGGTGCTTTCGGACGGTGTGCTTCATCGCAGCCTGCTGTGGTGGAAGCGCGGCGCGATGCAGTTTGCCAACGGTTTTGCCAACGGCTTCATGTTCGCGCTCGTGTCGGTTTGGTTTGCGAGCTGCTCGCAACGGGCCATGCTTTCGCCCTACGCAATGCAATAACATCTAGCCCTCTGTTTGCGGCCGGCCCAGCTTGGGTATAGGACGCACTGTGACAATAATGAAAGTCGGAAGGATTCGGTCGTGTCGGAAAATAGGGATTACTACGAGGTACTTGGCGTCGACAAGGATGCCGATGCGCGGACGATTAAGCGCGCGTTTCTAAAGAAGGCCCGTACCGTACACCCGGACGTTTCGGACGACCCCGAGGCCGAGGCCAAGTTCAAGGAGCTCAACGAGGCCTATTCCGTTCTTTCCGACGAGCAGAAGCGTGCTAACTACGACCGTTACGGCGCTGCCGACGGCCCTGGTGGTTCGGGCTACGTCGATATCAACGATATCTTTGGTGGCATGGGCATGGACGACTTGTTCTCGTCGTTCTTTGGCGGCGGCGCCGGCGGTGGCGCCCGCGGCCGTCGTGAGCGTCGTCGCGGACGTGACATGGCCATCTCGCTTTCGGTGACGCTCAAGGAGGCGGCGCTCGGCTGCAAAAAGACGATCAGCTATGACCGCCTTGCTCCTTGCGAGGACTGCAACGGCACCGGTAGGGCAGAGGGCGCACAGGAAAAGCAGTGCGGCCGCTGCCACGGCACGGGCTATGTCACGACGGTTCAGCGTTCGTTCCTGGGCCAGGTTCAGTCCTCTTCGCCTTGCCCCGACTGCCATGGCGAGGGCACGGTTATCGACCATCCCTGCGAGACCTGCGACGGTCAGGGCCGCACGCCTTCGCATGAAAAGATCGACATCGATATTCCCGCCGGCGTTTCGACCGGTCGCCAGCTGCGGGTGAGCGGCTTTGGCGAGGCCGGCCTTCGCGGCGAGCCTTCGGGCGACCTGATTGTCAACGTGCGCGTTGCCGACCATGAGCGCTTTAAGCGCAACGGTGACGACCTGTACCTGGTGAGCGATATCTCGATTGCGCAGGCTGCGCTCGGCTGCGAGATCGAGGTCGAAGGCATTATGCCCGACGAGGTCGTTAAGGTGACGGTTCCCGCCGGCGCCCAGTACGGTGACACCGTGAGCGTCATTAATTACGGCATGCCGCGCATTGGCGGTGGCGGTTCGCGTGGCCGCCTGATCGTGCAACTGCGCGTGGTTGTTCCCACCAATCTTTCCAATAAGCAGCGCGAGCTGCTCCGTGCTTTTGCCGATGAGATGGGCGATGACGTCGCTTCCGGTAAGAAGTCGGTGACCGACCGTATCAAGAGTGCCCTCGACGATATCCTCGATTAAGGAGCCCGCGTGCTCGCACCCCATATTTCCGTCCTCAACCTCGGTTGCCGTGTCAACCGGGTTGAGTCCGACCGTATCACTGCCGATCTTATGCGCCTGGGCTTTGCTATTGTGGAGCCTCAGGATGCCGATCTGATCGTCATTAACACTTGTGCCGTTACGGGCGAGGCCGAGGCCAAGACCCGTAAGGCCGTCCGTCATGCGCTGGCCCATCCAAACGAGCCCTATGTGGTCGTGACCGGATGCGTGGTCAATTTGCATCCCGAGGAGCTGTTGGAGCTTTCGGATCGCGTGATCGCCGAGCCGTCCAAGATCGATGTCGCCGAACGTGTCTGCGAGGTGCTGGGCGTTGAGTCCGATAGCGTTCCCGCCTGCAGCGATGGCGACGTGGTCGATGCGCTCGGTCGTTCGCGGCTGGGCGTGAAGATCCAGGACGGCTGCAACCATCGCTGCACCTATTGCATTGTGTGGAAGGCACGCGGCCCCGAGCGCTCCGTGCCCGTCGAGTCCGTGCTCGAGCAAGTTCGCGAGGCCCAGGAGGCCGGCGTGCCCGAGGTGGTGCTGACCGGTGTGAACCTGGGTGCCTACGATGGCAAGAGCGCGACCGACGAGCATGTCGAAATCGATGAGCTGCTCGAGGCCATCATGGAGCGCACGTCTATTCCGCATGTGCGCATTTCCTCGGTCGAGCCCATGGATATCTCTGAGCGCCTGCTTAAGGTTATGGCGCGCTATCCGCAGCGTATCGCCCCGTTTTTGCACCTGCCCGTGCAGTCCGGCTGCACAGCGACTCTGCATCGCATGGGCCGTCCCTATAGCGCCGAGACCTTTGAGGACACGGTGCGTATGATTCGCGCCAACTTGCCCCAGGCGTCTCTTTCGTGCGATGTCATCGTCGGTTTTCCTGGTGAGACGGACGAGGAGTTCGAGGAGTCGCTGGCGCTGTGCCGTCGTGTGGGTTTCTCGCGTATGCACGTGTTCCGCTATAGCAAGCGTCCCGGTACCCTTGCTGCCGATATGCCCGACCAGGTGCCGCCCGAGGTTATGGCCGAGCGCAGCCGTCGTATGCGAGCCGCGGCGCAGGAACTCGCCATTGCCGACGCTCGTCGTCGCGTGGGCACCGTCGAGCGTGCCGTCCTCGAGTACGGCGACAACCTGACGCTCGGTTCGTTCCATCATGCCCGTCTTGACGATACCTGTGGACTTACAGCCCCGTGCCTGCTCGATGTTGCTATCATCGGAGTCGATGATTCCGGCTTGGTCCATGCGCGCAGGGAGGTTCATGGAAGCCTCGAAGATTAGACTTACCGTTCCCGAGGGAATTGATCCCTCGTGCGTTTTGGGCGCCGGCGACGGCGTCCTTCGTGCGCTCGAGAGCTTGGTTCGCGCCCATGTGGTCGCCCGTGGCGATAGCATCGCCGTGAGCGGTGACCCGGATGAGGTCGAACTCGTGGCGCGTTTTTTCGAACATGCCTTTCGTGAGGCTGCTGCCGGGCGCACGCTTTCTGCCGACGATGTCTCGCGCTGTCTGGCCGTTCTGCGCGACGGTGAGCACGAGGCTACGTCGCTTCGCGATGACGTGCTGCTTTCGTATCGCGGCCGCGTCATTCGTCCCAAGACGCTCGGGCAAAAGCGCTACGTGGATGCCATTCGCTCGCATACCATCACCTTTGGCTTGGGTCCAGCCGGTACCGGTAAGACCTATCTGGCCATGGCGCTCGCCGTTGCCGCGCTCAAGCGCCACGAGGTGGGCCGTCTGATCTTGACGCGTCCGGTTGTCGAGGCGGGGGAGAATCTGGGCTTTTTGCCCGGTACCCTTGAGGAAAAGATCGACCCCTACATGCGTCCGCTCTACGACGCCCTTTTTGACATGATGGATCGCGAGCGCACCGATGAGCTTATGGAGCGTGGCGTGATCGAGATCGCCCCGCTTGCCTACATGCGCGGCCGCACGCTGAGTGATGCCTTCGTGGTGCTCGACGAGGCGCAAAATACCACGCCCGAGCAGATGAAGATGTTCCTGACACGCCTTGGGTTCAACTCCAAGTTCGTGATTACCGGCGACCTGAGTCAGCGCGACCTGGTGGGTCGTCGTGGCGGTCTTGCTGACGTTGAGCAGATTTTGGGCCGTGTCGACGATGTCGCATTTTCTCACCTCGAGCGTGCCGACGTGGTGCGCCATGCCCTGGTGGGTCGTATCGTCGAGGCATATGAAGCTTATGATGACGTGCGCGAGCAGCGCCCGCGCGACCGAAAGGAGTCCCGTTGAGTGTATTGATCAGCAACGATGCCGAGCTCGATACGCTGCTCGACGCGCAGGAGGTGGAGCACATCTGCGAGGTTGTGCTTGCCGCCGAGGGCGTTGAACGTGGAGTCGAGATTTCCCTTTCGTATGTCGACGAGGACGAGATGCACGAGCTCAACCACGAGTGGCGCGGTATCGACCGCACCACCGATGTGCTCTCGTTTGAGTGCGATTCGGCCTTTGACGATGACATTCCCGCCGATGAGACGCTCGAGCTCGGCGATATTATCTTGGCCCCGCAGGTTATTGCCCGTCAGGCCCCCGGTTTTGGCAATAGCCCCGCTGACGAGTGCCGTCTGATGCTCGTACACGGAATGCTGCACCTGCTGGGCTATGACCACATCGAGGACGACGAGGCCGAGGTCATGGAGGCCCGCGAGGACGCCATCCTGCGCGATCTGGCGCTCGAGCGCGGCGAGGACCCTAAGCTAGTCCACGTCGGCCCCATCACCAACCACGCCCACGACTAGGAGCCGTCTATGATTCCCGGATCGAACAAGGACCATCCGTCCTTTTTAAAGTCGTTTTCCTACGCCATGGAGGGCTTCGTCACCGCCGTCAAGACCGAGCGCAACATTAAGGTCATGCTCGTGGCGGGCGTGTGCACTGTCATTGCCGGCTGTATCGTGGGGCTCGACATTGCCGAGTGGGCCACGATTATCATCTGTTGCGGCCTGGTGATTCACGGCGAGCTGTGCAACACCGCTATGGAGGCTATCGTCGACCTGGCGACCCAGGAGCTTCATCCGCTGGCCAAGCGTGCGAAGGACATCGCCGCCGCCTCTGTATACGTTCTTTCCATCACTGCCGCGATTGTGGGCGTGCTGGTATTTGCCCACGCGCTCGGCTTTATTTAGAAAGGGATTCCCATGTCTGACACTATGCAGCCTACCGATGAAATACTGAACGACGAGTCCCTTGAGATGTCCGAAGGCGCCGAGGAGATCGAGGAGTTCGACCCGTTTGAGGGTATGAGCGACGAGGAGCTCGATGCCCTATGTGATGAGGCTGAGGTGTCCATGGGCTTTGGCGATGTGGAGCCCGGTTTCCGCAGCGGTTTTG
>CAJMSV010000050.1 GCA_905216175.1 uncultured bacterium | reverse complement strand
CCTTTCGCTGCTATCGCGCTGCTCCAGGCGCGCTTTGTGGCCAGGCTGACCGGTCTGCCGGCGATTGCCGACGACTCCGGACTCATCGTGGACGTCATGGGCAACGCCCCCGGCATTCTTTCCGCACGCTGGGCCGGCGAGCATGGCAACGACGCGGCGAACATAGACCTATTGCTCGCCCAGATCGAAGACATTCCCGACGACGACCGCACCGCTCGCTTCCGCTGTGCCGCCGCTCTCGTGGTGCCGATTGCAGCCGAGGAGGACGTCGCGGACTTCGAGGCGGACCCGTCCGATGGCATGGACGATGGCGACGGGCTTGTCGACGCCCGCGAATCTGTGGTGCTCGGCGAGATGCCCGGCACGATTGTGCGCCACCCGCACGGCAGCAACGGATTCGGCTACGACCCGATCTTCATGCCCGACGAGCAGCCTGCCGGAGCCGAGGAAAGCGGCGAACTGCTCACCTCCGCCGAGATGACCCCCGAGCAGAAGAACGCGATCTCACATCGCGGCAAGGCGCTGCGTGCGCGCATGCCGGCGATCCGCGAACTCGTGGAGACCGGTGAGTGAGCCGGAAGCAATCTGGCACCCCGAGACCGGATACAGGACAGAAGCGCAAGTTTTCTTTTGAAGTGTTGAACGAGCAGGAATTCCGTGCATTCGCGGAGGCGTCGCCGCAGTCGAATTTCCAGCAGACCGTGGAGATGGCGAATCTGCGCCGCATGCACGGCATGGACGTCGACTTCGTGGGCATGCGCGAGGACGGCGAGATCAAGGCGGGGGCCGTGTTCGCCACGCATCATGCGCCGATGGCGACGTTCTGCAGCGTGATCAGCGGCCCGCTGTGCGACTACGATGACGACGAGCTCGTCGCCGAATTCCTGCGCGCGCTCGCCCGATTCGCGAAGAAGAAGGGCGCTGTGCACCTCGACATCGCGCCGAACCAGCGCTACCGCGTGCGCGACGACCACGGCGAGGCGCTGCCCGAGCGCGCGGGCGGCGCGCCGGACACGCGCATGATCCGCAACATCGACCAGGCAGGATACGAGCACGGCGGATTCGTGCGCGGCTACACGTCGACCGTGCGCTGGCGGTTCGCCAAGGACATGACCGGGATCGGCGACGAAAGCGAGCTGCTCAAGTCGTATTCGAAACGCACGCAGTGGAGCATCAAACGCGCCAGGTCGATGGGTGTGCATGTGCGCGAGATCGGCGTCGACGAGCTCGACACCTTCGCGCGGATAGAACAGCAGACCGCGGAACGCCGGCATTTCGAATTCCGCGGACCGCAGTATTTCAAACAGAGCGCGCAATGCTTCGGCGAACGGGCCCGATTCGTGCTGGCCGAGATCGACACCGCAGAATACCAGCGGTCGATGCAGCGCAAGGCCGACGATCTGCGCGCGCTCGTCGACGGGCTCGAAGCGAAGATCGCACAGCGCGAGACGACCAAGCTACGGCGCAGGCTCAACGAGGAATCGAGCAATCTGGCGGCCGCGAACAAGCGGTTGGCGGAGGCGAACGAGCTCGTGGAGAAGGGCGACCTCATTCCGGCCGCCGCCTCGATGTTCGTGCTCGGCCCGCGCGAAGTGGTCTACCTGGTCTCGGGCAGCGTGGAGGAATACCAGCCGTTCTATGCATCGGCACTCATTCAGCACGAGGCGATGCTGCGGTACTGCGTGCAGGGTGTGGAACCGTTCGGGCATGTGAATCTGTACGACTTCTACGGCATCGACGGCATTTTCGACGACCCGGATGACGAGGGACGCGGCGTGCTCGTATTCAAGCAGGGATTCAACGGCTACGTGGGGGAGATGCCGGGCGACTTCATGAAGGTGCTGCGGCCGGTCACCTACCGTGCCCAGCGCCTCGCGCACAAGCTGCTCGGCAGGTAGCCGAGGCGTCAGCCCGCACCGGTACCGAATCAGATGATGCCGGCGGCGATCATCGCGTGGGCGCGTGGCCCACGTCCGCACCCGAACGGGCACAAGGGTGCTTAAGGCCGACTTAATCACCCACGCTTGTTGTGTGTGGCGTGCGTCGCCTCAGGCATAATGGAGCGCGAGAGGAGCACGCATGAACGAGCGCATTTTGGTAGTTGATGACGAGAAGGCCATCGCCGACTTGGTTGGTATCTACCTTACAAAAGAGGGCTTTGATGTCCAGATTGCCTATAGCGGGGCCGATGCTGCCAAGGCAATCTTGGAGCAGGAGTTCGATCTGGCGCTGCTGGATGTCATGCTGCCCGATATCGATGGCTTTGAGCTACTGCGTACGATCCGTTCCAGCCATACCTATCCCGTAATCATGCTGACGGCGCGCGATGCCCAGCAAGACAAGATCGAGGGTCTTTCGCTTGGCGCGGACGATTACGTAGTTAAGCCGTTCCGCCCGCTGGAGCTCATTGCGCGCGTTCACGCTCAACTGCGTCGTTACACCAGCTACGGCAGCCGCGCACAGGCGGCCGAGTCGCCGACCATTCAGCTCGACGGCTTGGAGATCAACCGCGATGCTCGTTCCGTGACGGTGGACGGTTCACCGGTACGCCTCACGCCCACCGAGTATTCAATCTTGCTGTATCTGGTCGAGCATCGCGGCAGCGTGGTGGCCGTGGAGGACCTGTTCCGCGCAGTGTGGAACGAGGACTTTATGCCCGGCTCCAACAATACGGTGATGGTACACATTCGCCACCTGCGCGAAAAGATCGGCGATGACGCACAAAAGCCGCGCTTTATCAAAAACGTCTGGGGCGTCGGCTACATCATCGAATAACGCTTTTCGCTTGTGAGGATCTTGATATGACAAAAGACGATAGGCAAGCGTTCGAGGTGCCCGATCGGCTCTTTGAATACGTGAGGTCGGTCGTCGACAACCGCGCGCTTGCAACGGTGCTGCTCTTTTTGCTGAGCCTGCTGCTGATTGGCATCGACAACATCGTCGGAATCTTGGCGGTGCTGCTTGTCGGCTTTTTGCTGATCGATCGATTTGAGATCGTGTGCCGCTGCGTGGTGATTGGCGGCGCCGCGTGGGCCATGACGTTGGCGATTGGCGCCATGGCGCTCGGCGGCATCGAAGGGCCGGTGCTGTTCGATGCCGGCTTTGTATTCAACATGCTTGGCTTTGTGCTGGCGCTTGCCGCGTGCGTGCTGTTCTTGTGTGGCCGCGCCCTGTACTACCAGGGCTACGAGCAGGGCGAGCAGCATGCCGATTGTGTGCTGGCCGCTCGTATTCAAGATCGCCTGATCGATCACCCCGACACCTGGGATAACATCGACGGCGACTTCTTGGAGGTCGAGGGCGCCCTTAACCGCGTGCGTGACCGTGAGCGCAAGGTGCAGCAAGCTCTGCGTGACGAGTCGCATCGCAAGGACGATTTGGTCACGTACTTGGCACATGACCTACGCACCCCGCTTGCCAGTGTGGTGGGCTATCTTTCGCTGCTGCAAGAGGCTCCCGAGCTGCCGGTTGAGCAACGTGCGCACTTTACGGGCGTGGCGCTCGACAAGGCGCACCGGCTCGATACGCTCATCGAAGAGTTCTTCGATATCACGCGCTTTGACTTCCACGATATCGTGCTCACGCGCGGCTATGTTGATCTGGGGTTGCTGCTGGCTCAGGTGACTGACGAGTTCTATCCCATCCTCAACGAGCAGCATAAGGAAGTCCAAGTTGATATTCGCGAGGACCTGACGGTGCTCGTGGATGGCGACAAAATGGCTCGCGTGTTCAACAACATCATGAAAAACGCTATTGCCTATAGCTATGAGGGCTCGACCATCACGATCGAGGCCAGACGCCGGGACGGCGGTGGCGTGCGCGTGCGCTTTATCAATCAGGGCGATCCCATCCCTGCGGCTAAGCTCAAGGTGATCTTTGAGAAGTTCTATCGCCTGGATGCGGCGCGTGCGACCAATCGCGGCGGCGCTGGACTGGGGCTTGCCATCGCCAAGGAGATCGTATGCGCGCACGGCGGTACCGTTGCATGTGAATCGACGCCCGAACACACGATATTCACCATCGAGCTGCCCGCCGCATAGCCAGCGTGCCCTTACAAACACTTGACAATGCGCTCACGTGCATATGAGCCGCGATTCCTACTATCGATACTGCTGAATTGATATCGATGTGGAGGTATGCGGTATGACGGCTGCTGCGGCTGTGGAGCCCACGGAGCTTGAAGAACTCATGAAAGCGCAGGCCGAGGCCGCGCACGAGCGCGAGGTTGGGGATGCGACTCGCCCCACGGCAGAGGATCTTGCCGCCTCGCCGACGCGAATCGATGTTGAGGGCCTCGACCTGTTCTATGGCGACCACCATGCGCTCAAGGACGTGAATATCAAGATCCGCGACAAGCAGATTACCTCGTTCATCGGGCCTTCGGGCTGCGGAAAGTCCACGTTGCTGCGCTGCTTTAACCGCATGAACGACGGCATCAAGGACTGCCGAATCGAGGGCAAGATTGCGCTCGATGGTCAAGATATCCTGGGCGACTACGACATCTGCCGCCTTCGCCAGCGCGTGGGCATGGTGTTCCAGCGCCCCAACCCGTTTCCCATGAGCATCTACGACAACGTCGCCTATGGGCCGCGCGGTATGGGTGTGCGCGATCGCGGCGTGCTCGACGAGCTGGTCGAAGACTCCCTGCGACGCGCCGCCCTGTGGGACGAGGCCAAGGACAAGCTCAAAGAGTCGGGTCTGGGTCTTTCGGGCGGCCAGCAGCAGCGCCTGTGCATCGCCCGCGCACTTGCCGTGCAGCCCGACATTCTGCTGATGGACGAGCCGACCTCGGCACTCGACCCTGCGTCGACGCTGGCGGCGGAGCAGCTGGCCTGCGAGCTCAAAGAGACCTGCACGCTCGTGGTCGTTACGCACAATATGCAGCAGGCGGCGCGTATCTCCGATTCGGTCGCATTCTTTTTGCTGGGTGAGCTGGTGGAGCACGCGCCCACCGCGCAACTCTTCAAGAATCCGACCGATCCGCGCACGGCGGATTATTTGACGGGGCGTTTTGGCTGATACCATCTAGTAAAGGTACCTTTAGGGTTAAGATGCGGTCATGCCGGCCGCAAAGGGGTTCAACATGATCTATTACGTCGAGGACGATGACAACATCAGGAATTTGACGGTCTATGCGCTGCGCAAGCAGGGGATTGAGGCCGAAGGCTTTTCGTGCGACGGTGAGTTTAAGGCTGCCGTGGCGCGACGGGTACCCGATGCCGTCCTGCTCGACATCATGCTGCCCGATACCGATGGCTTGGCGATTATGCGTCGACTGCGTGCCGATCGCCTGACGGCGACGGTGCCCATCATGATGCTTACCGCCAAGGATACCGAGCTCGACAAGGTGATGGCGCTCGATGGCGGTGCCGACGATTACCTGACTAAGCCGTTTTCGCTCATGGAACTCGCCAGCCGTTGCCGTGCGCTGCTGCGCCGCGGCGGCATGGTCAAGCAGGCGAGCGATGTGCTCAGCGTGGGCGACATTGTGCTCTCGCCCAGCCATCGCGAGGTGACCGTTGCCGGCGAGCCGCTTAAGCTCACCCTGCGCGAGTTCGACCTGCTCGAGTACCTCATGCGCAAGCCCGGCGTGGTCTTTACCCGCGAGTCGTTGCTGCAGAGCGTGTGGGGCTGGGACTTCGACGGCGGTTCGCGCACCGTTGACGTGCACGTGCAGACGCTTCGCCAAAAACTGGGCGAGCATGCCAGCGCCATCGAGACCGTGCGCGGCGTGGGCTACCGCTTGGCCGAGCCTTCTGCCGGTGATGGTGCCGAAGGTGACGACACCGCGGCCACCGCATCGGAGGAGTAACCCGTGGTCTTCGCCCCCCAGGGAAAACATACGCTGTCGCACCGCGTTTTTGTGACGATCTTTGTCTGCGCCATGGCGGTTATCGTGGCGTTTACGGTGCTGGGTGCGTTCTTTGTGCAAAACACCTTGGCGGATGCCACGAGTGCCAACCTGGCGCAAGAAACCGAGCTCATTGCTGCCGCCCTCGACGAGCAGCAGGAGCCCATCCCGTTCTTGCGTAGCCTCGATCGCGAGGACTTGCGCATCACGCTGATTAACAAGGATGGATCGGTTGCCTACGACAACGAGGCGTCGCCTTCCACACTGCCCAACCATGGCGATCGCCCCGAGGTCATCGAGGCCTTTGAGAGTGGTTCGGGTTCCGCGGAGCGCGCAAGCTCTACGCTCGACGAGATTATGCTGTATCGCGCCGTCGCCCTTGATAACGGCCAGGTTGTCCGCTTGGCGCAGGCCCAGCCTGGCGTTGCGGCGATTTTGCTGTCGATGGTGGCGCCGATGCTGCTTATCGCAGCAGCGGGTGCGGTACTCTCGTTTTTTATGGCGCGCCGCGAGTCCCGTGCCATCATCGCGCCTTTGCAAGAGGTGGATTTGGACCACCCACGCCGTAGCTATGAGCACGCCTATGCCGAGATGGTCCCCATGCTTGAGCGTATTGAGTCGCAGCGCCAGGAGCTCAAGCGCCAAATGGCGGTGCTGGCGGACAACGACCGTATGCGCCGCGAGTTCACGGCGAATATCACCCATGAGCTCAAGACGCCGCTTACGGCGATTTCGGGCTATGCCGAGCTCATCGCAAACGGCATGGTCGAGGGCGAGGGCGACCTGCGCAACTTTGGCGGTCGCATCTATCGTGAGGCGGGCCGCTTGGCAGCGCTTGTCAACGATATCCTTACGCTGTCTAACTTGGACGAGGCCGAGCGTGCAGCTGAGGGCGAGGCGGTGCCCATTGGGTCCACGGAGCCTATTGAGCTCTCGCGTGCCATCTACGCGGTCGAGCAGCGTCTTGAACAGGTCGCCCGTCAGGCGAATGTGACGATAAGTCATGAGACCAAGCCTGTGGTCATCGAGGGCGTGTCGCGCTTGATTGGCGAGCTCATCTATAATCTGGCAAGCAACGCCATCCGCTACAATCGACCCGGCGGTACGGTTACGCTGCAGTGCGGCACCAACGACGAAGGCCATCCGTTCCTTGCGGTCGCCGACACGGGAATCGGTATCGCGCCTGAAGAACAGGGCAAGGTATTTGAGCGGTTCTATCGCGTGGACAAGAGTAGGTCCAAGGCACGCGGCGGAACCGGTCTGGGGCTTGCCATTGTCAAGCATGCGGCCCTGTATCATCACGCCACGCTCGATCTGTCGAGCGAGTTGGGCGTGGGAACCACCATTACGGTGACGTTTCCCATACAGCAGGACGAGCCATTCGCATAGCGATATAACATAGATATTGATGCAGACGCCGCATTTGACTTTCGGGTGCGGCGTTGTTGTGCAATTTTACGATTGCTTCCGACATTTTTACAGGAGAGCCTGTTTCTTATGTATAGAGTTTGGTCTCGGTAAAAAGATGCGATAACATACGGACAGTTTTGTCAATCCGAACTGGGGAAATGAAAGGCAAGCTGCATGACCCTTCTCGAACTGTTCCAGCTGCTGAAGAAGCACCTTCAGCTGGTCATCACCCTTCCGGTGGTCTGCGCGATCGCCATGGGCATCGTGTCCTTCGTTGCGATGGACAACACCTATACCGCGACGACGAGCATGTACATTCTCGCCAAGACCGACGATAGCGGTCAGATGAGCTACAACGATCTCTCGGCGAGTCAGATGCTTTCCAACGATATCGCCACGCTGCTGGATAGCGATAGCGTTAAGAGCGGCGCAGCCAATGAACTGGGCCTCACCGATCTGGATGACTACAAGGTGTCTGTTTCCTCCGAGACCACCACGCGTGTCATTACGCTTTCGGTTACCGGCACCGATGCCAAGGAGACGGCTAAGGTCGCAAAGGCCATGGCCAGCTCGGTGAGTACGGTCGCTCAGAACGTCGGCGCTGCCCAGAGCATCAACGTTATCGACGAGGCTAAGACCCCCGAAGCCCCCAGCGGTCCCAAGCGTATGCTGTACGTTGCTGTCGCGTTCCTCGCCGGTATCTTTATCGCAGTTGCCTATGTCGTTTTGGCAGACATGCTCAATACCCGCATCCGCGGTGCCGAAGAGGCAGAAGAGCTCCTGGGCATTCCCGTTGTTGGCCGAATTCCGGCTATGAAAGGTGGTAAATAGGCATGGCTAAGGCAAAGAACACCGATAAGCTCGTTGTACAGAATGCCGCCAAGACCCTTCTGGCCAACATCCGCTTTGCGAGCGTGGACGACCCCATTCGCACCATTACCGTCACGTCCTCGATTCCCAACGAGGGCAAGTCTACGGTTTCCATCAACCTTGCCCAGGCTATCGCCACGAGCGGCAAGTCCGTGCTCCTGGTCGAGGCCGATATGCGCCGCAGGTCCCTTTCCGATATGCTCGGCGTTCGTTCGCGCGGCGGACTCTATGCGGTCCTTTCCGAGCAGATCTCCATTGACCAGGCAATTGTCGAGACGGGTCAGAAGAACTTCTACTTCCTCGATGCCGAGCCGCATATTCCCAATCCTGCCGACATCATCGTCTCTCACCGCTTTGCCAAGTTGGTAAAGGCACTGTCCGCCAAGTTCCAGTACGTCATCTTTGATGCTCCCCCGGTCGGCACCTTCATCGATGCTGCCGAGATTGCCAGCCTGACCGACGGTACGCTGTTCGTGGTGCGCGAGGACTTCACCAAGCGCGAGGAGGCACTCAACGCTATCGGCCAGCTTAAGAAGTCCGAGAAGGTCAAGCTCATCGGTACCGTCATGAACTACTGCGAGACCGAGACCAGCGAGTACTACTACTCCTACTACACCAAGGACGGTAAGAAGGTTAAGAAGGGCTCCGACGATCAGGGGACTTCCAAAAAGGGCATCTTCACCAACCGAGCAAACGTTTAGTTGATTAAGGCTGACCTATGCGTGACATTCATTGCCATATCTTGCCGGGTGTAGACGACGGCGCCGCCGATCTCGATGAGAGCTTGGCGATGCTCGAGGCTGCCAAGCAGGCCGGTGTAACCAGAATCGTTTGCACCCCGCACTGTCGTGATCCCTATTTTGATTACGACAAGATGTGGGATGCCTTTGAGCTGCTGCGTGATAACGCTGACGGTTTTCCGCTCCAGATGGGCTTCGAGGTCAACCATCGAAAGCTCGTTGAGCTTGGTATCGATGCCGCGGAGCACTTGCATTTCGATGGAACCAATGAGTTCCTGCTTGAGCTTTCGACGCATGCCGATGCGTATGCGTTTAGAGAGTACGAGAACACGATTTACGATTTGCAGTGCCGTGGCTACCAGGTGATCATCGCTCATCCTGAGCGCTATCGTGCGGTTCAAAAGGATGTAAGCGTGGCGGAGCGCCTGGTCGATATGGGCTGCAAGCTGCAGGCTTCGGCGGACTTTATTGCCGGCGGTCGATTTGGTCGCGAGAAAAAGCCGGCACAGCGCCTGTTCGATCAGAACCTGTACAGCTTCATCGCGAGCGATGCCCATAACGTGGGTCATTACGACTGCCTGGCGAAGGCTCGCGCGAAGTTTAGCGTGCGCGGAGCTCATTTTCGCTAATATCTGTCCCTAACGTTCGCATTGAATGAAAGGGCAGCCATGGATATCCAACTTAAGACGGGATGCTTTGATGACGCGGCGTTGGTGCGCCGCGTCGTTTTTATAGACGAGCAGGGATACGAGAATGAGTTCGACGCTATCGACGAGGATCCAAACTGCATTCATGTGACGCTCTATGTAGACGGCGAGCTTGCCGGTTGCTCGCGCGTGTTTCCCGAAGAGCTTGAGCGCGTGGCTGACGCAGAGGCCCCGGTGTTGCCGGCATGCGACATGGACGAAGGCGTTGCGGCGGGGGAGACCTACATTATGGGGCGCGTCGCCGTGCTGCCGGCTATGCGTCGTCGCGGACTGGCGAGTGCGATCGTCGAGGCCAGTGCTTCGTGTGCACGCGATGCCGGCGCTAAGCTTATTAAGCTGCATGCGCAGGAATACGTGTTGCCGCTCTATGCAAAGGCGGGCTACACGCAAATTGCCCCGGTAGATTACGAAGACGAGGGCCAGCCCCATGTCTGGATGGCCAAGCGCGTAGATGGCAGATAGGGACGTTCCTTTTCTGCCGGCAGTTGGGGACGCTCCTTGGCAATTGGCGCATCGGATCGCTTAGACATACAGTTTTTCGATTCCGTATGTATATATGCGCGCTAATGGGTTATAAAATCTAAGTCTGAACATAGCAGGTCTGCGATTCGGCTCGGGCGACCGGGCCGTTTTTGCGGACGGGGGTAGCGCGAAAGGACTGCACATGCGTCAATTTAAGACCGAGAGCAAAAAACTGCTCGACCTCATGATCAACTCCATCTACACCAATAAGGAAATCTTCCTGCGCGAGCTTATCTCTAACGCGAGCGACGCCGTCGACAAGCTCAACTTTAAGAGCCTGCAGGATCCGAGCGTCAAGATCGACCAGGGCGACCTGGCTATTCGCGTTTCCTTTGATAAAGACGCCCGCACCATTACCATCTCGGATAACGGCATTGGCATGACCGCCGAGGAGCTCGAGCGCAATCTGGGCACCATCGCCCATTCCGGCTCCGAGGAGTTTAAGACCGAGAACGCCGAGCAGCAGGGTTCGGATGTCGACATCATCGGCCAGTTTGGCGTGGGCTTCTACTCGGCTTTTATGGTCGCCAGCCACGTGAAGGTCGTGAGCCGCGCCTATGGCGAGGACACCGCTCACGTGTGGGAGTCTGATGGTCTTGAGGGTTACACCATCGAAGATGGCGAGCGCGCCGAGCACGGTACCGATGTCATCCTGACGCTGCGCGAGAACGAGAAGCTCGATGCCGACGGCGAGGCCGAGACCTACGATCGCTTCCTGACCGAGTGGGGTCTCAAGAGCCTGATTCAGCAGTACAGCAACTATGTGCGCTACCCGATTCAGATGATGGTGTCCAAGAGCCGCCAGAAACCCAAGCCCGAGGACGCCGGCGACGATTACAAGCCCGAGTATGAGGACTACCAGGAGCTCGAGACCATCAACTCCATGACGCCGATTTGGAAAAAGCGCAGCTCCGATGTTGAGCAGAAGGACTACGACGAGTTCTACAAGTCTACGTTCCACGACTTTGACGATCCTGCGCGCACCATCAGCTTCCATGCCGAGGGCACGCTCGAGTACGACGCCCTGCTGTTTGTGCCGGGCCGCGCGCCGTTCGATCTGTACAGCAAGGATTACGAGAAGGGCCTTTCCCTCTACAGCTCCAACGTGCTGATTATGGAGAAGTGCGCCGATCTGCTGCCCGACTACTTCAACTTTGTGCGTGGCGTGGTCGATTCTGCCGACGTTTCGCTCAACATCAGCCGCGAGACTCTGCAGCAAAATCGCCAGCTGCGAGCCATTGCTAAGCGTGTGGAAAAGAAGATTTCTTCCGACCTTGAGGATATGCGCGATAACGATCGCGAGGCGTACGAGAAGTTCTTTGAGAACTTTGGCCGTGGCCTTAAGTACGGTATCTATTCGAGCTACGGCATGAAGGCAGACGAGCTTGCCGACCTGCTTTTGTTCTACAGCGCCAAAGAGCAGAAGATGGTCACGCTGGCTGAGTATGCCAAGGCGATGCCTGCCGATCAAAAGGCTATCTACTATGCTGCTGGCGATTCGCGCGAGCGTCTGTCTAAGATGCCTGTTGTGACGGGCGTGCTTGCCCGCGGGTACGACGTCTTGCTGCTTACGGCCGATGTCGACGAATTTACCTTCCAGGCCATGCGTTCTTACCATGCCCATGATCTGCCCAAGGTCTACGAGGACGATGCCGCCCGCGAAGCTGCCGAGAAGGCCGTTGCCGACGGTGCCGAGCCCGAGACCGAGGACCGTACTTTCGAACTCAAAAACGTTGCAACGGGCGATCTTGACCTTGCGACTGAGGACGAGAAGAAGGATGCCGAGGAGGCTACCAAGGAGAACGAGTCGCTTTTCACGGCGATGAAGGAGGCCTTGGGCGATAAGGTCGAGAAGGTGGCTGTTTCTGCGCGCCTGACCGATGCTCCCGCGTGCATCACCACCGAGGGCCCGCTTTCGCTGGAGATGGAGCGCGTGCTGCGCCGCGATCCGTCCGCGGAGGCCGAAGGCATGCCCAAGAGCCAGCGCGTACTCGAGCTCAATGCCAAGCATCCCGTCTTTAAGAAGCTTGTTTCTGCAAACGAGGCGGGCGATGCCGAGAAGATCAAGCTGTACGCCGGCCTTCTGTATGACCAGGCGGTGCTGGTCGAGGGCATTCTTCCCGAGGACCCCGTGGCCTTTGCTGCGAGCATCTGCGAGCTCATGTAGATTAGCGTAGATTAACGTCTGCGAATCCCTTCGGGCCGGTCCCCTTCAGTCAGTCGAACGTGGTTGCACGAACGTTCGCCCGACTGAAGGGGACCGGCCCTTCTCTTATGGCGTTGGGAATCAACTGCGGGAATTTCTGCTTGTGGGGTTGTGCCGGACAGCCCGAGTGGGTTGGGTATCGCGCGCGC
>CAJMSV010000049.1 GCA_905216175.1 uncultured bacterium | reverse complement strand
GCCGAGTCCGCCATCGGCATTACCTTCACGCTCTTTATGGGCGTCTCGGTGGGGCTGGCCGCTGCCCTGCTCGCACTGTGCCCGCAAATCGTGGCGCTCATTGGCACGCCGGCCGAGGCAGTCGAAGGTACATCCGCCTACCTGCGTATCTGCTTTATGGGCATTCCGTTTATCGCCGCGTACAACATCCTCTCGGCCATCTTTCGCGGGCTGGGCGATTCGCGCTCGCCCATGTACGTGATCGGCGTGGCATGCATCATCAACATCGCGCTCGACTTTCTGTTTATCGGGCACATGGGGCTCGGCCCCGTGGGCGCGGCGCTCGGCACGGTGACCGCCCAGACGGCAAGCGTTGCCCTCGCGCTCGTGTGGCTCAAGAGCCGTCGCACGAACATCCACGTTAAGCGCAGCGACCTGCGCCCCCAGCCCGAGGTGCTCGGCAGCATTCTTAAGATCGGCGTGCCCGTGGCCGTGCAGGACGGCTGCATCCAGGTAGCGTTTATGTTTATCACCGTCATCGCCAACCATCGAGGGCTCGTCGACGCCGCCGCCGTGGGCCTGGTCGAGAAGATGATCAGCTTTTTGTTCATTGTGCCGAGCTCCATGGGCGCCACCGTCAGCGCGCTCACGGCGCAAAATGCCGGCGCGGGCAAGGGCGATCGCGCGCGTCAGGTGCTCAAGGACGCCATGACCATCTCGGTAGTGTATGGCTGCCTGATCACGGTGCTGATGTGGCTGGTGGCACCGGCGTTTATCGGCTTTTTTGCCAAGGACGCTGCGGTGGTCGCGGCCGGTACTGGCTATATGCGCAGCTATATTTTCGACGCAATCTTTGCCGGCATCCACATTTGCTTTAGCGGCTTTTTCGCTGCATATGGCAAGAGCTACATCGGCTTTGCGCACAACGTGCTGGCCGTGGCGCTCATTCGCGTGCCCGGTGCGTGGCTGCTGTCGAATGCCTATTCCGATACGTTGTTTCCCATGGGCATCGCTTCGCCGTGCGGATCGATTTTGTCGGCGGTCATTTGCGTGATGGCATTTACCGTGCTCAACCGGCGCGGGGCTTTTGACAAGTTGGTGGCGTAGCGAGGCGACGCAGACCTGGCACCTCTCCCCTGCCCATCGAAAGGAGCGGTCCTATGACCGATTCGCCAACTGAACATACCGAGGGCCTGCTCCGCATTGGCGAGGTGGCGCGCCTGTTTAACCTGAGCGTGGGCACGCTACGTCATTACGAGCAGATGGGCTTGCTGGACCCGGCACGCATCGATCCGGCGAGTGGGTACCGCTACTACGGATCGCGGCAGCTCTCCACCCTCAACACCATCAGCCACCTGCGTGTTCTCGACTTGCCGTTGGCGCAGATCCGTGAGTTTGTGACCACGCGCGATGTGGACCTTATGCAGCGGCAGCTGGCTCAGCAGCAGGAGCTCATCGAGCGCAAGCGCCGCGAGCTGGAGCGTGTGTCGCGCAAGATCGATAACCGGCTTGCGCTGCTGCATGATGCCCTGAACACCGAGCTCGATACCATCTGCACAATCGATGCGCCCGAGCTCCGCTGCGCCGTGTTGCGTGAACGCGTCAACCCTACCGATGCCTATGCGCTGGAGTGGCAAATTCGTCAGCTGCAGAAGGGCCAGCACGAGACCTTTGTCTTCCTGGGCAACTTGGGCGTTGGGATAAGCGCCGAGCGCCTGGCCAGCGGCGACTTTGACGGCTACGACGAAGTCTTTCTGCTGCTCGATGACACCGATGATTACGTGGGCGACGTCGAGATGCGACCCGCCGCGCACTGCCTGACCATAAGCTTTCGCGGCACGCATGGGCAAGCAGCCCCACGCTACGAGCAGCTGCTCAGCTATATGCGCGAGCACAACCTGGCGCCCGCCGGGCCTTCGCGCGAAATCGCCCTCGTCGACGACATCATTAGCGACGACCCCGCGACCTACGTGACGCAGATCACGGTGCCGGTTGCCCCGTTCAGATAAGAACTGCCTAGATAACGTTCGGCTGAAGGCAGAATCTTGACGTTATAGGCCATATTTTGCCTCAAGGTCATCGAGAGCCTCAAAGGCATCACGCGCCGTGCCAGCAGCACGCTCCCGCTCGGCCACAGCTATACGAGCCATCAGACGAGCCTTAGCCTGTTCCTGAACCATGAGGTCATAGTCTTCAGATCGAAGTACAACAAATTTGCTATAGCCGTTTTTTGTAACAGTCACTGGATCAGGAGCCTCCCAACAAGCTCGCTAAACGCCGGGGACAATCCCCGATATGGCGGTTTTACTCCTCCGGAATCGGAAACGCACGGATGAACTCTGCAGGCGAGAAGGTCTTGATGGTCGAGCGCACAAAAGCAGCGCGGTCACGCGTGATGATAAAGTCCACGCCGGCACGCTCGGCCATCGCACGGATACAGCCGTCCTCAAAGTCCGGCTCATCGGAATAGGCGGAGGTAAAACAAGCTTCTTGGTCGAGAGGCTCTACCGAATAGCTCTTAAGACAGTCGCGCACTACCTCGCGGGCGCGCGCCTCGCCTGCCTGTTTAGTGAGAATGTAGTACGCGTCCTTGAGAGAACAGGCCGAAACAACGCCCTCGATAAGCCCCACGTCGACGAGCCCCTTGATCGTTTGCGCCGCTGCGTGCTCCGGCCGGCCCGGCAGCACACAATCGAGCAGAAAATTGGTATCGAGAAATGCCCTCATAGGTAGCGCTCCCTCGCGACGCGCTTTTCATCTTCAACCGTCATCGTATCGAGCGGCGTTCCCTTTGGCATGTTAGCCACGATATCGAGATACTCCTGGTAGTCCTCATTCTCCGCGAGCATCTCACGGATCTCCTTCCAGGTGATCTTGGGATGCCACATCGTACCCATGTCGCGCTTGGGCTTGTCCGAGCCGCACGTCGGTTTTGTGCCCCCACGCTCCTGGGCAGCATCATATTCCACTGCAACCGGGCCTTGATAGTCGAGCGGCACGATTTTGAACAACGGCTTGCTCCGCTTGAAGACCACAACCTCCTCGCCATCATTGGCAACCCTTTCGGCCACCTGCGTAAGGTTTTGGCGCAGCTCCGAAAACGCGACGGTAACCATAACTGCTCCTCTCAACATATATCTTTACTGCTAAGTATACACGTTAATGTTAATGTTAAAGTGTATAAAACTCATTACAATGGGGCAGCCCCGTTGTGGGACCTCACTGCGAGGCCCCTTTGCTTTGTATGAATCTTCTATCGCTCCGGAACGACACCGCTCCGCAGGGTCACCCTCGGCAACCTACATGACGCAGATCATGCTGCCCGCCACCACGCCCAAATAAAAACCTCCCGGAAAGTATCAACCTTTCCGGGAGGTTTTCTAATTTGATTATCGATGTCCTAAGCCTGGGGCACCTCGCCAGTAGCCAGGATCTGCTCGAGTGCGTCCTCGTCCAGCACAGGCACACCCAGCTGCTCGGCTTTGGTGAGCTTGGAGCCCGCTTTGGGGCCGGCAACCAGGTAGCTCGTCTTCTTTGACACGCTGCCCGAGACCTTGGCACCAAGCACCTTGAGCGCCGCGCCTGCCTCGTCGCGCGTGCGGTTGACGAGCGTGCCGGTGAGCACGAAGGTCAGACCCGCGAGTGGCTGTGCGTCGGCGAGCTCGCCTGCCACGCCGGCATCGGCTGCGGCTTGCGCATGCGCGGCGCCCAGGTCGACCTCGAGCGAAAGGCCCGCTTGGCGCAGACGCTCCAGCACGGCAAGGTTCTCGGGCACGGCCAGGAACTGCTTGACGCTCGCCGCAATCTTGGGACCGATGCCCTCGCACTCGGCGATGTCCTCTTCGCTCGCCAAGATAAGCTTGTCGATCGACAGGAATCGCTCGGCGATGACCTCGCCCACGCTCTTGCCCACGTGGCGGATGCCCAGGGCAAACAGTACGCGACCGAGCGGCTGGCTCTTGGACTTGTTGAGCTCGACGATAATTTTCTCGGCCGTCTTGAGGCCTACCGGAATGGGGTCGCCCTTCTTGACGCCCTTTTTGCTGTTGGAGCTGGCATAGGTGCGCCCCGTGTCCAGGCCTGCGATGTCGTCGACCGTGAGCTGGTAGAAGTCCGCGACATCGTGGATCAGCCCGGCGGCGATCATCTTGTCGACGATCTCGTCGCCCAGGCCGTCGACGTCCATGCAGCCGCGACTCACCCAATGGAGCAGGCGCTCCTTGAGCTGCGCGGGGCAGTCGATGGACACGCAGCGGTAGGCAACCTCGCCATCCTCATGGACCACGGGGCTGCCGCACACGGGGCAGACCTCGGGCATGTGCCAGTCGACCGAATCGGCCGGGCGCTTGTCGAGCACCGGCCCCACGACCTCGGGGATCACGTCACCCGCCTTGTGCACGATGATGGTGTCGCCCTCGCGCACGTTTTTGCGGCGAATCTCGTCGATGTTGTGCAGCGTGGCGCGCGCGATGGTGGAGCCGGCAACCATCACCGGGTCGAACTCGGCGACCGGCGTGAGCACGCCGGTGCGGCCCACCTGGATGCGAATTTCACGCAGGACGGTCTGCTTTTCCTCGGGCGGGAACTTAAAGGCGATGGCCCAGCGCGGTGCGCGGGCAGTAAAGCCCAGGTCGAGCTGCTGCTGAAAGCTGTCCACCTTTACGACCACGCCGTCGATGTCGTAGTCCAGGTCACCGCGATGTTCGAGCGCCTGGGCACAGAACTCGTGGACCTCGGCCGGCGTGGCGCAACGAGCCACGTTGGGGTTGACGCTAAAGCCGGCGCTACGCAGCCAATCAAGGAACTCGCGCTGGCTGTGGACGTGCAGCGGGTCGGTATCGGCGATAGCATAGATAAAGGTAGCGAGATCGCGGCGCGCAGTGACCTTGGGGTCCTTTTGACGCAGGCTGCCGGCGGCGGCATTGCGCGGGTTGGCAAAGGGATCGCGCCCCTCGGCATCGGCCTCATCGTTCAGGCGCACAAAGCTGCCCTTGGGCATGTAGACCTCGCCGCGTACTTCGATGGTACGCTCGCGGTCGGCGCCCATATGAGCGAGCGCCGGCTCGGACAGGTGCATGGGCACGTCCTTGATGGTGCGCACGTTGAGCGACACGTCCTCGCCCGTGGTGCCGTCGCCGCGCGTTGCTGCTCGCACGAAGGTGCCGTTTTGGTAGGTAAGCGCCACGCCCAGACCGTCGATCTTAAGCTCGCAGGTATAGGTGACGTTACCAGCGCCGAGCGCATCCTCGGTGCGCTGGAGCCACGCGTCGAGCTCGTCCAGATCCATGGCATCGTCCATGGAATACATGCGTGCCATGTGCGTGACCGGCGTAAACTGCTCGCTCACGTATCCGCCCACACGCTGAGTATAGCTGTCGGGCGTCACCAAATCGGGGTAGGCAGCCTCGATTTCCTGCAGTTCAACGAGCATTTTGTCAAAGGCGGCGTCCGTGATCTCGGGCGCATCGAGCATGTAGTAGCGATAGGCGTGGTAATCGAGCTCGTGGCGCAACTCGGCCGCACGCGCTGCCGCCTGGGCACGGGCGTCGACCGGTGCGGTGGCATCCGCGCTCGCGGGCGTTTCGGTATCGATGTCCACGCCGTCACCAAACAGGCTCGATTGCTCCATAGCGGCACTCCTTCGCTCGATTTCAAACGGATACTAGAGTACCACCGGTCGCAATGAGGCCGAATAGCGGTCTCGAACCGCACCGAATCGGCAGCCGCCAGACTGGAGTGGACAGTTAGTTCAGATACGTATAAATCCTAGAGCTGAATCAGGCACGAACACCCCTGTTTCAACTAATTTGGGCTCCTCGAGACCATGTAAACGTCCCGCTCTCCCTTCCAAACACCCATTCGAGCCCCATCCCAATCAAAAATTGCTCAAAACGCATCCCAAGCTGCCCCAGATTTATACGTATCTGAACTAACTGTCCAGACCATTCCGGACCAGGCCTCTTGTCAGCCCCAAGCGATCCGTTTTCCTCCGTCCACAACGGATCAATAAGAAAAGAGGGGCTGTCCCACACTTGGCGGGACAGCCCCTCTGGCTTCGGCATATGCGAAACGGCTCGCTAGTAGCCCTGGCCGTAGCCCTGGCCCTGACCCTGCTGGCCCAGCAGCTCCTCCAGGTACTGGCGCAGCTGCTCGTCGGTAATACCGCCGTTGCCGGTGTCGGTCGAGCTGTCGTCCTGCTGCTGGTTCTGCAACTCCTCATCGGAGCCCAGCTCAACCGTGACCTTCTTCTCGTCCTTGCCGCGCATAAGCGTGATCTCGACCTTCTCGCCCACCTCGTGGCTGCGCAGTGCGATGATCAGGCCATCGGCGCTCGTGATCTCGTCGTCGCCCAGCTTGGTGATGACGTCGCCCTCCTGAATTCCGGCCTTAGCAGCAGGACCATCCTCAACGACGCTCGCCACATACGCGCCGCTATCGGTGCTCAGCTTGTTGGTGCGGGCGTTAAGCGCATTGACGCTCGAAAGTGTGGCGCCCAGATACGGATGAACCGGCGTCTTGCCGCCGATGATCTGGTCGGCAATGTTCTTGGCGTAGTTAACGGGAATAGCAAAGCCCACGCCCGAGCTGGAGCCCGAATAGCTCTCGATGAGCGAGTTAATGCCCACCAGCTCACCATTGTCGTTAACGAGCGCGCCACCGGAGTTACCCGGGTTGATGGCGGCATCGGTCTGGATCATATTGGCATAGATGGTGTTACCGCTGGTAGAGCTCATGGCCGTGGAACGATAGAGCGCCGACACGATACCCGTGGAGACAGACTGCTCGTTGCCGAACGGCGAGCCGATCGCCATAACCCACTCGCCAACGTTGAGCTTGGAGGAGTCGCCAATTTCGATCGGCGTAAGCTTGGAGGCGTCGGCGTCCTTGAGCTTGATGACGGCCAGGTCGCTCGAGGCGTCGTTGCCCACGAACTCGGCCTCGTAGGTGGTGCCGTCGTCCATGGTCACCACGTACTGGTCATAGCCATCGACCACGTGGTTGTTGGTGAGGATGTGGCCCTCGGTATCGAGCACCACGCCCGAACCGACGCTGCCCGAGCTATCCGACTCGTCGGCAGACTGCGAAAGCGAGCCATTCTGGCTGCCGCTCGAAGTGGCGGTAATGGAAACGACGGAGGGCAGGGCCTTGGCAGAAACGGCCTCGGCCAACGTGGTGTCCTCGGAATCAATCGTAATCTTTTGCGTCGATGAGCCCGAAGCGCCCGCCGTCACGGCGTTCTTGCCGCCGCCAATGTTGAGCGTGCCGCTCATAATGAGCGCAATGACCAGCAGGGCTCCGCAGGCACAGCCGGCAAGCGCCGTAATAAAGATCGGTAGCTTTTTGGTCTTGGTCTTGACCACCGTGTGCTTGTTCACGACCTGCTGGCCACCCAGCGGCTTTCCGGTCTGCGTGTCGTAGGCCTGCACGTAGGGAATGTTACTGCCGGCAGGCGTCGACTCCACCTGCACACGCGGCTGCTGCTGGGTCTCGCCGGCGTTGCCCGCATCCTGGGGACGCTGGGAATCGTACTCGCTCATGGCTGCGATCCTTTCGTCAAATAACCAAAGGCCCGCCAAACATGTGGCGGGCCATCATTGTTCACGTTGAGTTGTACCCCAATATGCGGGCGCAAGTGTATGAGAACGCAATCTTTTAGGAAGGCTTAAGTTCTGCCGCAGACCCGAAAGGAATCCGTACCTGCGTCAAAACCACCACAAAAGTGCCTGTCCCCTTTGTGGTGGAAAGCTAGTCCTTAAACAGATAGCCCACGCCGCGGACGGTGGTGATGTGCGCCGCGATCTGCGGACCCACCTTGGAGCGGATGCGTCGAATGTGCACGTCGACGGTGCGCGTGCCGCCGCAGTACTCAAAGCCCCACACGCGGTGCAGCAGCACCTCGCGGCTGTAGGCGCGGTTGGGGTGCGTCGCCAAAAAGCTCAGCAGCGAGTACTCCATCAGCGTCAGGTCGATGGGCTCATCATCGAGCGTCACCTGGTAGGTGGCCAGGTTAATCTCGAGGTTATCGATGTTGAGTACATCGTCGGCGGTGACGGTCTCCTCCTCGCCCATCAGGCGCTGCGCACGAGCCTTGAGCTCGTTGGGCGTCGCCGTGGGGCACACAAAGTCGGCATGCGCGTGATTCGGCAGGCGTAGGGTGCCAAGGGCCTCATCGTCGACGATCACCAGCATGGGGACGCCGCCACGATCGTCAAGCCACTTGGCAATCTGATCGATGCGGTCGCTGCGAATGCCGTCGGAATCGAGGATCAGCAGGTCAAAGTCGTGCGCCGCAGTCGGCGAATCGGGGGTTGCCAGGCTCACCTCGACACCCAGGGTGGTCGTCAAGCTGCGGGCAAACTCGTGGAAGCGCGTCGTGCGCGCCATGAACAGGGCACTCTTTTCGGACATATCGGCCTCCAAAGAAATGAGCTCAATCGTACTGGAACAAGCCAGCGCGATTAGGAGTTCGCCAGGTAGTGCTTGATCTCCCACTCGGTGATCGTAGACTCAAACTTATGCCACTCGTCGCGCTTCTTTTTGAGGAAGAAGCTATGGATGTGCTCGCCGAGGGCATCCTTCATAAACTGCGAGTCCTCAAACACGTCGAGCGCCTCTTTAAGCGAGCGCGGCAGCGGCGTGTAGCCGGCCTCGAGCATCTGACGGTCGGTGAGCTTAAGCGTCTCGGCCGTGGCCTCGGGCGGGAGCTCCAGCTTGCGCTCGATGCCATCGAGACCAGCCGCCAGCGTGACGGCGTTGACCAGGTACGGATTGGCCATGGGGTCGGGGCTACGAAGCTCGATGCGCGTGGACAGCTGCTTGCCGGGCTTGTAGACCGGAATGCGGACCATACTCGCGCGGTTACGCAGGCCCCACGTGGCGTACTGCGGCACGGAGTCGCCGCCCGTGGTGATGCGCTTGTACGAGTTGACCGTGGGGTTGGTGATGGCGCTGATTTCGCGTGCGTGCGCCAAGATGCCGGCCATATAGTGCTTGGCGATATCGGAGAGATGGTACTTCTCGTCGTCCTCGCCCCAAAAGACGTTGTTGCCGTCGTGGTTGAACAGCGACTGATGCAAAAACATGGCGCTGCCGTCCTCGCCCGCCAACGGCTTGGGCATAAAAGAGGCGTGGCAACCGCTCTCGTAAGCCTGCTGCTTAATGATGAGTTTGGCCGTGGTGATGGCGTCGGACATGCTTAAGGCCTCGGCGTGGCGCAGGCTCATGCCGTGCTGCGAGCGGCCGGCGGCGTGGAAGGTGTACTCCACGGGCACGGACATCTTCTCGAGCGTGAGGACCG
Organism: uncultured bacterium; assembly: GCA_905216175.1. Classification (GTDB taxonomy): domain Bacteria; phylum Actinomycetota; class Coriobacteriia; order Coriobacteriales; family Coriobacteriaceae; genus Collinsella. The sequence goes on along the minus strand of CAJMSV010000049.1, from coordinate 5,097 downwards.
TATTGCGACGCAGGTCGCGGGCGGCATCGCTCACCGAAAGATCGAAGTAGCCCACGTTGTCGAGCGGCTCGGGGGTGTGCTCGTCGGGGAAATAGTAATACTCCAGCTCGGCGCCCACGTTGAGCAGATAGCCAGCCTTCTCGGCCTTGCGGAACATGCGGCGCAACGCATCGCGCGGATCGCCGGCGAAGGGCTTGCGGTCGGGGGTGCACACATCGCAGAACACGCGGGCAACACCGTTATGGCTCGGACGCCACGGCAAAATCTGGAAGGTCGAAGCATCGGGGAATGCGAGCATGTCGGCTTCCTCGGGCGTGGCAAAGCCCTCGATGGCGGAGCCGTCAAAGCCAATACCCTCCTCAAAAGCGACCTCGAGGTCCTCGGGGCTAATGGCAAAGTTCTTGAGGCGGCCGAGAATGTCGACAAACCACAGACGCACAAAGCGGATATCACGCTGCTCTACGGAGCGGAGTACGTAATCGATGTTCTGCTGGTTCATGTCGCTCCCCTTTCTTTCGGGCGGGTTTCGACTGGTCTATATCGCAGATACTATCGCAGAAAAATGTTTCCGCAGGGTTAAAGCGTATCAAGCGCTCAAAAAACGTGCGCGCAGGCGGGTGCCAAGCACGAACAGACCGACTCGGACAGGCGGCTAGCGCGAGGTCGAAGCGCGGTGTTCGATGTGGCCGGGAATCTCGATGCGTTTGGGCGCCAGCTTTGCAGCTTCGCCCACGGTGGTGGTAACAACGTCGATGCGCTCTGAGAGGCGCTCTACCACGCGCTCGGCGATGGTAAGGGTGTCCTGCGCGGCTGTGGTCACACCGCCAAAGAGCACGTGGTTCCAGGGGTAATCGTCAAACGTCGCGATTTTGAGACCAGCCGGCAACGAGGGTCCCAGCTGCGCCAGCGCCTCGGTCAGACGCAGGAAAACCAGGCCGTTGACGGCAATGAGGCCGAGCTTTTTGCCTGCATAGCCGCGGATGGTCTCGTCCAAGCGACCGACGCCCGTGGCGCCCCCGTCGGCCAGGGTGACGACCTCGCCCGCAAGGCCGCGGTGCGAAAGCTCGTCAGTAAAGGCCTTGGCGCGCTCGCGACGGACGGGGCTGTCGTCGCTTGCCTCGGTGAGCAGGCACAGGCGCTCGCTGCCAGCGGCGGCCAAGGCGTCTACCAAGCCGGTGACCAGCTCACGGTTATTAGATGTCACCAAGTCGATGCCGCCGTCGGCAACATCGCGGTCGAGCAGCACAACGGGCAAGCGTCCCGCGGCAGCGGCGATCGCCTCATCATTGCCTCCGCAGGTGTTGACGACCAGGCCGTCCACGCCGGCATCGATAAGTCTGGTGAGCGACTCCGCTTCCTTAGCGGAGTCGTTGCCACTAATGGCCGTCATGAGCGAGCAGCCGCGCGCAGCGGCGCTGACGGAAAGTCCTTCGAGCATGGCGCTCGAGAACGGGTTGGCGATGTCGGCCAGGATCACGCCGATGAGGTTGGTGCGCGAGCTGCGCAGATTGCGTGCGGCGGCACGTGGGCGATAGCCGGTGCGCTCGATAACCGCCGCGATGCGAGCGCGGGTTTCCTCGGTCATCTGCCCGGGGCGGTTGTTGAGATAGCGCGAGACCGTGGCCGGGCTCACGCCCGCCTCGGCGGCAATGTCCTTGATTCTCATCTGCGCCATGGCGCACCCCGTTTCCCAATTGTCAGCAGTCTGAGCCATTTTAGGCATTTTTTTAAAAATCTCGCTTGCAAAACGCTGTAGGTGAGTATACTACAACTCGAAACGAAACCGATTTCGTAAACCGATTTCGGCGAGCGTTGGCACGTAGGTGCAAAGATGTACCCTACCGTCTTGGCACCTCCGTGCCAACGCCATATCAAAGGTGTACGCACGAGCAAGAAGGAGCTGCGCAACCATGGGTAAAACGGTTCTTACCTTCGGCGAGATCATGATGAGGCTCTCGCCCAAAGACCATCTGCGCATTGAGCAGGCGACCGAGTTTGATGTCCGCTACGGCGGCGCCGAGGCCAACACCGCGCTTTCCCTGGCCTACCAGGGCGACAAGGCCGCTTACGTCTCCGTTGTCCCGGCCAACCGTCTGGGCGAGTGCGCTCTGCGCTCGCTGAAGGCCTACGGCGTCAACACCACGCGCGTCGTGCGTCAGGGCGACCGTCTTGGCTGCTATGTGTTTGAGGTCGGCGCCTCGCAGCGCGGCAACGGCTGCGTCTACGACCGCAAGTTCTCTGCCATCAACATGGCCAAGCGCGACGTCTTTGACTGGGACGAGATCCTCAAGGGCATCGATGTCTTCTATTTCTCCGGCGTGACCCCCGCCGTCTCCGATGAGATGGCCGCCGCCTGCAAGGAGGCGCGCGCCGCCTGCCGCGCCAAGGGCATCACCACCGTGTGCGACGTGAACTATCGCGGCAAGATGTGGTCGCCCGAGAAGTCGCAGGTCACCATGAAGGAACTCCTGCCGCTCGTCGATATCTGCATCGCCAACGACGAGGATGCGCCTGCCGGCCTCGGCATGACCTGCGTCTCTGGTTCCCTTGCCCACGGCATCGAGGAGCGCGACACCTATGTCGAGATGGCCCGTCAGATCTGCGCCAAGTACGGCTGCAAAAAGGTCGCTTCGGTCGTTCGCAACATCTCCTGCGTCGAACGCTCCGTCTGGATGGGCATGCTCTTTGACGCCGAAAGCGGTGAGCACTGGTTCTCCCCTGCTCACGACGTACACGTGCTCGAGGGCGTTGCCGCCGGCGACGCTTTCAACGCCGGCCTCGTCCATGCCCTCATCAACGACTTTGACCCGCAGGACGCCGTCAACTACGCAATTGCAGCCTCGATCCTCAAACTCACCATCAAGGGCGATTCCAACCTGGTGACCGCCGACGAGATCGCCGCTGTGGCCAACGCCGCCGCCGGTGGCACCCGCGTCGCCCGTTAATTCGTTCCCCATTCCGCGGGCCGCAGCTTTCCAATCCCATACCCCTGCGGCCCGCTCCCCGATTCCTCCGGTCGGGCATAACCACCAGTCCCATTCCGGTTTTGCCTGGCATTCCCTACATGACTGGTCGAGCAGCCGGTTTTGGAATTGCTTGAACCCCAAGCAGTGCCTCCGATAACCAATCCAAAATCGGCTCCTGACCAGCATATTTGGCAATCACGCGCCCATGCGCGCCATACATCGAAAGGAACATCATGTTCGATCAGTTCTACACCACGCTTGAGTCCCTGGGCATCGTGCCGGTCGTCGTGCTCGACAAGGTCGAGGACGCCGCCCCGCGCGCCCACGCCCTTATGGCAGCTGGCATGAAGGCCGCCGAGGGCACCTTCCGCACCGCCTGCGCCGCCGAGTGCATCTCCGCTATGGCCGAGGCCGAGCCCGAGATGTGCGCTGGCGCCGGCACCGTCCTGACCGGCGAGCAGGGTGAGCAGGCCCGCGCAGCCGGTGCCAAGTTCATCGTCTCCCCGGGTTACAACGAGGGCGTCGTGAAGCACTGCATCGACATCGACCTGCCCGTCCTTCCCGGCACCGTGACCCCCTCCGAGGTCACCGCCGCCGAGAACCTAGGTCTCAAGGTCACCAAGTTCTTCCCTGCGGCTCAGTACGGCGGCCTGAACACCATCAAGGCCCTCGCCGCTCCGTTTGTCGGTCACCGCTTTATGCCTACCGGCGGCGTGAGCACCGCCAACGTCGAGGAGTACCTGAGCTCCTCCGCCATCATCGCCTGCGGTGGCACCTGGATGGTCAAGCCGGCCCTGTTTGCCGACGGCGACTTCTCCAAGGTCGAGCAGATCGCCCGCGAGGCCATGGACGTCGTCAAGAAGGTCCGCGGCTAGGTTTAGCTCTCTATCGTGAAAGGGGGCGTGCCCTAGACCTCGCCCCCTTTCTTTTAAAACGGCTCGGAAGCGCGCCGTTTCCGTCACGAACAAGAACCAAAACCGTCTTGTATGCTGATAGAACGTGACGGAAGCGACACGCCCCCGAGCCGCTTTACTTACTCGGTTGGCAACCGCGCCCAGTTGAGCCACATCGACAAAAACCGAGCCATCAAAACAGCTGCGGCGCCGTCTAGAGGAATGGACCCTTGCTTCCGGTCTTTTCCTCCAAACGGCGCCGCAGCTTTTTCGTGCCCCGATGTGCCCCGGCAGTTGCGGTGAAATATGGACTGCTTACACCATCAGAGCCGCAAAACAATCCCTATTTCACCGCAACTAATGTAGGGGACGAGTTAGATGGCCGAGTCCTTGGACAGCTCAAAATAGTCAGGATGCAAGGCGATAACCGGGCCCTGCTCCTCGGGCATCAGGTGCAGGTGCGTCTCGGCCAGATAGCTCGCTGCATCGGTATCGCCCCTCTTAATGGCCTCGAGAATCCGGCGATGCTGCCGACGAATCGGCTCCCAATCCAGGTCCTGCGACACCATACGCAACCAGTTGTATCGCTCAAAATGCGTGTTGACGCTCTTCATCCAATTCCACAGCATGTGACGGCCAGCAATCTCAAAGCACGTCTCATGGAACAGGTTGTCCAGATCGAAAAAGCGACGCGTTTCGCTATGGTCGAGTGACTCGGACTCGGCAAGAATCTGCTCAAGCCGCTGCTTTTGCTCGGGCGTAGCAGCCGAACAACATTTAATGAGCACGCTTCTCTCGAGCTTCTCGCGCAAAAAGCAGGCGTTTTCGGCGCGTTCCATGCTGATCTTAGAGACATAGGTACCGCTTTTGGGACGCGTTTCCACCAGCTCCTGCTCACGCAGGCGCACAAAGGACTCGCGAATGGGCGTGCGCCCGATTCCCGTCTCCTTTTCCAGACCAATCGCCGAAAGGCGCGTGCCGGGCTTGAGCTCGGCATAGATAATCTTGGAGCGCAGTGCGTTGTATGCCTGATCTTGCAGGCTCTGATAATGCTGGTGTTGTTCCATAAAGCCCTCGGATGAAGCCTCGGTTAATCGAATACCACCATGCAATACTATCGCATCCCCCGCCCCCTCATAAGTTGCGGTGGAATAGTAAAAGAAAAAAGCAAACAGAAGCAAAAACAGGGAAAATAACACCGCAACAAATAGGGGGGGGGGGGGGGCAAGCCGTGGGAT
>CAJMSV010000048.1 GCA_905216175.1 uncultured bacterium | reverse complement strand
CTATCCCGAGGAGTGGCAGAAGGCCCGCCGAATCCTTAAGGAGCGCGAGGAGCTTATGGCTTCCGCCGCCGCTCAGGCCGATTCCATCATTGCCGATGCTCAGCAGCAGGCGCTCACCATTGCCGGTGAGCAGGAGATCGTTCGCTTAGCCCAGCAGCAGGCCGACGACATCCGCGACCGTGCCCAGCAGTACGAGCGCGAGACGCGCTATGCCGCCGAGGATTACGCCGAGCAGGTCTTTACGCACCTCGAGGAGAACCTTAAGAGCCTGACCGGCACCGTCACCCGTTGTCGTCAGCAGCTCAATGAGGGTGCTGCCCAGCAGAACGGCCAGTGGTAATGGCTGGGTTCCCGAGTGTTACCGTTGATCTTTCTGAGCAGCTCGAGTTTCCCGGAGACTCATATCCGCTGACCGGCAAGGTCGATGTCGCCACCTACACGGTGGGCGAGAAGGAGTACCAGCTGCAGGACGGCATTGCCTACGACGTGGTCTTTACCAACGCCGGTACCGGTGTTCTGCTCTCGGGCATGGTCCGCGCTCACGCCACCGGCGAGTGCGATCGCTGCCTAGAGCCCGCCTCGTTTGATATCGCAGGCGAGATCGAGGAGTTCTACCTCTTTGAGGAGCCTGAGGACCCCGAGGCCTACGAAGATGGCTACGAGTTGCTGGGCGAGGATCGCATCGTCGATCTGGGTGAGCCCATCAACGACGCGGTCGTCATGGTTACGCCGTTTGTCGTTCTGTGCAAGCCCGATTGCCGCGGCCTTTGCCCCACCTGCGGCATCAATCTCAACGTCGAGCAATGCGATTGTGCCGCCCAAGCAGAGGCCGAATGGGCCGCTGCCACGGAAAATCCATTTGCAGCATTGAAGAATCTCAAGCTTGACGAGTAAAACTGTGGTAGTATCGCTACTTGCGCGTAATCGCCACACTGGATAGTTCATAAGGAAGGTCACTATGCCCGTACCTAAACAAAAGCAGGGTCGTATCCGCACCCATACCCGTCGTTCCGCCAACATGAAGATCTCGGCTGCGGCTCAGTCCACGTGCCCCCGTTGCGGCGCTGTTAAGCTCCCGCATCACGTGTGCCCCAGCTGCGGTTTCTACAAGGACCGCGAGGTTATCGTTACCGAGTAACTGTATACTCTGGATGCGATGCCGCTCCTACTGGAACCACAATGGCCGGCTCAATGAGTCGGCCATTTTTGTTTATGGAGCATTTGAAATGAGTATCGTTCGCGGTTGTGTAGTCGTTGTGGGCGGAGACGAGAAGCCCCAGGTCGTCCTCGACGGTATCGAGGCTGCGCTCGCGGCAGATCCCGAGATCGAGGTCTTGGCCGTCGGTCCCGCCGAAATCGTCAACCCCTTTGCCGCAGCGCATGCCCGCGTGGAGGCCTTGGAGGCCCCCGACGTCATCAGCATGGAGGACGATCCCATCCGCGCTGTGATGACCAAGCGCAAGTCCTCGATCGTGCTTGCGTGCCGTGCCATTAAGAAGGGCACTGCGGACGCGTTTTTCTCGGCCGGCTCGACCGGTGCCATGACCGCTGCCGCCACGGCCTACGTCACGCCGTTTAGGTATTTGGCAGAGGGCAAGAAACAGCCGGTCCGTCCGTGCCTGACCAACGCTCTGCCCAATCGCGCCGGCGGCCTGACGGTGTTGTGCGATATGGGCGCCAATCCCGATGTCACGGTGGACGACATGGTGCGCTTCGCCCAGATGGGCTCTGCCTATGCTCGCGTGGTTTTGGGCATCGAGCATCCTCGCGTGGGCCTGCTTGCCAACGGCACCGAGGACGAGAAGGGATCCAACTTTACCAAGTCGTGCTTCCCGGTCATGAAGGCCGCTGTTCCCGGCTTTGTGGGCAACTGCGAGGGCACCGATCTTACGTCGGGCAATTTTGACGTCGTGGTCGCCGACGGCATGTCGGGCAACATTGCGCTCAAGGCCACCGAGGGCGCTGCCAAGTTTTTGCTTCAGGAGCTCAAGGGTGCCTTTATGTCTTCGCTCGGCACCAAGATAGCCGCGCTGCTTATCAAAAAGCAGATGCGCGAGATCAAAGCCAAACTTTCGGGCGACGCCAAGGGCGGCGCGATCCTACTGGGCCTGCGCGGCGTCGTGTTGATCGGCCACGGTGCCACGTCGGTCGAGGCCGTCAAGAACGGTACGCTTGCCGCGGCCCAGGCCGTACGTGCCGGGCTTGTTCAGGACGTTGCCAATTCTATGGACGGTATCGTTTTATAAGAGCCCCGTTACGTGGCTCAACCCGTACCGCGTGGGGTAGAATCGGAGCCGTATTGCAACGCGGCTCTGATCGCCGTGTTGTGTTGTGTTCCATGACATACGAGAGGAAGCGCTATGGACCGCTCCGAAATCTTCGATAAGATCGCCGAAATCGCCGCTGACGTGCTGGGCGTCGATGTCGCCGACATTAGCGACGAGACCACTTTTGACGATCTCGATGCCGATTCGCTCGAGCGTCTGCAGCTGGTGACGGCTATCGAGGACGAGTTCGACCTCGAAATCGATGACGAGACCCTGCTGTCGCTCAACTCTGTCGCCGACGCCGTCGACGCGATCGAAAACGCCAAGGAGGCCTAAGTCTTGGCTTTGTCTGAACGACTCACGCGTGCCCAGGAGATTCTGGGTCATGAGTTCAATAACAAGGTGCTGCTGCGCGCGGCGCTCACGCATCCCTCGGCCGTCGAGGGCCAGCCGGTCTCTGCCAGCTATGAGCGCCTTGAGTTTTTGGGAGATTCCATTTTGGGCGCCGTGGTGGCCCGTTCGCTCTTTGAGTCCTATCCCGAGTTTGACGAGGGCAAGCTCACGCGCCTAAAGGTATCCCTTGTCTCGGGCGCCACGCTGTCCGAGGTGTCGCACGAACTGGGCATCGACGACATCATCATCTTTGGTGCTTCCGAGACCGGTACTGGCGCGCGCGGCCTGCACTCGGCGCTCGAGAACGTCTATGAGTCGCTCGTGGGCGCGCTGTATCTGGATGCCGGCTGGGATGCGGCGGCGGAGTACATCCACCGTACGCTTAAACCGCACCTGGCCTCCGAGCGTGCCGAGCACCCCGCGAATCCCAAGTCGTTCTTGCAGGAGTGCGTGCAGGCAGCCGGCCACGAGCCTCCCGCGTATAAACTGGTCGGCTCCGAGGGCCCGGCGCTGGCGCCCTCCTTATCCGCCGTGGGGTTGGTCGATTGTATTCGCCAGGGGCGCGGCTCCGGCTCCTCATTGAAGGTTGCCGAGGGAGCCGCCGCGCTCGAAGCACTCGACCGCATGGGTTACACCACCAACGGCGTGATTCTGAACAAGAAGCACGTGTAAGCGAGGAACCGTGTATCTCAAGTCCCTCACGCTCAAAGGGTTCAAGTCGTTTGCCGACCGCGCCCATATGTCATTTGAGCCGGGCCTGACCGTCATCGTCGGTCCCAACGGCTCGGGAAAATCGAACATCTCCGACTCGATTCTGTGGGTCCTGGGCGAGCAGAGCGCCAAGCAGCTGCGCGGCCAGGCTATGGAGGACGTCATCTTCTCGGGCTCGTCGGCGCGCAAGCCGGTGGGTGTCGCCGAGGTCACGCTGGTGCTCGATAACTCGGACCATATGCTGCCCGTCGACTTTGACGAGGTCGCCATCACCCGTCGTATGTACCGCTCGGGCGAAAGCGAGTACCTCATCAACTCGAGCCCGTGCCGCCTGATGGACATTCAGGACATCCTGCACGATTCGGGCCTGGGTAAGGATACGCATTCCATCATTAGCCAGGGCAAGCTCGATGCCATTTTGCAGAGTCGCCCCGAGGAGCGCCGCGCCCTGATCGAGGAGGCTGCCGGCATCTCCAAGCACAAGCGCCGCAAGGAGCGTGCGCTCAAAAAGATTAAATCGATGGACGAGCACCTGACCCGTGCCCGCGACATCAATAAGGAGATTGCCCGTCAGCTGCGGCCGCTGGAGCGTCAGGTCGATCGTGCGCGCAAGTACAAAGAGCTGTCCTCGCGCGCGAACGAGCTTACGCAGATGCTGGCCGTCGACGAGCTTCGTTCGCTGCAGTCGCAGTGGAACGACCTGGAGAGCCGCTCCAAGGAGGGCGCTGCCGAGCTTGAGCTTGCGCAGTACCGCCTGGGCGAAAAGGAGCGTGAGCTCGAGAAGCTCCAGGTCATGCTCGAGGAAAAGGGCCTATTAGTGGGCGATCTGGGTGAGCAGCGCCGCCATATGCAAGACGTGGTCGGCCGCATCAACTCCGACATGCGTCTGCTCGAGGAAAAGGGCCACAACATGGTGTCGCGCCTGTCCGACATGCGCGGCCAGATCTCGAGCTCCGAGCATCAGCGTCGTCGCGTGGTCGAGGAGCTCGAGGATGCGCGTGCCCAGCTTGAGGAAGTGACCGGTGCGCACATGCAGGCCCAGGACGACGTTGACGCCGCCGGACCTGCCGCCGCCCAGCTCCACGAGCGTCGCGTGGCGCTCGACAATCAGATTTCGCAGCTTACGCGCGAACAGCGCGATGTGCAGCGTGTGGCCGATAATGCTGCGCTCGAGCTCACCAAGGTAAAGGATTCGCTTTCCAATGCCGAGGTCGAGGACAACATGTATGCCTCGCGCCTGGAGCAGATCGACGAGCAACTCGAGGAGGTCACGGCATCGCTTGAGAGCCGTCGCGACCGTGCTGAGGAGCTTGAGAGCGCCCTTGAGGCGGCTCGTCAGGCCCAGAGCGATGCGCGCGAGGCCACCGAGACGGCACGCGCTGCCCTCAAGGACCTGCGTTCCCGTGAGGGCGAGGCGCGCAACAAGCTGTCCGAGGTGCGCTCAGAGCTCGCGAGCCAAAAGAAGCTCGACGCTCGTATGGCCGACAGCTCGCCGCTCGTAAGCCGCCTGGTTGGCGCGCTGGGCGACGATGTTTCGGGCCGTCTGGGCGATGTGCTCGAGGCACCGCGTGAGCTTGAAGGCCTGGTTGAGCAGCTGCTCGCCGGCGATATCGATGCCCTGTTGTTCGATAACGCTGCCGCACTTGAGCGCGCCGGTCGCGCTGCACTGGACCAGAAGAAGGCCTCGGGCGAGGCGCTGCTGGTTTCGCGCAGCGTGAGCGGCTCTGCGGCCGCCGAGGGTGCCGCCGGTACCCGCCTTGTTGATCGCTTGTCCGTGCGCGCCGGTTATGGCCCGGTTGTCGAGGCCCTGCTCGGCGGCTATTACGTGGTCGATGACTTGGCTGCCGCGCTGACGGCACCAGTCGTTGACGGCGTGACCTATGTGACGCCCGATGGCGCCCGCGTTGTCTGCGGCGGCCTGGTTCGCGTGGGGCTTGATGCCGGCGAGGCTTCGGGCGCTCTGGAGCGCAAACGTCGTATCCGCGAGCTGGAGGGCCTGGAGCCCGATCTGGCTGCCGTGTTTGAGCATGTGTCGGATCAGGTCGTCGAGGCCAATGCGGCCGTCGAGGAGGCGCGTGCCGCCGAGGGCGATGCCGCCGGCGAGATCGCCCGTCTTGAGGGCGAGCGCCGTTCGCTGCTCTCCGAGATCGGCCGCCTGGAGCAAACCGCCAACAATGCCGAGGTCGAGCGCGTGCGCATCTCCAAGCGCCGTGAGCAGGCCGCCGAGGCCGTTCGCGCTGCGCGCCCGCGCGTTGACGAGCTCACCCGTTCGCGCGACGAGGCCCGTGCGCAGGCAAGTGACCTGGGTCTCCAGATTGCGGAAGCCAACGACGAACTCGATCGCGTGCGCCGTGATGATTTCGAGGCAGCCGGCAAGCTCGCCGATGCCAAGGTGCGTCTAGCCCAGACGAGCGAGCGCTTGCGTTCGCTGAAGGGCCGCGTGCCCGACCTGGAGCATCGCCTGGAGGGCATCGACCGCCGTATCCGCGGAACACGCCAGGCCTCGCGCTCGCTCGAGTTGCTGCGCCTGCGCGTCGACCCCATGCACGAGCGCTATTCGGCCCTGCTGGATTGTGCGTCGGATTGGGCCGCGCGCCTGCGTGACCAGGCTTCGCTCGAGGAGGCGGATTCGGCCTCGCTCAAGAAGACCATCGAGGACGCCAAGGCCGAGGTCGCTCGTGCCAAAGAAAAGGTCGATGTCGCCACGGCGACGCAAAACGAGTTCAAGGTCGCACGCGGTAAGCTCGAGGTGCAGGTAGAGGCGGCCATCAAGGCCATTACCGCCGATGGCACCACGGTGCTCGAGGAAGCGCTTATGCTTCCTGCGCCCACCGACCGCGACGCCGCCGAGCGCGAGCTTAACCAACTCGTGCGCCAGATCAACAACCTGGGCCCTGTGAACCAAGTCGCCATGGAGGAGTATGAGCAGCTCAAGCGCCGTGCCGATTACATCGAGGAGCAACTGGCCGATCTGGAGAGCGCGCGCAAGGCGCTCACCAAGATCACCGTGGCTATCGACCGCAAGATGCGCAAGGCGTTCCTGGTAACCTTCGAGAAGGTCGATGCGAACTTCCGCGAGATCTTCGCCATGCTCTTCCCGGGAGGCCAGGCTCATCTGGAGATGACCGACCCCGAGCATCCGGCCGAGACGGGCATCGAGGTCGTGGCTCAACCGCGCGGCAAGCGCATCACCAAGATGATGCTCATGTCGGGCGGCGAGAAGAGTCTGACGGCGCTCGCCCTGCTCTTTGCCGTGTACCGTACGCGCACGGTGCCGTTCTATGTGCTGGACGAGGTTGAGGCGGCGCTCGACGACGCCAACTTGTCCAAGCTTATCGGCGCGCTCGACGTGTTGCGTTCCGATACGCAGCTCTTGGTCATTTCGCATCAGCGCCGTACTATGGAGGACGCTGACGTTCTCTACGGCGTCTCGATGCAAGCTGACGGCGTCAGTCGCGTCGTCTCGCAAAAACTCGATCGCGAAACCGGAAAGGTCGTGAATGCATAATGGGATTCTTTGACGCTCTCTCGCGCGGACTTGAGCGCAGCCGCGAGGCCCTTAACGAGGTCTTCTATTTTGGCGGTGAGGTCGATGAAGATTTTTGGGAGGACCTAGAGGACACCCTCGTCATGGGTGACATGGGTGCCGAGGTCGCCATCCAGGTCTCCGATGACCTGCGCGATGCCGCGGCCAAGAAGAACCTTAAGACCGCCCCGCAGCTCCGTCGCGCCCTGGCCGAGCAACTCGAGCAGCATTTTGTGCCCGTCGAGCGCGATCCGTTCGCTGACACGCCGAGTTGCGTGCTGTTTGTGGGCATTAACGGTGCCGGCAAGACCACGACGGTCGGCAAGATCGCGAGCGCTATGGCTGCCCGCGGCAAGAACGTCGTGATCGGCTCGGCCGATACCTTCCGCGCCGCCGCCATCGAACAGCTCGATGTGTGGGGCCAGCGCGCCGGTGTCCCCGTCATCAAGCGCGACCGCGGCTCCGACCCGGCAAGCGTTTGCTACGACGTACTCGACGAGGCCGACAAGAGCGGCAGCGACCTGGTGCTTATCGACACCGCCGGCCGTCTGCACACGAGCCCCGAGCTCATGCGCGAGCTTGCCAAGGTGGTCAACGTGACGCGTAAGCGCGCCGCCAATATGGCCGCCGGCCCCATGCCCGTCTCGGTCGTACTCGTAATCGATGCCGCGACAGGGCAAAACGGTCTGAACCAGGCGCTTGAGTTTAACGAGGCGTTGGGTCTGGACGGTATTATCATGACTAAGCTGGACGGCACGGCTAAGGGCGGTATTGCCATGGCCGTGGCCGAGAAGCTCAAGCTCCCGATCCTGCGCATCGGCGTGGGCGAGCAGGTCGATGACCTGCAGGAGTTTAACGCCAAAGATTTCTGCCGCGCCCTGGTGGGCGAGTCCAACTAAGGAGTGACTAGTGTTTGATTCTCTGAGCGATCGCCTCAACGACACATTTGACCGCCTGCGCGGCAAGGGCAAGCTGACCGAGGCCGATATCACCTCGGCCATGCGCGACATTCGCATGGCGCTGCTCGAGGCCGACGTCAACTTCAAGGTCGTCAAGGAGTTCGTCGCCAAGACCAAGGAGCGCTGCATGACCGCCGAGGTCATGGAGTCGCTGTCGCCGGCGCAAAACGTCGTCAAGATCGTGCTCGACGAGCTCACCGAGATGCTCGGCTCCACCGAGAGCAAGCTCGTCTTTAGCAACCGTATTCCCAATGTCATCATGCTCGTGGGCCTGCAGGGCTCCGGTAAGACCACGGCGGCCGTAAAGCTGGCCTACCTGCTCAAGAAGCAGGGCCGCTCGCCGCTGCTCGCCGCGTGCGACGTCTACCGCCCCGCCGCTGCCGACCAGCTGGCCACGCTCGGTGGCGAGATCGGCGTCCCGGTCTTCCGCGGTGACGGTGCGCACCCGGTCGACATCGCTAAGGGCGCCATCCAGGAGGCCGTCGACCACCTGCGCGATGTGGTCATCGTCGATACCGCCGGTCGTCTGCAGATCGACGAGCAGATGATGCAGGAGGCCGTGGACATCAAGAAGGCCGTCAAGCCCGATCAGGTGCTGATGGTCGTCGATGCCATGACCGGCCAGGATATCGTCAACGTCGTCTCGACCTTCGCCGATCGCACCGACTTTGACGGCGTGATCATCTCCAAGCTCGACGGCGACGCCCGTGGCGGCGGCGCGCTTTCGGTGCGCCAGGTGACCGGCAAGCCCATCAAGTTCGTGAGCATGGGCGAGAAGCCCGATTCGCTCGAGCCGTTCTACCCCGACCGCATGGCCAAGCGCATCTTGGGCATGGGCGACGTCGTCGGCATCATCGAGAAGGCCCAGGAGGCGGCTGACGCCGAGCAGCTCGAGGCTGCCGAGCGTATGCTGCGCGAGGGCTTTACCATGAACGACATGCTCGACCAGATGAAGGCTGTCAAGAAGATGGGCGGCATGAAGGGCATTCTGGGTATGCTCCCCGGTGGCCAGCGTGCGCTCAACCAGATGGGCGGCAACCTGGACGAGGGCATCTTCGACAAGAACGAGGCCATCATCATGTCGATGACCAAGGAGGAGCGCCTGCGTCCCTCTATCATCAACGGCCAGCGTCGCGCCCGTATCGCCAAGGGCGCCGGCGTGACTCCCACCGAGGTCAACAGCCTTATGAAGCAGTGGGGCGAGATGAACAAGATGATGGGCCGCATGCGCACGATGGCCAATCAGGCGCAGGCCGGCGGCAAGAAGGGCAAAAAGGGTAAGAAGGGCAAGAAGATGCGCATGCCCAATATTCCCGGTCTGGATGCTATGGGCCTTGGCGGCATGGGCGGCCTGGGAACGGGCGGTCCTAAGTCCGATATGGATCTGCTGCGCCAGATGGAAGCGCAGATGCGCAATAAGAAATAGGGCTGTAATTCCAGCTTGATATGGCAAAGGCCACTCGGAAGCTGCCGGGTGGCCTTTGTTTTTGGCTTTGATTGTTGGGTTGCGTTTAGCATCGCGCCCCGAGCTCCCGGTGCTGCGCCGCTAGTGGCAGCTGCAGCCCTCATGTTCGTCGTGGTCGTGATGGCCACGGCAGCCGCAGGACTCGCCATGCTCATGGGTGTGCTCGTGGTCATGACCATGGCACTCGCAGGTTGCCTCGCCGGTCTGAGCGAGCGTGCCGGCAATGAGGGCCTCGACGCAGGCATCGCAGCTGCCCTGGGCGCCCGCATAGACCGTGATGCCAGCCTGGGTGAGCGCGTTGATGGCGCCGCCGCCGATACCGCCGCTGATGAGCGTGTCATCGCCACCGTTGGCAAGCAGACCCGCCAGGGCGCCGTGACCGGTGCCGCCGGTGCCTACGACCTGCTCGTTGAGTACCTTGCCATCCTGGATGTCGTAGATCTTGAACTGCTCGCTGCGGCCAAAGTGCATAAAGATGTTGCCGTTGTCGTACGTGGTTGCCACCCTCATGGTGTCGACCTCCTTTGCTGGCCATGCGGCCGTTGTCGTGGTGATGGGGGAGTATACGATATTACCGCCCTCGATACTCAGCGCGCGCCCATTGACCAGCGCGTTTGCCACCTTGCGATGCGCGCGGCTGCAAATGGCCGCCACCGTTGCGCGGGCGATGCCCATCTGCTGGGCGACCGCCTCTTGGTTGAGACCCTCCAGGTCGCACAGGCGCAGCACCTCAAGCTCGTCGACGGTCATGTCGATGGCATCACCGCTGGCCAGGCCATCGGGGGTAAAGCCGCGGTATTCGGGGATGATCCCGACGCGGCGCAGTTTTTCGCGTCTTCCTGCCACGCACACTCCAAATCTGACATATGTCAACAATAGAATAGCGAACGTGGGGATTTGCGCAAGGAATTTCTGTCATATGTCAGAAAATGAGGGCTTATGTTTGGGCTGTGGGGCCGCGAGCGCCTGGGCTACAATGAATTTCGCTTATAGACGACTGACAGGAGGGTCAATGAGCAAGGCTGATCAACAGTTTGTAGCCATGTGCCGCGATATTTTGGACCATGGCACCACCACCGAGGGTCAAAAGGTCCGACCGGTGTGGGAGGACGGCACCCCTGCCTATACCATTAAAAACTTTGGCGTTACGGCACGCTATGACCTGCGCGAGGAATTCCCCGCGCTCACTCTGCGTCGCACGGCGCTTAAGTCTGCCATGGACGAGATCCTGTGGATCTATCAAAAGAAGTCAAATAACGTCCATGACCTCAACAGCCATATTTGGGATGAGTGGGCCGACGAGACCGGCTCCATCGGCAAGGCCTACGGGTACCAGATTGGCCAGAAGAGCCATTATGCCGAGGGCGATTTCGACCAGATGGACCGCGTGCTGTACGATCTTAAGCACACACCGTACAGTCGCCGCATTATGACGAACACCTATGTGTTTAGCGACCTTTCCGAGATGCACCTGTATCCGTGCGCGTACAGCGTGACCTATAACGTCACGCAGCGCCCGCAGGACGACAGGCCCACGCTCAACATGATTCTCAACCAGCGCAGCCAGGACATTTTGGCCGCAAACAACAGGAATGTGTGCCAGTACGCCATTTTGCTGATGATGGTCGCGCAGTCGGTCGATATGATTCCCGGTGAGCTGCTGCATGTGATCGCCGATGCCCACATTTACGACCGTCATGTCGATATCGTCCGCGAACTTATCGAGCGTCCGCAGTTTGCGGCGCCTAAGGTAACGCTTAACCCCGATGTGCACGATTTCTACGCGTTTACGACCGACGACCTGATCGTGGAGGGCTACGAGCACGGCCCGCAGGTCAAGAACATTCCCATTGCGGTGTAGGTGGTGCTCATGACGTGTAAGCTTTCCGCCATCGTCGCCGTGTGTGACGACTGGGGCATTGGGTGCGAGGGCGACATGGTGGTGTCCAATCGCGCCGACATGCGCCATTTTGTGGCCTGCACCAAGGGTTGCCCGGTCATCATGGGGCGCAAGACACTGCTGAGTTTTCCCGGCGGGCGTCCGCTCAAGAACCGCCGCAATATCGTGCTCACCCGCGACGAGGGCTTTACTGCCGAGGGCGTCGACGTGGTGCATAGCATCGACGAGGCGCTCGCCGCGGTTGCCGATGAGCCCGTTGCGTGGGTGATCGGCGGCGGCGAGGTGTATCGTCAGTTTTTGCCGTATTGCGCCGAGGCCGAGGTCACGCACAACCATTGCATCCATGCCGTGGACACGTACTTTCCCGATCTGGATGCCGATCCCGCGTGGGAGATTGCGCGGCGTGGCGGTGTTGCCACGATTGCCTCGGGCGAGGGCGACGAAGGTCTTGATTATGAGTTCGTGACGTATCGTCGCGTTGAGGCGTAAATCGTCTAGCGTGAACGGTATCATCGGGTTGTTTGAATGCATGGGGCGGCGCTTAGCGTCGCCTCGTTTGGTATAGATGTGCTGTAAAGAAGGGTGCGGGCTGGCTGCTATGACTGATGCCGTTGAGGTGCTGCGAATTGGTTCGCTCGAGGACGAGCGGCTTGATGCCTACGTGCGACTGACCGAGCGTGAGCTGCGCTGCGTTTTGGAACCGCAGAAGGGCATCTTTATCGCCGAGAGCGCCAAGGTCATCGAGCGTGCAGTGCGCGCCGGATACGAGCCGGTGAGCTTTCTTTTGGGCGAACGCTGGCTCAACCAGATGATGCCGCTGTTTGAGCGCCTGGCGGTACGCGAAGGTGCGGGCCCGGTTCCCGTGTTCGTGGCCTCGATGGAGCTTATGGAGCAGCTGACGGGCTTTAACGTGACGCGCGGTGCGCTCGCGGCGTTCCGTCGCCCGCGTCAGATTCCGGTTGATGAGTTCTTGGGTGGCGTCGTCGAGGCGGCGGGGGAGCGCCCGGTGCGCGTGTGCGTGCTTGAGGGCATTGTCGACCACACCAACGTCGGCGCGATTTTCCGCTCGGCGGCTGCGCTGAACGTCGATGGTATTTTGGTGAGCCCCACGTGCTGCGACCCGCTGTACCGTCGCTCGGCCCGCGTGAGCATGGGCACGGTGTTCCAGGTGCCCTGGACACGCATTGGCAGCGAGGCGCGCGTATGGCCGCATGATGGGCTGGCGGCGCTGCACGATGCCGGCTTTTCGTGTGCCGCAATGGCGTTGACGGATGATTCGGTGTCAT
Organism: uncultured bacterium; assembly: GCA_905216175.1. Lineage (GTDB taxonomy): Bacteria > Actinomycetota > Coriobacteriia > Coriobacteriales > Coriobacteriaceae > Collinsella. The sequence goes on along the minus strand of CAJMSV010000048.1, from coordinate 2,048 downwards.
TGGACGATCCCGCGCTGCTGGAGATTGACCGCCTGGCAATCTTTATGGGCACCGAGGGTGCCGGCCTGGGCGCCAAGACCATCTCGGGCTGTGACCGAGCCGTGCGCATTCCGATGGCGCACGGGGTCGATTCGCTCAACGTGGCCGCGGCGAGTGCCGTCGCCTTTTGGCAGCTGTGCCCGCACGTGAGCAACGAGTATCACTACCAGCCGGGGCTGTATCACTAGGCAGATATTTCGCACCGGGCTCTGGTTTGGGGCGTTTCGGCCGATATCGGTCGGTGCTAAGCTGGTATTGGCTTTGGTCTTAAATTGCCGTTTTGTTGTATGACGTACGCTAGTGGGGAGGGCGTGTGGCTAAGAAATCTACGGCTATCGATGTAACGCAGGGTGTTATTTGGCAGCAGCTGCTTTCTCTGTGCGTTCCCATCTTTTTTAGTTCGTTTTTTCAGCAGGCCTACACGCTTATCGGTACCTATATCGTCGGTCAGTTTGGCGGCAAGCTCGCGTTGGGCGGTATCCAGGCCACAATGGTGCTCACCGAGCTCTGCATTGGCTTTTGCGTTGGCGTCGGCGCCGGCTGCGCGGTCATTACGGGCCAGTTTTTTGGTCAGCACGATGACGGGCGCCTGAGCCGATCGGTCCATACGGCCATGACGCTCGCGCTGGTGGGCGGTATCGTTTTCTCGATTCTTGGCATAGTGTTCGTTGAGCCCATGCTGGTGCTTATGAACACGCCGCATGAATTATTGGCCGAGGGCGTGGCCTATGCCCGTTGCTATTTTGCCGCCATGGTTGCGGCGCTGCTGCTCAATATGGGAACGGCATTGCTGCGCGCCGTGGGCGACACGCGCGGGCCTGCTGTGATCATCGCTTCCGGTTGCCTTGTTAATGCGGTGCTGGATGTCATCTTCGTTGCCGTGCTTCATATGGAGGCTCTGGGCTGCGGCATCGCGGTGGCGCTGACCATTTGCTCCAACGCCGCGATGATCGTGATTCGTATGATGCACGCACCGGGTGCGTGGCGGCTTTCACTGTCCAAGCTCGGTATTGATCCTGACATTTGTAAGAGCATGATCTCGTGTGGTCTGCCGCTTGGCTTTCAGTCTGCTGCGTATTCGATTTCCAACGTTTTGATTCAGGTGTCGGTCTACTCGTTTGGTGCCGATGTCACCACGGCTTGGGGTCTTTCGGGCCGCCTGGATGGTTTTGTCTGGATGGTTACCGAGGCGCTTGGCGTGTCGATCACCACGTTCTCGGCACAGAACTATGGCGCGCGCAACTACGAGCGCATGCGCAAGGGCTACCATACGTCGCTCGTGCTGTCGTTTATGCTCATTGGTGGCCTGTCTGCCGTGCTGCTGGTATTCTCGGGTCCGCTGTCTCGTCTGTTTGTCGACGATGCTTCGATCTCGGCGTACACCACGACGATTCTTCATTTTATCGCGCCGTTCTACGCGATCTTCTCGATTATTGAAAACGCGTCGGGTTCCATCCGCGGCGCCGGCGTGAGTTTGCAGCCTATGATGCTCACCATCTTTGGCACCGTTGTCTTGAGGGTGATCTGGGTGTTTGCGATCATGCACTTCGATCCGTCGCTCGAGCATCTACTGCTGGTTTACCCCGTAACCTGGCTCATCACGGCCACGATGTTCACCATCTACCACCACAGCGGCAACTGGCTAGGTCGCGCCACCGCCTAGCTCATCCGTCGGATACCCCTGATAAGTTGCGGTGAAATAGTTCCTGAAAAGCCCTTGCGGACCGTCAAACAAGTACTATTCCACCGCAACTTCCTTATGAGCTGTAGGTGTTGGCGGAAAACGAATCAATTAGTATTCGATGCCCTGACGGGCTAGGAGGCCTTCGTCGAAGTAGTGTTTGACGGGTCGCATTTCGGTGACCAGGTCCGCGAGGTCTGCGAGGGGCAGCAGGCCGCGGCCGGTTAGCACGAGCTCCGTGGTGGCGGGCTTTATCGCAATCAGTTCCTCGACATCCTCTCGCGCCCCAAAGCAGCCTTCGTCTTGCCCTTGCCGTCTCCCGTATAGA
>CAJMSV010000047.1 GCA_905216175.1 uncultured bacterium | reverse complement strand
CTGGCGCGCCCCCTAAAGGATAAGCGGCTTACGATATTCTGACGCTTTCCAAGCGTTAAGCTTGGCAATGATATCTCGCTGCATGACCGAACCTCCCGCAAAGAAACTTCCGTAAACGTGATATTTACCACATTTTACCCTAGGTAAAACGTGACATTTATCACATTTACGGAAGTTTTAAGCTCATTTCGCCACACTTTCATCACATTTATTGCAATGTGACAAAGGGACAGTCCCTTTGTCACCCGCACAAAAATGGACGCGCCAACGGCGCGCCCATTCACTCTATTCCATTCAGCCTACCTGACCCGAACGGCCGAGTCGTCACGGAACCCGGAAGCCCCGGCAGGACGGGTGCTTGCTCAAAATGAGTTCCGCACGCAAAGAAGGCCACTTAATGTGGCCTTCGTCTTGCGCAGGACTGTTCGAAATTTTGAGGAAGCACCCGCCCTGCCGGGGCTCCCGGGTTCCCGTTTACGAGAGCGACGTTCTCAGCAACTCGTTGAAGAGCTTCGGGTTGCCCTTGCCGCGGCTTGCCTTCATGCACTGGCCCACCAAAAAGCCGATGACCTTCTGGTTGCCATCACGATACTGCTGCGCCTGCTCGGCACAGTTTGCCAGCACCTCGTCCACAATCGGCTGCAGCGCGCCGGCATCGCTCACCTGGCGCATGCCGCGCTCGTCGACGATCTTGTTGGGGTCGTCGCCGGTCTGGGCCATGGCCTCAAAGACCTCATGAGCCTGGTTGGAGCTGATGGCATCGGTCGCGAGCAACTTGGCAAGCGCCGCAACCTGAGCCGGCGCAATACCGGACTCGGCGAGCGAGACACCCGCGCCCTTAAGGTAGGCGATCATCTCGTTGACCAGCAAGTTTGCAACCGTCTGGGTTTCCTTGCCAGCCATACCGGCAGCGGCAGCCTCAAAGAACTCGGCAAAATCCGGGTCGCCGGCGATTTGCTCGGCGTCCGCCGCCTTAATGCCAAAGTCGGCCTCAAAACGGGCGCGCTTGGCATCGGGCAGCTCGGGAATCTCGCTACGGCAGCGGTCGATGAACTCGTCATCCAGATCGAACGGCGCCAAGTCGGGATCGGGGAACAGGCGATAGTCGTCGGCCGTCTCCTTCACACGCATAACCACGGTGCGCTTGCGGCTGGGCTCCCAGTGGCGGGTCTCCTGATAGATGATGCCACCCTCCTCGAGCACCTCGGCCTGGCGGCAGATCTCGTAGGCAAGGCCGTCATGCAGGCTCTTAAACGAGTTGAGGTTCTTGAGCTCGGTCTTGGTGCCCAGCTTGGTCTCGCCGCGGCGACGCAGCGACACGTTGCCGTCGCAGCGCATGGAGCCCTTCTCCATGGAGCAGTCCGAAATGCCCAGCGTCACAAAAATGCGACGAAGCTTCTCCATAAACAGGCGGGCCTCCTCGGGCGTACGCAAATCGGGCTCAGTCACGAGCTCAATCAAAGGCGTACCGCAGCGGTTGTAGTCGACGAGCGACTCGGCCGCGGCGGTAATGCGGCCCTCGGCGCCGCCCACGTGGACCATCTTGGCAGCGTCTTCCTCCATGTGGATGCGCAGAATGCGGATAGGCACCGTGTAGGAACCGTCCTCGCGACGCTCGGGCATCTGCAGGTTGGACGCGTCGTAGCTGGCCAGATGGCCGGCGCGCTGGTTGCCCTCGCGCATGGTCGACGTCATGGACGTGGACAGGCCCTCGGCGTTGGCCGAAGCGCTCGCCAGGCTCTGGGCCTCGGCCTCGCCAAACGCGCAGTCGGGGCGCTCGGCGGCACCGCGACCGGTCACGTCCAGGTCCAGGTGACCGTACATGGCAAAGGCGACCGGACCCTGCGTGGTCTGGAAGTTCTTGGCCATATCGGGATAGAAGTAGTGCTTGCGGTAGAACATCGAGTGGCGCTGGATCTCGCAGTTGGTGGCAAGACCGGCCTTGACGATGCTCTCGATGGCACGCTTGTTGGGCACCGGCAGGGCGCCGGGCAGGCCCAAGCACACCGGGCACACGTTGGCGTTGGGCTCGTCATCGTGGCTGAGTTTGCAGTTGCAGAACATCTTGGTATCGAGTGCGGTGAGCTCGGTATGGATCTCCAGGCCGATCACGGCCTCCCAATCCTGCAGGACCTCGGAAAGCTCCTTCATTACAGCTCGCCTCCCTTCCCGGCAAAATCGGGCGCGACGGAAAGCGCGGGCGCGCCCGTGGCGGCATCGGCAAAGCCGCGCTCCAGGGCGCGGGCAAACGTGAGCAGCTGACGGTCCTTAAAGGCAGGCCCCACCAGCTGGGCAGAAACGGGCAGTTGAGTGTCCTCGCCCAGGCCCAGCGGCACCGAGATGCCACCGTTGCCGCAAATGTTGAGCGAGATGGTGTACAGGTCGGAGAGGTACATCTGCGTGGGGTCACTGATCTCGCCAAACTTAAAGGCCGTGCGCGGCGAGGCGGGCATGAGGATGGTATCCACCTTGGCATACGCGGCGTCGTAGTCCTGCGTGATGAGTGTGCGGGCCTTTTGCGCAGCGTAGTAGTACTTGTCGTACACGCCCGAGCTCAGCAGGTAGGCGCCGAGCATCTGACGGCGCTTGGCCTCGGCGCCAAAGCCGTGGGCGCGCGACAGCGAGCTCTGGTCGGACAGGTTGGCGCAGCCCTCCTCCTGGTAGCCGTAGCGAATGCCGTCGAAGCGAGCCAGGTTGGAGAACGCCTCGGCCGGGCCGATAACGTAGTAGGCGGCGATGGCGGCGTCCAGGTGCGGCAGGTCGACCTCGACCAGCTCGGCACCCTGGTTCTGCAGCTCCTGGGCGGCGCGCTGAACAGCGGCCTTGACCTCGGGCGTCAGGCCCTCGGCCTCCATAAACGCGGGGATGATGCCCACGCGCTTACCCTCGATGCTGTCGTTGAGATGCTCGGTAAAGTCGACGGCGCAATCCTGGCTGGTGCAGTCGTACGGATCGTGGCCCGCGCCGGTAAGCGCGTTCATGGCCAGCGCGACATCCTCGACCGTGCGGCCAAAGGGACCCACCTGGTCGAGCGACGAGCCAAAGGCAACCACGCCGTAACGGCTCACGGCACCATACGTGGGCTTAAAGCCCACCACGCCGCACAGCGACGCCGGCTGGCGAATGGAGCCGCCGGTGTCCGAGCCCAGCGAGAGCGCGACCTCGCCCGCGGCGCCGGCGGCAGCGGAGCCGCCCGAGGAGCCGCCGGGCACGCGCTCGGTATCCCAGGGGTTGTTGGTGCGGTGGAACGCCGAACTCTCGGTAGAACTGCCAAAGGCAAACTCGTCCATGTTGGCCTTGCCCATGGGCAGGCAGCCGGCATCGAGCATGCGCTGGACGCAGGTGGCGGTGTAGACGCTCTGGTAGTTCTCGAGCATGCGGGAAGCGCAGGTGGTGCGCGTGCCCACGAGGTTCATGTTGTCCTTGATGGCCAGTGGCACGCCCGCGAGCGGAGGCAGCGGCTTGCCTGCGGCACGGTCGGCATCAACGCGCGCAGCGGCCTCGAGCGCAAGCTCGGGCGCCACCTGCAGGAATGCCTGGACCCCGCCCTCGCGCGCCTCGATGGCGGCAAGGGAGGCCTGGGCCACCTCGGTAGCGGTAAAGTCGCCGGCGGCAACGCCCGCGGCGATCTGAGCGGCGGCAAGGGAATCGAAGCTCTGAGCCATTACTCGCTCTCCCCCTCTCCCAAAATGGACGGCACGCGGAAGTAGCGGTCGCGCGCGCTGCCTGCGTTTTCGAGCGCAACGTCGAGCGGCAGGTCGCGCTCGGGCTCGCGCAGGTCATCGCCCATCACGTTGGACAGGCTTCCGATAGGATGGAACGTGGGCTCCACGTCGGGTAAGTCATATTGCAGGACGGGCTCGAGCATCTGGACGGCGTCGTTCATGTAGGACGTCATCTGGGTGAGCTCGTCATCGGTCAGTGCGATCTTTGCGTACTCGGCGATGCCGCGCACGTCTTTCTCGCTGAGTGCCATAGGCGCTCCCTTCCGCATAACAGATAAACCGCTCTAGTATACAAGGCAACGCCGCGTGGAGCAGGCGCTTTACCCAAATGCAGCGAAAACGTAACGAGGGCGGCGGGCTGGCAGGCGGCGGGCTGGCGGTTCTGCAGCGAAACCGCACCGTCCATAGCGAAAACCGTCTCGCCCGCAATGAAAACCGTCTCGCCCACAACGAAAACCATCACAACATTCGACGCTTTTCGTCAAAATCGCGATTTTCATCGAATGTTGTGATGGTTTGGAAGCCCCGATCACCACAAAGGTGCCTGTCCCCATTGTGATGGTTCTGGAGAATGCCCTATGCCGAGGCCTTGGCCTTGCGGCGCTTGCGGACCGCGTGGATCACGATGTCCAGCAGCAACAGCACAATGGCTACGACCACAATGAGCACGGCAAACTCGCGCTTGCCCCAGTGGCGGCCGGCCAGCGACTTTTGTTTGTCGACGTCCTTCTTGTTGTACTTGGTGCGCACGCAGTGCACCAGCAGGCGATGGTCGTTTACGCCGTAAGGCGTGCAGGTGACGAGCGTCACCTTGTCGGCGCCGGGCTCGATGGTCAGCGACTCCATCTCCTCGGGCAGCACCACCTCGGAGTCCACCATCTTGTAGGCGAGCGTCTTGTTCATGGTGTGCAGCAGCACCAGGTCGCCGGGCTCCAGCGAGTGGATGTCGTCGAACATGCTCAGGTTGCGCATGCCCGAGTGCGCGGTGAGCACGCAATGCGTCGAGGTGCCGCCCACCGGCAGGCTCGTGCCCTCCAGGTGGCCGACGCCTGCCATGAGGACCTCCTCGCTCGTGCCGTGGTAGATGGGCATGCTCACGTCGATGGAGGGGATCTCAACCCAGCTCATCATGGGATCGCGGTCAAAGATGAGCTGCTGAGCGTAGGGCTCGATCTGGTCGGCGGGGAGCTCGGTGGCCTCGCCCGCCAGCTGCTCGTTAAAGGAGCGCGCCTGGAGCAGGATGCGCTCGCGCTCCTCGGCAGACAGCGCGTCCACGGTGCTGGACACGGTGCTGATCTGGTTGAACACGCCCGAGGCCTCGAGCCGATCCAAGATCCATGGCCAGGTCATAAGGCCCACGCCAATAAGGATGATGACGATGGTGATGAGCCGGTCGGCCCAGCGCGGCAGTCGCTTGCGACGGCGCTTGGGCTTTGGTTGAGGTTTGGGCTGAGGGCTTGAGCCGCCATTGGCCGCGGCGTTATTGCTCTTCATATGTTTGGCGCCCTGCACCATCGCCGGTCACTCCTCTACAGTTCAGGTTGTCTAAACAAATAATAGCCGATTAGCGAGCCCATGCGCCGGACAACGCAGCTTGACTGCACCGTCCGGGCCACGTAACCCCACTCAACCAATCAAGCCATATGTTGCTTTCATCGTCTCGAGCAACTGCGCCATCGTTACGCCCGCAACCCCAATCTGTTTCAGATTGACGTCGCCCACCTCACAATCTTTAACAAACGCAAGCATATCGTCCTTCAGTTCTCCGCGTAGGTCGACACCTTCCGACTCGCCAAGCAACTGAGCAAGCCTCAGCGCATCGCGTTTATGCTTTTTTACCTTCTTCGAATCAACGTTCTCCCCCGCTTCCCTTCTAGCTTTTAGGTCGAGATACGCCTTCGCTTTGAACGGGACAATGTATTCCGTACCTAGGACCGAAACGCCGCCTACGGTCCGAATTCCCTGAAGGAACAAGCTGTAGTAAGCATCGTCCAACAAAATTGCCGAAAGACTGCTTATGTTTTCATCAACGTGAATTGGCGCCACATCAATCCCCTCACGACCCTTTAGAAAGTCGGGGCACTTCGCGAAGAGTTCAATCATATGGGGGTACCCGGCCTCTTAGGCTCTGTAAACCGATAAAAACACGAGCCTTTACCTTCGCCCCAGCCGCAGCGGTAGCCGCCATCACGCACCAAAGTCCATATAGCTTCTGCCATCTGAGGCAACCGGTCATCGGCGACAATTACCACATCAAAATCGTGAGTCGCCCTAAACGGAAGTCCCGCCTCCGAGAGCAAAATGTCGCATGCCGTGCCGCCGATAAGGGCATACGATCCTGCAGCTTTTTGCATATGCTGCTGAAATTCTTGGAGACCTTCTACAGCGCTTCTTGCCATGGATATTCCTTTCCAAACATGCGATCGACTTCGAGCTGAATTCGCTCATCGTCGATTGCCGCCAAAGATAGCGCAAGCGAAATGTCGTCGACACGGGAGGAGCCGACAAACACGGGCGTATAGCGCCACACTTGGATCATCGCCGTTACGTTATCCGGCAACTCCCCGTCTGCGACTTCGAGATCGCTCAGTTGACGCCATGCACTTCTTAAGACGGCCTTTTGTTCCATGCCCGGCGCAGCGAGCATCGAACGCGCGGCGAGCGCCGTCTCCCCGGCGTCAGCAAGATAGTCGATCAGCGGCGTCTTCCTTGCAAAACAGACCTTCGAGACTGGCGAGGAGAGCTCTGCCATGTGCTCGCTGAGCAAAAGATCAACGGCGACAGGGAGCACGACGACACGTCGCTCGCAACGCTCGCGCCTCGCGAGCCCCCTGTCAACAAGCTCGGTTATGGCCTCACTCGCACGGCTTGCCGAAATGCCAAGCGCACGACAAAGGTCATAGGGACGATATGGCTCCCGGGCTGCTCCCCAGATTGCGGCAGCCTGTGCGTTGGGTGACATCTTGGTCGCGTGATTGCGAAACCGGGCACCGCCCCTCTCCGTGCAGGCTGTGCCCATAAATGGAAGAAAAGCATGTCTACCTGGGCAGACAAAGGGAATCCCTTGTGCGACCAATGCCTTGCGCTGACGTGCATCGGCATCAGGAAACGAAACGACAACCGGAGTCTCCGCACGCAAGGCTAGCTGACTATAGACCCTCTTAGCCTCGGGAAGCCCGACGCCAGTAGGCAAACTTGCAAGCAAAAACGAAAAACCGTTTGCGTCAACAGCGCGGACCTCAATCGCCCGCAGATGCAGCGGCAAGCGTGCGGATCCAGGCCAAGTTTTGGCCTTGGCGGAGAGGCCTAGTGCTTCTTGTAAGTAGATTAGCGCTTCGTTCATTTCCATCGTTTTCGTTTGATTCCAGTTTAAATTGGAATTATACATAATTTTCGGAATTAACGAGATTCCTTTCATGCATAAGCCAGCATTTGCGTTTTCAAAATGTCCCGAATCGGCTGGGCGATTCGGGATACAATATCAATAGAAAACGACGCACCCCGCGTAAATGTTTGGGAGCGCGGGCGGCCTAGTTTTCTGGTTTTGTTAAATGCCCGGACTCCGAACCCCGGGCATTCTTATTTGCGCTTGTTGCGGCGCAAATGCCTTCTACCGTCCGCACCGCGCGTGCGCCTACGGACCTTAAACCGAACCTCATACGAGTCAAGAAACGCGATGACGGATGAGTCCGCATCGGACGGTGGAGGCTGCCTGTGTTGTCCAAAAAGAACGGGGCAGACTCCAGTGCGGAGTCTGCCCCGAAAAGAGAATGGCAAAGCAAGAACGTGGATGGACGAGAAAAGTGTCCGCAAGTCTCATGGCCATCACATCCCACCTGTCAAAGGGATGGGTGAGCGAGCGTTACTCCTGCTCGGACTCCTCAGCCTGCTTACGGCTGCGGATGAGGTGTGCCACGCCGATGCACAGCACCGCGCCACCAGCGATCCAAGTGAAGGTCACGCCGTTGAGACCGGTGAGCGGGAGGCCGGAGCCCTTCTGGTCGACAATGGTGAAGCTGAGCTTACCGGTAGAAGCGGTGGCCTTATTGTCTTTCACGACGCCATCAGCAGCTGTGACATTGGCAGAATTTACCTCAGGAATTACATCAGAACGGTCTTGCTTAAGCGTGCCACGCGCAATGGTAAACGTAACACCGTTGGCAGCAGAGTTGTTGTAGCCAGGGGCAGGCTTGGTCTCCTTGAGGATATAGGTGCCCTCGTCAAGACCGATGACGTTGATCTTGCCGTCCTTGTCCGTCTTGAGCGTAACCTTGTCAGTCTTCTCGTGCTTCACGCCCTTGGAGTCGATATATTTCTCTTCAACAGTATCGCCGTTTTTCTCTTGAAGCGTGAACTCGACCCCCTCAAGACGCTTAGTTTCTGCATCGCTACCGACCTTGATAACGTCGATGCCGTAGGTGTAGTCGTAGGCGGAGTGATCGACCGTGGTGCCGGTGTCAGTAGTGTGCGGGTTGTTGGAGTAGATCAGTTTGACCTTGTTCTCCTGTGCTTTACCGAGCATGTCTGCCGAAATCTTCTCAGGATCAAGCTTGGCCTTGTAATTCACATAGACCTTCGAATCGCCGTTAACGGTAATAGGGTTGTTGTTGGAATCCTTGGCTTCTTTCAGATTATCAAAAGAGACGGACAGAGTATTCTTGCCGCCATCCGTACTGTAAGACACGGTGTAGGAATCGGAACTAACGATGCTCTCGCCAATTTTAACCTCGACAACGGGCTTGTTGTCATTGCCAAGCTCTGGAGCCATCGTGAGAGGAAGCTCGTCCGTGAAGGTGTAGCTGTACTTAATGTACGTGTTGATGTTGCTCGCGACAGTACCGGCAAGCTGATACTCAACCAGCTGACCAGCAGCGGAGTCAGCCGCCTTGTTTGCAGCTTGGAAAACAGTTTTGCTGTCGTCCGTAACCCACTTGCCGTCCTTGTTGTCCTTGACGGCCTTGGTGACATTGGGGACGTCCTTCTTGGGCTCCGCATTTACATCGGCGCCGCCGACGATGGTAAAGATCGGCGAGGTGTAAGCATCATCATTACCATCTTCCCCAGTAGTCTTACCAACCGACTTTGTCTCAAAGAGCCAGTAGCCCGCGTCAATTCCATCAAAGGTCCCTTTGGTGCCCTGCTTCGCGTCTTTCCACGTCAGTTTTTCAAGCGACTTAGCGATTTTGTCGAGTGTACTGCCGGCATCAACCCGAGCGTCCTTGCCAACATTGCTGCCCTTGTTTTCGTTAATGTACTTGGCCCATGCCTGAGCTCCAGCATCTGCGCCAGGCGCACCAGGAACACCGGCAAATTCCCCGGTCACAGCGTCCTTCACGGTATCAGATGCCCAGTCGATATCAGACAGCGTCTTATCGCCATCCGCTTTCCAATCTCCTTCAGCGGTGCCATCGCCATCCGCATCAGCCTTATCCTGTGTCACCGTGGCCTTGAAAATCTGGATGCCCTTAAACGTGGTGTCGGCATAGGTGCTCTCAGTAATGGTTACGTTGCCGATCGTTGTCGCCGTCGGCACATAGCTTGTGGCACTGCCGCCCTCAGCTGCAAACGCCATGGTCACCGGGGCCATGACGCCGCCGAAGCTCAGCGCTGCTGTGAGGCCGGCGGTTACTGCCAGGCGTGCGATGTTCTTGCTCATGCTCATCTTCTTTTCCTCTGCTTTCTGCTCGAATTCCATTTGATCTAAATCTGTCTGTCTGTGTCTTAGCATCTACTTCGCTACGTCTCGCCCCACTCTCTGTGGGGCTGCCAGCTACTCTTTATGGCTGCCACCTCCCCGCTTGACCAGGAGCGCGACCACGATGAGCGCGGCTCCGGCGACCGCTGCGGCGGCCGCGGCGTACATTGCCATATCGCCAGTCGAGGGCATAAAGCCTCCGGTGGTAATGCTAGGGGGTGTGCCGGTGGGCGTGTTGATGAGCGACGCCTCCAGGCTGCCCGTCGACCCGTCCGCGCTGTCGGCGCGCAGGGGCGACTCGGCCGTGATGGTGAGCTTGGGCTTGGCGGCGGCCACCTGGTCGACGTCCAGGCCCTCGGCCTTGACCGTCACGGAACGCGTGCCCTCAAAGGCGGTGTAGCCCTTGGGCGCCTTGAGCTCGCGGACCTCCAGCTTGCCCGAGTCCACGCCCGAGACGGTCACGCGGCCGTCCTCGCCCGTGGTGACGGTGGCCTTGCCCTCCGCATCCCACGTGCCATCGGCCGCCAGCGTGCGACCGCGGTCGTCGGCGATGCTCAGGACCGCCCCAGCAAGCGGCTTGTCGCCGTCGCTGCCGCGCTTGATGAGCGCGAGATCCCAGGTGTAGGCGCACGCATCGTCGCTCGGCGTGCGAGGGAAGCCGGCATCGCCGGACTGGTCGGCAAAGGGAGAGCGCGGGTAGCGCAGGTAGACCTCGTTGGGGTTGCCCTTCGCGATGCCGTGGCTGCATGCGCTGTTGAGCGGCGCGTTGTACACGGCGACCACGCGGGCGCCCGCGGCGAAGGCGTCGGCCCCGCCGAGCGCGGCGACCAGGTCGCCGGTGCGCACGGTGAAGGTCTTGCCGTCGGCCGCTACCTTGGTGGCGCACTGGGCCGTGATGTCGGTCCAGCCCTTCGCGGGCTCGGTGCCGGCGAGGCCGTCCCTGCCGGTCTGGACGGCGTCGAAGCCGCCGTCCGCGCCCGCCGCCGCGTACACGCGCATGCTCGCGGCCACCTTGGAGGGGTCGAGCCCCGCGCTCATGGTGTCGACGAACCGCACCGTATAGGTGTCGTAGGCGGTAAGACCCGCGGGGACCGTGGCGGAGAGGCGCCAGTACAGGTCGTCGGCGACCGTGGCGTCGGCGGCCTTCTGCCATGCGGCGGTGCTGTCCTCCAGCACGTGCTTGGCGACCTTGGGGGTCGCCGCCTTGGGCTTGACGGTGACGGCGCTGCCGCCGACCAGGGCCATGATCGGCGCGGTGCCGACCTCGCCTTGGGCGATGGCGTCGTCGTCGGCGACGATGAGCCAGTAGCCGCGGGGCAGCTCGGCCGCCGTGCCCGCGTTAAGGGCCACGGACACGGCGCCAGAGCTCTGGAGGGAACGAGCGAGCTGTACGCTCAGCGCGCTCGTAAGGTGGGAATCGGCGTTGAGCCACTCGGCAGCTTCCTGCGCGGTGGTCTGGGAATTGGACATGCCGGCGCTGTGCAGCATAGGCAGCGCGGCGTCGCGCACGGCGTCGCTTGCCCAGGCGAGGTCGGTGGCGATCTTGGCGTCGCTGTCGCCGTCGACGACGTTGGCGCTAAAGATCTGGTAGGCGTCGTAGCTGCTCGCCACGGTGCCGCTCACCGTGATGGAACCGGTCGAGGTCGGCGCGGCCTGCGCGGAAGCGGGGAACACAACCGCGCAGGTGCCGATCAGGAGGGCAAGCAGCGCAAACAAGATCGGGAAGGAGCAAACTTTCTTATTCACGACGCTTACCTCCCTTCGCATTCGCCTTGCGACGAATGTGCATCCAGGCCGCAGCAGCGCAAAGCACCGCCGCGCCGGCAAGGTACGTCAGAGTGACGCCCGACATACCAGAAAGGGGCAAAGAGGTGGAGTAGGTGTTGGTGAAGGTGGGGGTATCGGTTTCGCTGAATGTGTGCTCAGCGCCGTTGGCCACCAGTTTGCCATCACGATCCTGAATCTGCTTGTAGGTCGCAGAGATGTTGATCTTGCCGTTAGAGTCGTCAGCTGCCGTGACCGTAATCTGATAGATTGACTGGTCGTACTTGTAGTTCGTGAACTGCGTGGTCGGCTGTTGTTCGCGGACGTAATAGGTAAAGGTCTTGGAAGGGCCACGACCCGTGGAGTCGCCCGGATCGTAGGGATTAGTCCTGATATCAGAGAGCGAGTACTCGAGCTTGAGCTCAGTCTCCTTATTAGAGGCGCCCCTGAACGAAAGCTTCTGCGTCTTTTTAGGACCAGAGGTCTCGGCAGTACCGATGATGTCTTTGTCCTCAAAGTGGCTGTCTGTCGCGAGCTGAAGTGTAAACTTCTTCATCTCGCCACCCTTAACGACCTTAGTCGCCTTAGGAGTCCAGGAACCCTTTTTAGGGTCGTACGTGTTGGTGAAGGTCTTTCCCCCGTCGGGGCCGACAATCGAATAATAACCCTCAGTAGCATCTGGTTGCACAGAAACGTTCTGGGAGTCAGTTTCGCCCTTGGGATGCTCGACCGCGCTCACGTCCTTGATCTTGTAGTTATGGATTTTGAGCTCTATGGTCTTGTTCGGATCGTCCCGAGTCGAAACAGTCATGAGCACAGTCGAGTGGTCTTCGACTGTCACCTTAATCTCGTACACGGCGGGGTCGTATGTGATGCCGGAAACCTTTCCGGCATTTTCGACTAGGTAGTATGTAATCGTGCCAGCCGTACCGTTCGCTGAAGACTGCTCACCAAGGTTAAACGTGATGTTGCCTCCATCAACATTACTTGCAGTTCCAACCGGGGTGCAAACGTCATGATTGAATACCCCGTTAGCGAAAGGATCAACCTTATCCTTGCGGTAGACCGTAAAGAAGAACTCCCCGTTATTGATCTTGCGGCCGGACAGCGCCTTGGTTGCCTTCAACTTAAGGCTCGGGTAGACGTACGTATCCGCAGGCTCGCCTAGGTACAAGTTGCCATTCGACATGATGCCGCCACCATGGTTCCAGGAATAGTTGCCCGTGATGAAAGTTGTCGCTTTTTCAATCGTCGTTTTATCCGCGGTCTTAACATCCGAAGTCAGACCGATGCTATTTTTTACCTGAGCAACACCGTTGGCGGGGATGGTGATGCGATCCGTTAGCTCAATGCTTCCCGAATACTTAGCGTCTATATCGCCAAGCATCTTGCCGGTTACTACTGCGACCGGCGTTATGTGACCTTCCGCTGCGAGGAAGAAATCGGCATGACCACTGTCACGAAAAACATGGTCGCCGTTTTCATCGGCCGAGTAATAGGCGTCCTTGTCTTGAGTCTTCTTGTGGCCGCCGCCAGAAAGATGAGGTTTACCATTATTGTCATTGTCATTTTCATCGTAAGAATCAGCGTTTTGAGCGTCAGTGTTGCCAAAGATTGCCGTGCCTTTGGTGTTCGTTACCAACGTCTTGCCCGTCGGGCAGACTGCAACGCCACCGCCATAGCCGCCAGCGGTATTGCTGCTTATATACGAGTTGTATACAAACAGCCTGCCTGCGTTAGATGCGTCGTTATCCGAATCGCCCTGAACGAAGACGCCGCCTCCGCCCCAGTCAAAGCGAGACATGCAGTGGTTATTAGTGATGTAGACTGGGCTATCTTTTGACGCTCCACTTATCATCGCGTCAACCTTCTGGCCCACTCGAATGCCAGCACCCTCAGATTTGTAGCTCACGTTAGAGGCAATATTTCCTCCCGTAATGTCGAGCCATGCCCTACTTTGTTGGCCAAAATTGGTAACGTAAACGCCGCCGCCAGCTTCATCAGAATAATTGCCAGTAATCTGGCCACCAGAAATGGCGACATGGGCGCCGTTATTGGCAGCAAGCCCAGCGCCGCCATGGCCACCCTGGCCATCCTCGCCGCAAAACTTGGCGTATTTATTGTTAGTGATGTAGCCATCAGAAACGGTCACACTACCGCCCGAAACCAAAATGCCGCCACCGAGACCAACCGAATCAGAATACGTAGCGTTGCCAGAGATGACACCACCGGAGAGATTCAGCTTGGCATCCGCAGCATAAATACCGCCACCAGAAGCGGCCTTATTCGCTGCAATCACGCCGCCGGTCATGTTGACCGTGACTTTCGCGCCCACTACGCACAGGCCACCGCCCCAGCCGCCACGCTGCTGATTAAGATTCGCGCCGGTAATAAAACCGCCATTGATATTCACCTGAGTTTCGTTACTTTGCCCCACGGCAAGGATGATATGACCATCGCCGGCCAAATCCCTCGGTGTCGTGATCATGCCCCCGTTGAGGTTAAGCGTACCGCCATCCGCAACCGAAATGACTTGTTTGACCGAACCGCTGCCGGATGCAGCAACGATTGCGCCGAAACCGCTGACGGTATGCTGTTTCGTGGTTTCAGTGGTGCCAAGGCCATCTGTGTTAGGCGTGCTCGTGGTTTCATAGTAGGTTAGGCTTTGAGGAGTAGTACCGTTGTTGTCACTGGTCCATTTCATCTCTGCAAACTGGCCAGGTTTTTTATCATTAACAGTAGTAATAGTAGTTTCAACAGGTGACTTTCCAGAATCCTCAATGTAATCCTCAATGGTAAGCGCACCGCTCTTTACCGTAATGAATGTGTCTGTCTCGTTCTTAGGACTGCGGTAATAAAGCTTATGACCCGCAAGGTTAATCTTAGTGTCTTTTTGGATATCGATTGGCTCGGTCGACCAAGCGTCACTTGTCAGGCAATAGCTTCCGCCGTTCTTAAACTTGCCAGTAACATTACCCTGTAGCCCGGTATTATCGTTGGCGTTCACGCTAGCAAGCGCGATTGCGTTCTCGTTGTCAGCACCATCATCCGCGGGCTGCGCAGCGCTCTCGGCTCCCGTGTCATCAGACGGCGGGGCCGTCCTGAGAGCATCGTCGCCAAGCTCGCCGCTCTCGGTCTCGTCACTATTCTGGTTTTCGGTATCCCCGTTGTTGGTGTTGTCTACATCAGTAGACTCACTTGAGGAACCCCCCCATCACTGTTTCCTCGGTAGAATCTGTCTGGGCATCGTTGGCAATGGCCTGCGAGATCGGAGGCATGACGAGCGACAGTACCAGGCTCAAAACGGAGGCTCCGCACAAAACGCCTGCCAGTACACGGCGCGTCGCTTTTTTACTCTGCTTAGTTTTTTCTGAATTCGCTTTCATCGATGTCTCCTCCCCAAGAGACCGCGATCTTGCTCTTTCACTATCAAACGTATCTGCGCAATCTGTAATTGCGCTCGCGTAGTAATACTATCGTAACTATTGCTTAAACATCCGAGCAACAAAACCGACATTTTTGTAGCCAGTTCTCAATTCCCTTGATTATCGACTTTATCCGAACACCTCCCACATTCATCCGCACATGTGCGGATGAATGTGGGAACCCGATACCC
>CAJMSV010000046.1 GCA_905216175.1 uncultured bacterium | reverse complement strand
CTCATACGGCTCCTCCGCTGTGCAGGCCATCCTTGCAGCCAACCTGCTGCCGACGCCGATCGCTAGTTCGCCGCTGCCGCTGCGGAGGCCGAGCAGCCTACCGAGCGCGTCCTAATTGGCGAGGACGAGGCCGCCGCGGGCGACGATGATGGTCAGAAGTCTGTATCCAAGCCGGCTCAGTATTACACCTATACGCCCGCCGAGACCTCTGAGGAGTCCTGCGATGAGTAGCGAAGCAACCTGCCCTATCACGCTGACCGTTGCCGGCGACCCGCGTCTGGCGCGCCTTGTGCGCATGACGGCGGCAAATGTCGGTGCGCTCTGCTCCATGTCCGTCGATCGCATCGAGGACATTCGTATGGCTGCCGAGGAGGCTTTCATCTTTGGTTGCACCGCGGTCGACTGCGATGACATTACCATCAAATTCGATGTCGATGAGACCCACGTTGGCATGACTATTACCTTTGGCGACCAGGTTACGGTCGATGAAGACGACCAGGCTGCGGTGTATGCCGAGCTCATCCTCGCGAGCGTGTGCGACTCCTACGAAAAGACTGCGGCGCCCCTGACGCTTTCCCTCGACCTCAAGGCGGATATCTAATATGACCGAACGTTCCCGGAGCGGCAAGACCGCTTGGGACAAGGAGAAAACCCGCGAGCTGTTTCGTCGTTACAAGGAGACCGGTGATCCGGACGCCCGTGAGCAGCTCGTCATGTCCCATATGAACTTGGTAAGGTTTCTTGCCAACAAATTTAAGAATCGCGGCGAGCCGCTCGACGACCTCATGCAGGTCGGCTATCTGGGCTTGCTCAAGGCTATAGACCGTTTTGATCCCGAGCGCGGACTCGAGTTCACGACGTTTGCGACACCCACTATCCTGGGCGAGATCAAACGCCATTTCCGCGACAAGGGCTGGAGCGTGCGCGTGCCCCGTCGCTTGCAGGAGCTCTCGGCCAAGGTCAACCAGGCTACTGACAAACTTACCAACGAGCTGCAGCGTTCGCCCAAGGTTGAGGAGATCGCTGAGTATCTAGATGTGACTGTCGATGAGGTCCTCGAGGCTATGGAATCGTCTTCGGCCTATACCTCGGTGCCCATCGAGGCTCCTGGTGCGTCCGATTCCGACGATGCCCCCTCGATTCTCGACCGTTACGCCGACGACGACAACGAGCTCGACTTTACCGATGACCGCCTAGTGATCGAGGAAGCCATCCGTGATTTCTCGCCGCGCGAGCGCGAGGTGATCGAGCTGCGCTTTGTGAAGGGCATGACCCAGATCGAGATCGCCAAGAAGCTGGGTATTTCTCAGGTACAGGTTTCGCGTCTGCTGCGCCGCACGCTTAAGAAGATTCAGGACAAGATCGACCCCGACGGAGTGATGATTCGTTCATGAGTGAGCACCCCCAACAAACCGATCGTGTGCTGCGCGACACCCGCATTCTGACGCTTCGCATTTGGGCTGTTGTCGGCTGCATTGTCATCGCCGCTGTCATCTTTAACCTTATGGGCATCCTGGCACCGGTTATTGAGTTTCTTGCCGTCGGCTCCATCATTGCTTTCGTGATGTCCCCGATCACCAACTGGCTCGAGCACCATGGCGTGAATCGCGGCATCGGTTCGCTTATCGCGCTTATTGTTGTTGTTGCCGTGCTCGTCGGTGTCGTTTGCATCTTGTCGCCGATTCTCTTTGGTCAGATCATGGAAGTCCTGAGCCGCCTGCCCGAGCAGCTTCGTGTTGCGGGTGGCGATCTCAACGAGATGATCTCGCATGCCAAGACGCTCAACAACACGCCGCTCAAGGAGTATTTGGACGATAATCTTTCGTCCCTGGTTGCCGTGGCATCGAAGTATGTGTCTCAGATCGCTGCCGAGCTTGGCCGCGGTGTGTTCCCGCTCATCACTAATACGGCCTCGCAGTTGTTCGTGATCTTCCTTGGTCTGGTGCTTGCATACTGGATGGCCTGCGACTACCCTCGCATGCACCACGAGGTCTGCACCATCATCGGTCAGGAGAAGGAGACCTCGTACCGCTTTATGGTCGCCATCCTTTCTCGCTCTGTCGGCGGCTACATGCGCGGTATGGTCGTGACGTCCATCTGCGGTGGTTTCCTCGCCTTTATCGGTTTTATGATCATCGGCCATCCGTATGCGGCGCTCATGGCCATCTTTACCGGCATCATGCATTTGGTTCCGGTCGTCGGTCCTTGGGTGAGCGCAGCTATCGCTACAGTGCTCGGTTTCATGTTCAGCCCCATGTTGGCGTTATGGACGCTCATCGTGACCATGGTCGCGCAAAACGTCACCGATAACGTGATTTCGCCTAAGGTTATGCAAAGCTCGGTACAGGTGCATCCCATCATGAGCCTCACGGCGCTCGTTATTGGCTCGGCACTCATGGGCCCCATCGGCATGATTATTGCCATCCCGCTGTGTGCGGCCCTCAAGGGTATCTTTGTGTACTACTTCGAGAATGAGACCGGCCGCCAGCTTGTGGCCTATGACGGCGCCGTGTTTAAGGGCACGCCGTACCGCGATGCCGATGGCAACCCGGTCGCCGCCTACGACGCGCTCGGCGACGACACCTTCATCTACGAGTCCGAGCTCATCGGCAACGAGACTGCGCCCGAGGCCAAGGCCATGCCCAAGCCCGAGCTCGATAATCCCTGGATCAAGCTCTCGGGTTTGCAACCCGATGCCACGGGCTTCTTTAAAAACCCCTTTGCCAAGGACGATGACTCCAACTCGGACGACACCAAAACCGGCATCGACGGCTCCATGGACGATGACGACAACTAGCGGGGTAATTCGGGTTAACATTCATACGTGCTATCATGCAATTTCGCAGAAGGGCCGGCTTTGTGCCGGCTCGCTTTTGTGCTCTTGCGCGGCGGGATGGTAATATCGTTACGTTTGAACTGTTTCGATGTGAAACCGAGGAGATTCCCTCTATGAGTGCTGACTACCCGTCAATGACTACGGCCGAGATTCGCTCTAAGTTCCTCAACTTTTTTGAGGAGCGCGGTCTTAAGCTCTATCCTTCTTCGTCCCTTGTCCCCGACGACCCCTCGCTGCTGCTTGCCAACGCCGGTATGAACCAGTTTAAGGAGTACTACCAGGGCAAGAAGTCCATGAAGGAGATCGGCGCGATCTCCTGCCAGAAGTGCGTCCGCACCAACGACATCGACTGCATCGGCGAGGACGGCCGTCACCTGTCGTTCTTCGAGATGCTCGGCGATTTCTCTTTTGGCTGCGGCGCCAAGGAGCAGGCTTGCGACTGGGCCTTTGAGCTCATCACCAAGGAGTTCAAGCTGCTGATCGACCGCCTCTACTTCACCGTCTTTACCGAGGACGACGAGACCCATAACGTGTGGCGCTCCCTGGGCGTTGCCGAGGATCACATCTCGCGTCTGGGCGAGGACGACAACTTCTGGGCCGCTGGCCCCACCGGCCCCTGCGGTCCATGCTCCGAGATCTACTTTGATATGGGCGAGGAGGTCGGTTGCGGCAGCCCCGACTGCAAGCCCGGCTGCGACTGCGACCGCTTCCTTGAGTTCTGGAACCTTGTGTTTACCCAGTACGACCGCCAGGAGGACGGCTCCATGCCGGAGCTGCCGCACCGCAACCTCGATACGGGTATGGGTCTGGAGCGCATGGCCGCCATCATGCAGCACAAGACCGCCAACTACGATGGCGATCTGATGCAGCACCTCATCAAGCTCGGTGAGGAGATCAGCGGTAAGACCTATGACGCCGACGATTACTCCGGTGCCAGCCGCTCGCTGCGTATCATCGCCGATCACTCCCGTGCCGTCGACTTTATGATTTCCGACGGCATCCTCCCCGGTAACGAGGGTCGCGAGTACGTCCTTCGCCGTCTGCTCCGCCGTGCCGTGTTCCACGGTCGCCTGCTGGGTATCGAGGGTGCCTTCCTGACCAAGTTCATCGACGAGGTCAACGCTCAGATGGGCGAGGCTTATCCCGAGCTGCTTAAGAACGTCGCGCTCGTTAAGGGCATCGTCGCCTCCGAGGAGGAACGTTTCTCCACGACGCTCGACAACGGCCGCGTGTACCTGGACGAGGCCCTGGCCGCGCTCGCCGACGGCGCCGTCCTTCCGGGCGACGTCGCCTTTAAGCTGCACGACACCTTTGGTTTCCCCATTGACCTGACTGTCGAGATCGCCGGTACCGCCGGTCACGACGTCGATATGGATGGCTTTACCGCTTGCATGGAGGACCAGAAAGCCCGCGCCCGCGCCAACGCCAAGGGCGATGCCTGGGGCAGCTTCAACGACGTGTGGGTCGAGCTTTCCGACAAGGTCTCCGCGACCGAGTTCGACGGCTATGACAACGACGTCATCGAGGGCGCCAAGGTTGTTGCCATCGTGCGCAGCGGCGAGTCCGTTGAGTCCGCTGCCGCCGGCGAGGACGTTGAGGTCGTGCTCGACCGCACCCCGTTCTATGCCGAGATGGGTGGCCAGCAGGGCGACGCCGGCGTGCTTTCCGCCGAGGGCGTTGTGCTGACTGTTGCCGATACCAAGAACCACAACGGCCTGTATGCTCATGTCGCGCACGTTGCCGAGGGCATGCTGACCGTCGGTGCTACCGTGACTGCCGCGCTCGACGCCGAGCGTCGTGGCTTCCTGCGCCGCAACCACACCGCTACGCATCTGCTTGACGCCGCCCTTAAGCAGGTCCTGGGCGAGCATGTCTCCCAGGCCGGCTCGCTGGTGACGCCCGAACACCTGCGCTTTGACTTCACGCACTTCGAGGCCCTTTCCTCCGAGCAGCTCAATGCTGTCGAGGACCTGGTCAACCAGCAGATCTTCGCTTCCAAGCCGGTAGTGACCCGTGTCATGGGTATCGACGAGGCCAAGGCTGCCGGCGCTGTCGCTCTGTTTGGCGAGAAGTACGGTGACGTCGTCCGCGTCGTCTCCGTAGGCGCCGAGGACCAGCCGTTCTCCCGCGAGCTCTGCGGTGGTACGCATGCCGCCAACACCGCCGAGATCGGTCTGTTTAAGATCATCTCCGAGTCCTCTACGGGCTCCAATGTCCGCCGTATCGAGGCCGTGACCTCTAAGGGTGCTCTCGACTATATGGCCGACCGCCTGGCGCTCGTTGACGCCGCCGCCGCTGCGCTCAAGTGCCGCGTCGACGAGGTTCCCGCTCGCGTGGAGAACCTGCAGGCCGAGCTGCGCGAGACGTCCAACAAGCTCAAGAAGGCGCTGACCGGTGGCTCCTCCGACGCCATCTCCAGCGCCATCGAGGGCGCCGTCGAGCTCGATGGCTACAAGCTCGTTGTCGCCGAGCTCCAGGGCCTTGAGTCTGCCGACCTGCGCAACGTATGGGATACCGTGCACCAGAAGGTCGCCGGCCCTGTCGCCTGCGTCGTCGCGAGCGTGACCGAGAAGGGCACTCCGGCCCTGCTCGCTGCCGGCTCCGATGACGCCGTGAAGGCCGGGTTCCACGCCGGCAACGTTATCAAGCAGATCGCGGGCCTGGTCGACGGTCGCGGTGGTGGCCGTCCCAACATGGCCCAGGCCGGTGGCAAGAATGCTGCCGGCATCGCCGATGCCCTCGCGGCCGCTAAGACCGCGCTCGGCGCCTAAGAATCTAAGAAGTCACTGTGGTCGCGCTTGCGCTGGACATAGGGGAGACCAGGATTGGCATCGCCGTCTCGAGCCGTGATGGCAAGATGGCGATGCCTGTCAAGGTGCTCCCGGCCGCCGAGGTCACCGGTATGGCCAAGACGTTCCGCTACCTGGTTGAGGACTATGAGCCCGACATCCTGGTAAGCGGACGTCCCCTGACCATGGGCGGTGAGCCCGGCCCCCAAGCCGAGCGCGTTGCCGCCGTGGCGCAAAAGATTGCCGACGAGCTCGATCTTCCGCTGGAGTTTGAGGACGAGCGTCTGTCCTCGCAAGAGGCCAAGCGTATCCTGCGCGAGCAGGGCCTCAACGAAAAGCAGATGAGGGGCAAGATCGACATGATTGCCGCCAGCCTTTTTTTGCAGACGTGGCTCGATCGTAAAAACGAGGAGGTTTCGCATGCCTAGTGCTTCCGATCCGCGGCAGCCGAATCGTACACAGCAGCCGGCGTCGCGCCCTGCCCAGCCTGGCCAGCGTCCGGCACAGCCGACGCAGCGCGCAGCTCAGCCTGCCGCGCGCCCGGCGCAGTCCTTCTCTCGTTCGGCCCAACCTGTTCAACGGACGGGTCAGCAGCCATCTGCTCGTTCGGTTCAGCATTCGGCTTCTCACGCGGCTCAGCAGCCCGCTGCTCGTACGGCCCAGCCTGCAGGCGGCACCCGCTTTAAGCAGCAGGCACCTACCCAGCGAACGCAAGCCCCCCAATCGCATTCGCATCACGCTCGTGGTTCGCATGGCGTTGCTCCGGCGACACGCTCGAGCTACAACACGCATGCTTGTCGCGGTGCTCAAAAGAAGAGTTCTCCGGTTCCCATGATCATTGGCGTTGTGGTGGCGGTGCTTGCGCTTGTCGCGATCGTTTTCTTTGTCGTGCCGGCCGTCAAAGGCTTCTTTGCCGGTGAGGATACGAAGGTCACGGCTGGTCAGCAGGTTACGGTGACCATTCCCGATGGTGCTTCGGGCGATACGATCGCCTCGATTCTCTCCGAGAACCATATCGTAGAAAATCCCAAGGATTACTATGCGGCGGTGAAAAAGCTCAACGCCGATATGTCGCTCAAGCCTGGCACCTATTCGTTCACCACGCTCATGGATGCGACCAAGGTTGTTCAGCAGCTCATGGAAGGCCCCAACGCGGGCTCCAATGCGCTGACTATTCCCGAGGGTCTAACGGTCGATCAGGTCGCCGACCGTGTGGCCCAGGCCTACGACAGTATCTCTAAGGAAGACTTCCTCAACCAGGCCAAGGCCTCCAACTACATGGACGACTATAGCTTCCTTAAGGGCGCCGCCAACGACTCGCTCGAGGGTTTCTTGTTCCCCAAGACCTATTCGTTGGGTGATTCGCCGACGGCCGATGACGTGGTTCGCGCTATGCTCGATCAGTTTAAGACCGAGTACAAGTCGCTTGAATTTGCAAGCTGCGAAGCCAAGATCAAGGAGCGCTACGGTGTGGAGATGTCTGACTACGACATCGTCAACTTGGCCTCTATCGTTGAGCGCGAGGGCCTCAACGCCGATCAACGTGCACACGTGGCCTCGGTCTTCTACAACCGCCTTGCCGGCAAGCTCGACGGTCTGCGCTATCTCAACAGCGATGCGACCATGATGTATGTCACCGGTGGCGAGGTTACCGCCGACGACCTGCAGAGCGATAGTCCGTATAACACCTATAAGCATGCGGGCCTGCCGCCCACGCCCATCTGCTCTCCGTCGCTCGAGGCACTCAAGGCCACGCTTGAGCCGACCGACTCCGATGACCTGTATTTCTACATTACGCAGGACGAGGAGTACTTCTCGCAAACCTACGAAGAGCATCAACAGTCTTGGAATTAGCATGAGGATTTTTAGCCCCAAACGATACGTTGCCTCGGTCGATCGCATCGACCTTGATACCCTGTGGGCCGACGGCAAACGCGCCATTCTGCTCGATCGCGATAACACCCTGGTGCCGCGCGACACCGAGCAGGTTCCCGCCGCGGTTTCCGCTTGGCTCGATACCGCCCGCGCCAAAGGCTTTAAGCTGTGCATGGTGTCCAACAACTGGCATCGCGACCAGGTCATGGCATCAGCACGCGAGCTGGGACTCGAGGCCATTAGCCACGCCATGAAGCCGGCGCCGTTTGCCCTCAAGGCGGGTCTTAAGCGCCTCGGCGCCACGGCCGACGAGGCGGTGCTGATCGGTGATCAGCTCTACACTGACGTGTGGAGCGGCAATTTTGCCGGCGTCGATACTATCCTGGTTAAGCCGCAGGCAACCCAGGACCTGTGGTACACGCAGATCTTCCGTATCTTTGAGCGCCGGGCCCTGCGCGACCTTCCCTGCGAGGAATAGGTTTCGCCATGTCTCAGCACATCAAACACGGCTGCGACCATATCTTCTTTATCGGCTTTTTGGGCGCGGGCAAATCGACGCTCGCGCGCAACGTCGGCACTATGTTCAAGCGGCGTTTTATCGATACCGACCGCCTGGTCGTGCGCCGTTGCGGCAAGTCGGTAACCGAGATTTTTGAGACCGAGGGCGAGGATCGTTTTCGCGAGCTCGAGACCTCGGCGCTCCGTTCGCTCCAAAGTGAGCGCAGCCTGTTGGTTTCGTGCGGGGGCGGTATCGTCGAGACGCCGGTGAATATTGAGCTGATGCACGAAATGGGTACGTGCGTGTACCTCGAGGGCGACTTTGAGGATTCGATTCGCCAGATTCGTCGGTCCGACACGCGCCCCGATTTCCGCTCGCCCGAGCATGCCGCGCGCTTGTTTGAGCATCGCCGTCCGCTGTATCGCCAGGCCGCCGATATTACCCTTGATATTCGCAACAAGTCCTTCGAGGACGTTTCCTACCTTTGTGCCGAGATGCTTTTGGAGCGTGGACTGCTATGATTCGCCGCCAACTGATCAATTTCCAAAACCGCAGCGTCGATGTCCGTGTCGGATTGGGCGCGTTCGATGAGCTGTCGCGTATGTTTGCCTCGGCTGTGGGCAAGCCTAAGCGCGCGATGGTGGTTTGGAACTCCGCCTCGTCAGAACGTTTTGATGAGGTCGTCGAGCATGCGCTGGTCGACGCCGGTTTTGCCGTGTCGCAGTTCTCCCTTGAGGTTTCGCCTGCTGGTGCCACGCTGGCCGATGCCGATGCTATCTTTGGCGCCTTGTCTGCCAACGGCATTACCTGCGACGATCTGGTTGTCGCCGTTGGCGATGCCGCAACCTGCTCGGTTGTTAGCTGGTGCGCCAACCAGTGGTGTGGCCGAACCGAGTGCGCGCTGCTGCCGACGACCTTCGACGCCATGCTCACGGTCGCGACGACCATGAAGCCGCTCATTGCCTCGTCGTCGAATGCGCTTCCCGCTATCGCGTTCCGTCCCGAACCGGGCTTGGTCGTGTGTGACCTCGACCTTGTTCGCGAGGCGGACCCCGAGGACCTCAAGCTCGGCTATGTGGTACTTGTTGGCACCATGCTTTCGAGCAGTAAGTCCCGTTGGAATCAGTTTACTGAGACCGTCCCCGAGATTCTCGCGGGCGAGGAGGTCGCGCTCGTCAATGCCGTTCAATGGTCTCAGACTGCCCGCAAGGACGTACTGATGGCCACGAACCCGAGCGCTCGCCATGCGCTCGATTTTGGCAAGACGGGGGAGCGTACCCTGCGCGCCTGCTTGGGCGATGCCGCTTCGCAGGCCCCTGCCTACCAGCTGTTGTCCGAGGGCATTCGCTTTGAGGCACGCCTTGCCCACGACGCCTGCGACTTCGATATCGATTACGTCTTTGAGGTCGATGACTGTCTGGAGGACTTTGGTATCGAGGAACTTGCCTTCGATCTGGAGCCTGCCGCATATATCGAGGAGTTCCGCAGACAGCAGTTCGCGCGCTCAAACCGCAGCATGCTGCCGCTGCCCGCGGCACTCGGCGCCATTCGCCTAACGAACGTTGAGGACGAGGTTCTTGAGCGCCATGCTCACGCCTACTTGGCTTCTCGTAAAGAACTTCTCTAAGATTTATTGACTTCCATCGTCTTTCGTATCATGTTGAGGGGCGGGTTTTCAATCGGTTGCGGATCGCATGCGATTCCGTCGTTCGGTTGAGACCCGTCCCGTCTATCTTGAGACAACAAGAAAGGAATCTGCATGTCTGAGTTTGCTGCCGGTCCTGCCGGTCGTATCGAGCGTGTCCGTGCCCTGATGGCCGAGCGTGGCTACGATGCCATCGTGGTGCGCGACGAGGCCAACCTTCGTTGGCTTACGGGCGTGAAGGGCGTCTTCGACTACACCTTCGAGTTCCCGCACGCTGCGTTTATTACGGTCGACCAGTGCCTGTTCCACACCGACTCGCGCTACCTCAACAGCTTTGAGGAGAACACGCCCGCCGGCAGCCCCTGGGTCTACGACATGGACGAGGGTACCATCCCCGGCTGGGTCGCCGGCAAGATTGCGGCTAACAAGTGCCGTGTCTGTGCTGTCGAGGACGATATGCAGATTAACTTCTACCAGGGTATTCAGCGCGGCCTGGAGGACCGTTCCGTCGCCTGCATGCTGCCGCTGATGCACGACGACATCCGCAAGATGCGCGCCATCAAGGATGCCGAGGAGATCGAGCTCATGCGCCATGCACAGTCGATCACCGATGCCGCCTTCCAGCATATGCTCGGCTTTATTAAGCCCGGCATGACCGAGAAGCAGGTTCGCAACGAGCTTGAGAACTTTATGTTCGCCAACGGCGCCGACAGCCTGGCCTTCGGCTCCATTGTGGCGAGCGGTCCCAACACCGCCAACCCGCATGCCGTGCCGAGCGACCGCGTGATCGAGAAGGGCGATTTCGTTCTCATGGATTATGGCGCGGGCTACTGCGATTACCGCTCCGACATGACACGCACCGTCGTGATGGGCGAGCCCACGCAGGAGCAGCTCGACCTGTACGCACTCGTGCGCCGCACGCACGAGGAGTGCGTTGCCGCCATCCATCCGGGCGTTGAGGGTAACGACATCTTCAAGCTTTCCAAGAAGATCATCGGCGATGCCGGCTATGGTGATTACTACAACCATGGTCTGGGCCACGGCGTGGGCATCGACATCCACGAGCTGCCCAACTTCAACCGCAGCAAGAACACCATCGAGATCGGCTCGGTTGTCACCATGGAGCCCGGCGTCTACCTGCCCGGCGTGGGCGGCGTGCGCCTTGAGGACTACGGAGTGGTCACCGAGAACGGCTACGAGCCCTTCACCAAGACCCCGCACGACCTGCACGTTATCGACTGCTAGTCTACTTCGGTAGATAGTTTGGGGCGGGGCGTTCGGATCGATTCGGACGCCCCGCGTTCTCTTTTTATGCGCTCGCTGCAGGCGCCGTCTGCAAGTGTATAATTTCTGTCGTATGTAATTTGGACGCTTGTGCGTTCTGCCCATAACAAGAAAGGTCGCTATGCCTACCATTTCTACCGCCGACTTCAAGAACGGCCTTGGTCTCCGCATCAAGGACAAGGTCTACACCATCGTCGAGTTCCAGCATGTCAAGCCGGGCAAGGGCGGCGCGTTTGTGCGCTACAAGACCCGCGACATCAAGAGCGGCCGCGTCGTCGAGAACACCTGCAACGCCGGCACCAAGTTCGAGAGTGTCATGCTCACCACCCGTGAGTTCCAGTACCTCTACAACGATGGCACCGACTACATCTTCATGGACAACGAGTCCTATGAGCAGGTTCCCGTTCCCGAGGACATGGTGGGCGAGAACTCCAAGTGGCTGCGCGAGAACGACGTCTGCCAGCTGCTCTTCGCCGACGATGAGCTCATGGGCGTGACCCCGCCGATGTTCATCGAGACCACCATCGTCCAGACCGACCCGGGCTTTAAGGGCGACACCGTCCAGGGTTCCACCAAGCCGGCCACGATCGACACCGGCGCTGTCATCCAGGTCCCCATGTACCTCAACGAGGGTGAGGTCATCAAGGTTGACACCCGCGACGGCAAGTTCGTCTCCCGCGTCTAGCAACCAACTCTTCTAGGAGGACTCATGCCCCAGGAAATCAAGATTGACGGTATCGGCATTTCGCCCGATGTTCTGACCGCCATCGTCTCGCGCGCCGTGTCCGATGTCGAGGGCATCGCCTCCGTTGGCGTCAAGGACCTTGCCACCAACCTTGTCTCCATGATGCTCTCGTCCAAGGCCCCCGCTTCCGAGCCGGCGGTCGAGGCCGAGGTCATCGGCGACAAGCTCGCACTCACCGTGCGTGTCGTGGTGTTCTTTGGCTATCCGTTCAAGAAACTCGCCGAGGCCGTTCGCGCTGCCGTGGTCGCTGCCATCGATGCCCAGGTTGGCGTTGAGGTTGAGCGTGTTGACGTTTGCATCGACGGCCTCGTTTTCCCCAAGGAGTAACCTTTGAGCCTTAAGGTTTATCGCGGGCGTACGCTTGCCCGCAGCCAGGCGCTGCAGCTGCTGTTCCAGGCCGAGGCCACGGACAGTCCGCTCGAGCGCGTCCTCGAGGGTGATTTCCTGATCTCGAAGGGTCCCCTCGATCCCTATGCTCTGGAGCTGTGCCGCGGTGCCTATGAGCATATCGATCGCATCGACTGCGCTCTGCGCTCCGTTGCCAAGAACTGGGATCTTATGCGCATGCCCGGCGCCGACCGCAACCTGCTGCGTATCGCCGTTTACGAGATGCGTTTCCTCACCGACGAGGAGGTCTCGGACGCCATCGTGATCAACGAGGCCGTCGAGCTTGCCAAGGCCTATGGCACCGACCAGTCCGCGTCGTTCGTCAACGGCGTGCTGGGTAAGATCGCTCGCAGCGAGGAGCTGCCGGGCGAGGACCTGTACCAGGAGCTGCTGGTCGAAGATCGCGCTCGCGAGGAGGCGCAGGCTGCCGAGGCTGCCGCCAAGGTTGCGGATACCAGGCTGAGGCTGGCGTGCTGGCCGAGGATGCGGACGCCGCCGAGGCTGTTGTCGACTCCGTCGAGGAGTAGCCATGCCAGAGGGTTCTGTCCGCAACTTTGACGAGATCTCGGACCGCTTGGACCAAATCATCGCTACCGTTCGCTCCAAGGATACCTCCTTGGAGCGTTCGCTCGATTTGTTTGACGAAGCGATTGAGCTGGGTTCCCGCGCGGTCGATATGGTCGACAAGTTTGAGTTGACGCCGCGTGAGGCCGACAAGCTCGAGCAGGAATACGATGAGGATGCGGCAAACGAATCCCAGGATAGCTAGGCCGCATCTCCGGATACGAATGGTTGATGGCATTCATGAAAAGCGTGCGTCTTGATGACGAACTGATTTCACAGGGCATCTGCGCCGATCGCGCGGATGCCCTTCGCACTCTTATGGCCGGCTTGGTTTCGAGTGGCGGTGAGCGCTTGACTTCGCCGGGCCTTAAGGTGATCCCGGGCCTGCCGCTGCATGTGAAGGGGCGCATTCCCTATGTTGGCCGCGGCGGTCTTAAGCTCGAAGGCGCGCTTGATGCGTTTGGCATCAATCCGACGGGCCTTGCCTGTCTGGATGTGGGCTGCTCTACCGGCGGTTTTACCGACTGCCTGCTCAAGCGCGGAGCGGCGACCGGTGTCTCGGTGGACGTGGGTCGCGCCCAGTTCGATTGGTCGTTGCGTCAGGACGATCGCGTGATGCTGCATGAGCGCACAAACGTGACGCAGCTGCCTGAGCTTGGCTATGCCGGCGCCATCGACCTGGCTGTGTGTGATGTCTCGTTTACCAGCATCGAGAACATTATCGATGCGGTACTGGCGTGTCTGACTCCTACGGGTGCATTCTGTACGCTCGTAAAGCCGCAGTTTGAGGCTCCGGCGGCGCTGGTGGGCGAGGGCGGCATTGTGACCGATCCCGCCGTGCGCCGCGATACACTCGTGGCGGCGGTTGAACTCTTTGCTGCCAAGGGCCTGTTCCCGGTCGATGTGTGCGTGTCGCCCATTCATGGTGCCAAGGGCAACGTTGAGTTTTTCCTGTACGGCACGAGGTTTGCCCCCGGCGAGCGCGCCGACGATGAGCTGCAATCCCAGGTATCGGTTTTGAGCGAGAAAGCTGCAACGCTATGAAGGTCTTTCTGGTTCCCAATTACTACAAGCAAGAGGCGGTCGAGAGCGGCCTGATGCTCGAGCTTTGGCTGACTCGCCAGGGCTATGAGGTCGCATGGGCTGCCGACCAGCGATCCAAGATTCAGAGCACGCCTGATATTGACGGCTCCGATCTGGTCATTACGCTCGGCGGCGACGGCACGTTGCTGCGCGCTGCCCGCATCCTCAACCATCGTGAGATTCCTATCCTCGGTCTTTCCTATGGTCACCTGGGCTTTCTAACTGCTGCGAGCCCCGAGGAGCGCGACATCCTGCAGGTCGTGAGCGACGCCCTGTCCGGTGAGCTGCACGTGAGCCGTCGCGCCACCATCGCCGCGGATATCGTGTCCGTGCGCGAAGACGGTACGAAGGATGTCGTTCGCACCTTCGCCCTCAACGACATGGCGCTTACCCGCGGTCCGCTGTCCGATATGGTCGAGTTCGACATCACGGTGTCCGGCCATCATATCGACCGTCTGCGTGGCGACGGCGTGGTCGTGTCCACGGCGACTGGTTCTACGGGTTACGCACTCAGTGCCGGTGGCCCCATCGTGAGCCCCGACTATACGGGCATGGTCTGCGTACCCATTGCGCCGCACACCATTCAGGCCCGTGCCTTCTTGACTTCGCCGAGTGATGTCGTCGAGATCTTTATGTCTGATGACCGTCCGAGTGTTCCGGCGATCGCTATCGATGGACAGTTTATTACCTGCGATGGTACCGTTGAGAGCGTGGCCGTGCGCCGCGGGGCCGGAGATGTGTTGCTGCTGGATTACGGCCCCGAGAGCTTCTATAACTCGGTGAGCCGCGTATTCTACGGAGTCCGTCATGATCGATGAGCTGCAGGTTTATAACATTGCACTCATTCGCGAGGCGACGCTGGTGCCGAGTGCCGGCCTGACTGTCCTGACTGGCGAGACTGGCGCCGGCAAGACCGCGCTGCTCTCGGCCCTCAAGCTTATTTTGGGCGAGCGTGCGGATTCGTCGACGGTGCGCGAGGGCGAGGCACTGGCGAGCGTCGAGGCGCGACTCTTCGACGGGCCGCACGACACGGAGGGGTTCACCGTACAGCGCAGCCTTTCTGCCGAGGGCCGCAGCCGCGTAAAAATTGACGGCCGCATTGCCAGCGTGCGCGAGCTTTCGGAGCGCGTCGGCGTGATGATGGATCTATGTGGCCAGCATGAACATCAGCGCCTGCTCGACCCGGCGCACCATGTTGCCATGGTCGATGCTTGGGCTGGGCGCGCGGCGCTTGAGGCGCTCGAGAAGTATCGCACCTGCTTTAAGGCTTCGCGTGCCGCCG
>CAJMSV010000045.1 GCA_905216175.1 uncultured bacterium | reverse complement strand
AGGGCCCCGAGCGTAGTTGCTCGGGGCCCTTGGTTCACCTCGCTCTAGCGGGCGATGCGTGTGTTATTTGCGCTTGCCGCCGCCGTCACCGGGACGACGGGAGCTGCCGCCACGCTTGCCGCCACGACTATTGCCATAGCTGCCACGGTTATCGCGACCGCCGGCACGGCCGCCGCGGGAGCCGGCCTGGTTGCCGCCACGCCCGCCACGATAGCCGCCACGACGCTCCTCGCGGGTATCGTCGTAGTTGCGCCAATCATCGCGACGATCGCGGCTGGCACGCGGGTCACGACGATCGCGCGACTCGTTAGAACGACCAGCGCCGCCACGGCCGCCATTGCCGCGAGCACCCTCGCGACGCTCGCCGCCGCGGCTACCGCGCTCTTCAAAGCGCTTGCCGCCACGGGACTCACCGCCACGGGCACCTCGCTCACCGCGACTCTCGCCGCCGCGACGCTCATCACGGCCACCGCGCTCGTCATCACGCCCGGAACGACGACGGTCGCCCGCACCGCGCTTGCCACCGCGCGAACCGCGGCCCTCGTCCTCGCGCTCGACACGACGACGGCCACCGCGATCCTCGTCCTCGCGGCGGCGGCGATGCGCCTCGCCCTGGAACTGCTCGGCACGACGCTCGGCACGGTTGCCACGCGGGGCCTGCTTGACGGCGTCAGCACCGCCGCGCTCCTCGGCAGCCACCTCGCGGGCCACGCTCTCCACAGCCTCGTCCACGCGAGCCTGATCGCCCTCGCGCACGCGGGTCTTGCCGCCGCGCTTGGGACGGCTCGGACGCTCGCCGTCGCCTCGACGCTCGTCGCGACCGCGGTTGGAACGACCGGCCACATCGCCGTAGTCATCGCCGTTGCGACGCGCCTGCTCAAGCTTCTTCTTGCTCTTGGACTTGCCGCGCTTGGTCTTCTTCTTCACCTTAAAGGCCGCAGGGTCGCGCTCGGGATCAACCGCTGGTGGGTTGGGACCCACATGCAGGTCACCGGCCTCGTAGATGTCGGCCGTCTTGTCCATGAGCTTCTCGATCTCGTAGAACTCGTCGACGTCCTGCTCGGTCACAAACGTAATGGCCCAGCCCAGCTCGCCGGCGCGGCCCGTACGGCCAATGCGGTGGATATAGTCGGTCGGCTCGGCCGGCACGTCAAAGTTCACGACGTAGCGCACGTCGCTAATATCGATGCCGCGAGCGAGAACATCGGTTGCCACCAGCACGTCGACGGTGCCGTCGCGGAAGGCAGAAAGCGCGCGCTCGCGCTGGGCCTGGCTGCGGTTGCCATGAATCGCAGCGGCCTTGATGCCCTTGCGCTCCAGACGACGGCAACAGCTGTCGGCGCGGTGCTTGGTGCGCATAAAGACGATGGTGCGCTCCGGGCCCTCCTTTTTGAGGAACTCGGGCAGCAGGTTGTTCTTGGCCTCGATGGACACCGGGAACACAAACTGGTCGACGGTATCGGCGGTCGACGTAGCGGGCGCGATCTCCACGCGTGCCGGGTCGCTCACCAGGTCGGTGATCTCGCCCACGGCCTCCTCGTCGAGCGTCGCCGAGAACAGCAGCGTCTGGCGCTCGGCCGGCGTCTCGCGCACAATACGACGGACGGCGGGTAAAAAGCCCATGTCGAGCATGCGGTCGGCCTCGTCGAGTACCAGCACTTTGACCTCGCCCAGGTGGCAGGCACCCTGCTCGATCAGATCGACCAGACGGCCCGGCGTTGCGACCAGGATGTCGCAACCGTACTTAAGTGCCGCGGTCTGCGGCTTGTAGCTCACGCCGCCCACGACGGTCACGGCAACATGGCCGGTGACGTCGGCGATTTTGCTTGCGACCTCGTCGATCTGCTGGGCAAGCTCGCGCGTAGGGGTGATGACGAGCATCACGGGGCCACGGCCGTTGCCCTCGGGCTTTTTAACACCGCGACGGCGGTTGCGGCCGCCGCGCTCGCGCACGGGTTTGGGAGGAGCGATGTGCTCCAGATTGTTCATGGTCGGCAGCAAAAAGGCAGCCGTCTTGCCGGTGCCGGTCTGAGCGGCGGCAAGCAGATCACGGCCCTCGAGCACCACGGGGATGGAGCCGGCCTGAACAGGCGTTGGCGCCGTGTAGCCCAGGTTCTCGATAGCACGGAGCATCTCGTCGGAGAGGCCCAGCTCGTCAAAGGCGGGCAGGCTCTCGGTAGCGGACTCGACGGCCTGGGCAGCATTGGCCTCATCGGCGGCATCGAAGGCAGCCTGGGTCATAGCCTCGCGGGCCTCGTCCAGAATCTCGGCGTCCGTGACGTCGGATACAGAATTACGCATATGTTGTTGTTCCTTATCTGCACGCGCAATGGGCACGGCATGCGGCCGCGCGGGCGTGCTTGGTAGTGCGCTAATACATACAAAAACAGGTGCGCACAGAGAGGACGTTGCTCAGCACGCTGGCGATCGCTTTGGCAGCCCTATCACGCGCCGTCCAGACGCAGCAGCTCTAAGCGATGGAGCAGATTCGCCGCCGGTTAGTATACCCGTACTCCGTATGCCCCCACGTAAACCACAGATGACGAGGCGGACGAGGTGGGCCCGGCTGATTGTCTCAATCTGTAACAGTTACAGGGCAAATCTTCCTCTACGTGTTACAGATCGAGACAAACGGTCGACACGGTTCGCAAACGTCTCAATCTATAACAGTTACCGAGTAAAATCGGTCCTAATTGTTATAGATCAAGACAGAGGGGGATTTCCGTCCAGTCCAAACCAAATCTCTCAGTCTTCCTGCAATTTCGAACATGTGGCCTATAATGTTGCTTTGGTTACGCTAAATATTGCGCGGCCATTTAATACGTCGCCCACCGGGGGCCATTAATTCCTATCGCCATATTGGCTAGGAAGCAATCAAAGGAGGTATCCGTGGCAGCAGAGACGCCTTGCTCGGTCCTCTATAACGATATTCGCTCGTTCGGCGGTCTTAAACATCTCGAGATCGCCCGAATGCTTATCAACGGAAACTCTTATCTCGGCAGTACCCTGCTCGAGAAATGCTCTTCCAACCGCTCGTATCTCACCCGTTACATCGTCCATCGCAAGCCTGACCAGTGCGCGCCCGCCATCTACAGCGACTTTACCGTCACCACGCTCAACCTTTCCGCGGCAATCTGCAGCAAGCTCGGCGGCGGCGAGTCCGCCTATCAGGCAATCGCCGAGCACTATCGCGGTCCGGCCGCCAACGAAATGATGTCGGCTCTCGCCAGCTACAAGCTGGACAGCTGCCTATATGCAAATGCCCTCAATCGCATCGACAACTTTGACGGCAATGCCGTGCGCGAAAAAAGCACGCTCTTCTTGATGCTCTTTGTGGCAACGGGGGCGCTCGCCGATCCCGTTCAGGGCGTGGCCACCGTCGAGCGCTTTTGCGACAGCAAGACGGGCGGGCACTTTGGCACCACCGAAACTACCGTCGGCCGTAGTTTTTTGAGCAGCTTGGATCAACCGCGCGCCGTCGCTCCCAACCTCGGCTTGCTTAGGACGCACGCCGGAAACAGCGTTGACATGCAAATCCATCCCCTCACACGCGATCCACGCGGCACCGTGATTGGTTCTTTGCCCAAAACCTCGCCCAGCATCACCGATGTGGGCGCCGACGCATCACGCGAGCATCTTCGCATTTGGCTTGAGGGTGAGCACTGGTACGCCCAGGGCCTTGGGTCGACCAACGGCACGGTGCTCGAATCGGGTGCAGGCGACGGTGATATCGTAATCGAGCCGCCGCGCGACCAACGCGAGCCCGGCAAAGTCTATCCCCCCGTGGAAATCGCCAACAGCGACAGACTTCATTTGGGTCTCTATACGACATTCCTTGTCATTGTGGACTAGCGCGGACGGCGATCAAAAGACGGTCGCCGTCCGTCTTTCGTCTTCTACCTTCTGCGTCGTAAACGACAATACTCAGCGGTACACGTGAGCAGTGCGGCTATCATGGTACTTTACCGATATCCGCGCTGCTCACGTGTACGCGCGGCAACCCATGCCAGACAAAGGAACGCCATGGATACTACCGATAGCGCCTATGGCGACAAACTCATCCGTCTCGATACGTTCGACACCGCCGTGGCGGTCGACCCCAGCGCCGAGGACGACGCCAAGCGTCGGTTTATGACGCTTATTCTCCAGACGGCCCACCGCAACAACGGCAACATCGGGCACGTGCTGCGCGCGGCCAACACGCGCGGCGAGGTCTTTGCCGTCAAGCTACTCAAGGACAACGCCATCCTTTCCGGCCAAGCCCCCGACCGCTCCGCCGAGCAATCGGCCGCTCACCTGGCCAACACCGCTGCGCTGTTCGAGGAATACCGTCATCTGTGTACCGTTTCGCACCTGCGCGGATTTCCGCGCGTCTATGGCTACGGATCGTGCGAGGATGACCCGCTCATCCTCATGGAGTGGGTCGAGGGCACCTCACTCAAGCAGGCGCTGCCCCTGCTTCCTCACGACGCCTCGGGCGGGCTGACCACCCAGATGGTCGCCGCCGTCGGAAACGCCGTGCTTCGTGCGCTCTTGATGACCCAAGGCCTCGTGAATCCGGTCGTCCATCGCGACCTTTCGCCTGCCAATATCATGTTCCGCACCACCAGCCGAACGCTCGAGCAGCAGATTGCCGATTGCTCCTTTGACCCCTGCCTCATCGACATGGGCTCCGCGACCATGGCTCTCGGCGACGACACGATCACCCGGCGCGCCGACATCTGGCGCTTTGCCACGCCCGCATACGCCGCGCCCGAGATGCTCACGCAGGATATCGAAGGCATCGCGGCCCTTCGCCGTTCGCCGGCAATCGACGTCTATGCGCTTTCGAGCATTCTGTACCAGCTCTACAGCGGTCGCAAACCGTTTGACTTTGAGTCGACGGACGCCGCTGCAACCGGCTCGTTCTATCTCGTAAAGACCAAGACCAAGCCGGCACCGCTCGAGCCGCGCTGCGAGGGCGATGAAGCGCTCGTCCAAATCATCATGAAGGGTCTCTCAGTCGAGCAGTGCGATCGTCCCACCGAGCAGCAGATGCTCGAGGTGCTCTCGGCATACCTCCCCGCTGCAGAATCTGAGGACCGCGAGGGCGCGGGCAATGACACCGTAATCGACATCGACTCCGGTACGCACCTTAAGGTCGACGTCGCCGGCGAGCGCGCGCGAGAGATCCTGGAGCAGGCCCGGAACGATGCCATGACCCGCCGTCGCTTTATTATCGGCGGTGTCGCTGCAGTCGTTGCGGGGCTCGGCGTCATTGGCGCGGCAACCCATGGCTTTGGCATCCCCGACTACCTCGATGGCATCCGCGGTTCACTTGACGACTACACCTGGGATCAGCTGCAGGAGATTTCGCTCAAGATTAAGGCCGCCGAGACCCGTAGCGAGGCACGCGAGATTGCCAAGCGCTATCACCTGCTCGATGACAACGGGCATATCCCCTATCCATGCACCAAGCGCGTCACGCTCACCAACGGGCTGCAGGTTGGCGCGCAGCTTGTGGGTATCCGCCACGACGAGCTTCTAGACGGTACGGGCAAGGCCGGGCTGACGTTTATGTTCGACGCGGGTCTTGCCGAGCGCAACGCTGCAGCTGAACCGCCGAGCGCCGGCTGGGCAGATTGCGAGCTGCGGGAATGGCTCAACGGCGACGGCCTTAAGCTGCTGCCCAACGAGTTGCGCGCGCTCATTAAAGGAGTCAAGAAGGTCTCGAACAATGTGGGCGCCGCCAACAGTGCATCGTGTCTGAGCGAGTTGCCCGCAACCCTTTGGCTGCCCGCCATGGTCGAGCTGTGCGGTACGCAACCGCCCGATTCGTTTGCCAAGGACTATCACTACCTGGCAGACATCTACAACAGCGAGGGCAAGGAGTACCAACTCTTCCGCGAGCTCAAGGTGAGCCCGTATTCCACGAACGAGACGATGGTCCGTCAGTGGAAGGGCAAGGACACCTGCTGGTGGGAGCGCACGGTGAGCCCCGACTCATCGGAGACCGAAGGCACGCTCTACATAAACCGTGTGGGCCACGACGGCGACGCCTTTACGTACGCAACGCCTGCGGACAAGCCAAACAAACGAACCTGCGTGATCCCCGGATTCTGTATCTAGAGAGCGGGCGTCTTGCCGTGACGGGACCCCTCCCCGGGAATTGTCTCAATCTGTAACATCTAGCAGGCAAAACAGTCCCCAGATGTTACAGATTGAGACGTTAAGTTGTGGCTCGATGTAATATCTAGATCTGTAACAGTTACTCGACAAAAACGGGTCTAGTTGTTACAGATTGAGACATTAGACCGACTACGGTCCGCCGACCTGGCTATCACCTCGGCCAATAACAGAATGGCATACATTTCAATCTCCACTGGACACCCCCAGGGGGTATGGGTGTATAGTATCGGCAGGTTAACAATTTCAACACCGAACCACAGAAAGGAGAAGCCATGGCTCAAGAT
The DNA here is from genome assembly GCA_905216175.1 of uncultured bacterium. Classification (GTDB taxonomy): domain Bacteria; phylum Actinomycetota; class Coriobacteriia; order Coriobacteriales; family Coriobacteriaceae; genus Collinsella. Next base: position 8,827 of record CAJMSV010000045.1, on the reverse strand, counting down.
AAGTTCGACGTAGGCGGCATGACATGCGCCGCCTGCCAGGCGCACGTGGACCGTGCCGTGAGCAAGCTCGACGGCGTCCAAAGCGTCGCCGTCAACCTACTCGCCGGTTCCATGATGGTCGACTACGACCCCGCGCAGGTCTCCCCCGACGATATCTGCACCGCTGTCGACAGCGCGGGCTACTCGGCCTCGCCCATCAGCACGGGCACCGACGCTGTCCAAAGCGGAAGTGCGCAAGCCAGATCCGGCGCCGCCCATATGGAGTCACCGACCAAAAAGTTGGAGGCCGCCGCCTCTGCCATGCGCACCCGCCTCATCATCTCGATCGTATTCCTCATCCCACTGTTCTACATAGGCATGGGGCACATGCTCGGCTGGCCGCTGCCCGGTATTTTCACCGACCATACCCACAGCATGACACTCGCGCTCACCGAGCTCGTCCTGCTCATCCCCATCGTCTACGTCAACGACGCGTACTTTATCAACGGGTTTAAATCGCTCGCGCACGGCGCGCCCACCATGGACGCCCTTATTGCCGTGGGCGCCACCGCCTCCATCGCCTGGTCGCTCTACGCCATGTTCATCATGGCCGACCAATTAGCCGCGGGTCAGGTCCACGAGGCCATGATGACGAGCATGGACAATCTGTATTTTGAGAGTGCGGGCACGATCCTGTCGCTCGTTACCGTGGGCAAATACCTCGAGACACGCAGCAAATCCAAGACCGGCGGCGCCATCGAGGCGCTCATTGACCTGGCGCCCAAGACCGCGACCGTCGTGGCCGAGGACGGTACCGAGGCCACCGGCGACGTCGATGCCATTCTGCCCGGCCTGGTCCTGCGTGTGCGCCCCGGAGAGTCCATCCCTGTCGATGGCGTGGTGCTCGAGGGCAGCTCGGCCGTGGACGAGAGCGCGCTCACCGGCGAGTCCATCCCCGTGGAAAAGACCGCCGGCGACACTGTCAACGCGGCCACGGTCAACCGCACGGGCTCGTTTACCTTCCGCGCCACGCGTGTGGGCGCCGACACGTCGCTCGCCAAGATTATCCAGCTCGTCGAGGACGCCAACGCCACCAAGGCGCCCATCGCCCGCATGGCCGACAAGGTCGCCGGCGTGTTCGTGCCCGTGGTGCTTGTAATCTCTGTCATAACTTTTGTGGCGTGGATGGCGCTGACCGGAAGCATCAACGAAGCGCTTACCTCCGCCGTCGCCGTGCTGGTGATCAGCTGCCCGTGTGCGCTGGGCCTGGCCACGCCCGTCGCCATTATGGTCGGCACCGGCAAGGGCGCCGAGATGGGCATTCTCTTTAAGAGCGCCGAGGCGCTGGAGAACCTGCGCAGCGTGGGCACCGCGGTGCTCGATAAGACGGGCACGGTCACCCGCGGCAAGCCTGCCGTGACCGACATTGTGGTTGCCGCGCACGCCGACGGCTCGCCTGCCATGGGCGAAAAGGCGCTGCTCAAGCTGGCCGCCGCGTTGGAGCGCTCAAGCGAGCACCCGCTGGCCGAGGCGATTATGGCCGAGTGCGAGGCGCGCGGAATCGTCGCACGCATGGTCGAGGACTTTGCCGCCGTGCCCGGGCGAGGCGTTACGGCACGCGAGGGGCAGAATGTCATCGCCGCCGGCAACGTGCGTCTGATGGACGAGCTAGGCGCGAAGGTTCCCGCCGGCCTTGCCAAACAGTTCGCAGCCGAGGGCAAGACGCCGCTGTTCTTTGCCAAGAACGGCGAGCTTGTCGGCACCATCGCCGTGGCTGACGAGGTCAAAGAGACGAGCGCCGAGGCCATCGCCGCACTCCGCAAGCTCGGCGTCGACGTGCGCATGCTCACCGGCGACAACCGCGTCACCGCCGAAGCGATTGCCCGCCGCGTGGGACTGAGCAGCGAGCAGGTCATCGCCGACGTCCTCCCCGCCGACAAGGAACGCCACGTGCGCGAGCTGCAGGATGCGGGCAGCAAGGTCGCCATGGTGGGCGACGGCATCAACGACTCCCCCGCCCTGGCGCGCGCCGACGTGGGCCTTGCGATCGGCACCGGCGCCGACATCGCCAAGGAGGGGGCAGATGTGGTGCTCATGCGCAGCGACCTCATGGACGTCGCCCGCGCCATCGAGCTGTCGCGCGCCACGATCCGCAACATCAAGCAGGACTTGTTCTGGGCGCTGTTCTACAACGGCATCGGCATTCCGCTTGCCGCGGGCGTGTTCTTCCCTCTCACGAGTTGGCAGCTCTCGCCGATGTTCGGCGCCGCGGCCATGAGCCTGTCGAGTGTCTGCGTCGTGTCCAATGCGCTGCGCCTGCGAACCTTTAAGCCGAAAGTGGCAAAATAGGCTCACCATTCAGTCCATTTAGAACGGGTTTTCCAGATGCCCGAGATTGACCTGAAAGAGGAGCGACGCGTATTTTGATACGCGAGCGACGGCTTGAAGGTCAAGGTCGGGTGCCTGGGAAAGCCGACACAACAGAGAGGAATATCCATGCGTTTCACAATTAAGACTTCCGGCCTTATGTGCGGCCACTGCGACGCCACCGTCGAGACGGCGCTGCTCAACGTTGCCGGCGTGACCGATGCCGACGCCGATCACGAGACCCAGACTGTCCAGGTGGAGTGCGCCGACACCGTGACCGCCGAGCAGCTCGCCGCCGCCGTCGAGGGCGCCGGCGAGAAATTCCATGCCCTGTCCGTAACCGCCGCGTAGCAGGCGCCACCTGCCCCCCCTCAGAAGTTGCGGTGAAATACGGACTGTTGAGCCGCCCTAGGCCCTTAAACAGTCCGTATTTCACCGCAACTGACAGGGGGGACATCCGGAAGATCGACCAGAAACGAGGACCCGCCATGATGGCAGACCACAAATCGGTGACCCGCATGCTCAAGACGGCACGCGGACAGATCGACGGCATCCTGCGCATGGTCGAGGAGGACCGCTATTGCGTCGATATTTCCACGCAGCTCATGGCAACACAGGCGCTCCTCGCGCGCATTAACGCCGACGTGCTCAAGGCGCATATAGAGGGCTGCGTGACTTCGGCAATCGAATCGGGCGACGAAGACCTCAAAGCCGCCAAACTCGCCGAAATCGAACGCGTCGTCGACAAGCTCTCCAAGTAATTGGGGACATTGGGGACAGGTACGTTTGCGCCACATTGGTGCAGATTAACCTGTCCCCCTTGCTCTAAATCGGGTATAAGGGCGTGCGGCATATCGAATGAAAGGCAATTTGCATGAATGACTTTATGAAGGGCCGCAATGGCGCTGACGAACTCACCATCGTGATGGGCTTCGCAGGCATTATCGTCGCCATGATCGGATCGATAGCCCGCATCCAGTGGCTCAGCTGGATTGCCATCGCCGTAATCGTGATTGGCGTGCTGCGCGGCCTGTCCAAAAATATCGACGCACGTCGCAAGGAGAACGAGGCCTTTGTCGCCACGACCGCCAATGTTCCCGGCTTGGGCAAGTTCGTCGCCAGCTTGGGCGGCGGAGCTGCAGCGGCCAACGCCTCGCGCGCAGCCGGTACTAGCAAGGAAGACTTTGAACGTGCCAAGCGCACAGCCAAGAAGATGTGGAAGGGCCGCAAGACCACGGCATACCTCAAGTGCCCCAACTGCGGCCAGATGCTCTCCGTCCCCAAGGGCAAGGGCAAGATCCGCGTCACCTGCCCCAAGTGCCACGCCAAGATGGAAACGCGCTCCTAGCCGCCGCACGCGGGACAATTAATCAGGTTTGTTTGTCCCAGTCTTAAGTATTTGTTCGAAAAAAGCCGAGGCCTCGCACTGAGACCTCGGCTTTTTTGATTATGACAAAGGGATTGCCCCTTTGTCACACCTATGCCACGCCGTCGCGGGCGAGCTCCTCGGCCAGTGCCTCGGACGGCATGGCCATAATCGTGTCGAGCTCGGCGTCCACCTCGGGAATACGCTTCACCTTGAGTTTGCGCACCAGATCACCACGGCACATCACGTACGCCGGCTCACGCAGTGCGCACAGGTCATCGAGCGGGCTCTTGCGCGTCACCAGGATATCGGCGGCCTTGCCGCACTCGATTGTGCCGGTCTCGCCGCCCAGCCCCAGCAGCTCGGCATTGACCTGCGTGGCCGTATGCAGCGCGAAGGCGTTACTCACACCCACGTACTTGGCAAAATAGGCCACCTCACGCCACATGTCGTACTGCGTCACGAACGGGCAGCTCGAGTCCGTGCCAAGGCCCACCTTAACGCCAGCTTCCAGTGCGGCACGGGCGCTCTCGATGATGCCCGAGCACACGATGTCGCCGTTCTTCTTTTGTGTATCGGTCGAATGGGTCTTTTCCGGGTCGAGCAACACAAACGGCAGCGCCGGGCTGATAGTGCAGGTCACACTCGGCGCACGCCCCTCGAGCTGCGTGCCCGCGGCGCCACGGTACAGCTCCAGAATCTCGGACGTCAACGGAGCGCCGTGCTCAATCGTGTCAACGCCGGCCTCAAGCGCAACCTTCACACCCTCGGTACTCTCGATATGGGCCATGACCGGAAGGCCCATATCGTGCGCCGCCTTGCACGCCGCCGCGGCAACCTCCACCGGCATACGCAGCACGCCCGGCTCGCCCACCTCGGTCGCATCGAACACACCGCCCGTTACGAACAGCTTAATGACGTCGGCACCGCGCGCATACAGGTCGCGCACCTGTTCGGCTGCCTCGGCGGGACTGTTTGCCACCTGGGCGAACAAGCCCGCACCATGGCCGCCCGGCACCGTGACGCCCGTTCCCGGCGCCACCAGGCGAGGACCTTGATACTTGCCGGCATCGATAGCATCGCGCACGGCAAGATCGGCAAACAGCGGGTCGCCCGCGCCGCGCACCGTAGTCACGCCACTTGCCAGCTGCTGCTGGGCGCTACCTTTGAGGATATGGCGCACGATGGCGCGCCCCACGGGATTATCGAGCTTCTTCATCAGCGCACCCGCATCGCCCGCCGAAACCGGCTTGCCCGAGCCGCACAGATGCACATGCATATTGATTAGACCTGGCATGAGATACGCCCCTGCCAGGTCGATGACCTCGGCACCTGCAGGCGCCTGCGCCACAGCACTCGGCCCCATCCACGTGATGAGACCGCGCTCAACGGCCACGGCCATGTCGGGCTGCGGCTCCATATGTTCCGAACCATCCAGGACGGTCGCATTGATAAACAACGTGGAACGATCGGCAGACGCCATATCGAGCTCCTCCCCCTCAGAAAACTTGAACATCTGTCCATTATTATCCAGTGTAGCCCGATTGCCACAGACATATCGGTTAACGGAGGGAAGAGGGGATGTGGGGGACGGAATACGCTGCAGTCCCACCCCAGCGACACCAGGGAAGTGTCTCGATCTGTAACAGATACAGGGTTGTTGGGCCCCTTGCTGTTACAGATCAAGACATTCGGTCGACGCTTCACCGGTTTGTCTCGATCTGTAACAGTTACGAGCTCAAATAACCTCTAAACGTTACAGATTGAGACAAAACCTCTCAGCGCCCATACCACTGACGTCTCCACTCCTCAGCCAAATCGGGCCGTCGCGAAATACCCGCCAACCTCATCTTCTCAACCAGCTTCCCCGGATTCTTGAGCTCATCAAACGTAAACCGAAGCACCTTGTGCCCGAGCATTGTCAGATGGGACTCCCGTTGACGTTCTGCCACGAATGGGTCGACCGACTCCCAGCCCTCGCCGTTCTGCAAGGCATACTTCCCCTTTCCGTCGAGCTCGCCGATGACACATGTCCCGTCCTCGAGCCTCCAGAAATAATCGACCCGAAACACCTGGCTCGAATCGAGCGGATCGCGAAACTCCACCTGCAACTCCGGAACCGGAAAGCCGTATGCAATAAAGAACGCTCGAAACCGAGACTCGCCACCGTTTTCGGACATCCCGTCCGCATACGACGCAATCACCTGTGCCCTGCGATACCCTCGCTTGCCCTCGCAATCGGCGCGGAGGCGCTCGCACAAATCCCCACGTGAAACGCCTTTCGCCCGCAGTGCAGAATCGGCAATCGCCAACCCGTAGGAGAACGGCGCACGCAGCAAGCAATCCTCCACCGTGCGCCAAAATGACGTCACCTGCACGCCATCAACACGCTCGAGCGCGCCCGCCATCTGCGGACGCAACAACCTGCACCCGCTGTTCAACGTCATCGAACAGCCCGTCTTAACAAGAAAACGCGGCCCGAGCAGATCATTCGGCACCTCCAAACCCCACAAAAGCGCCGCGTCATAGCCCCAAAACGCCCAATCGGGATGAAATTCCGCAAGCCCTTTGATAGTCCTCAGCGCTCGCTCCGCCGGCGTCAATGCATCCCAATCATGCTGAAAACAGAACAGGTACGGCTCGGGCTCCGCGATATCGTCGGTTCCAACATGGCGTCGCAGCCACATGAGCTCGGTATTGTCATGCGTTGCGAGCAGCGCACCTTGCTTGGCCGTCTCCGTGAGACGCGCGAGCGTCCTGTTCCGCGCCAGCGTGTTGCGAGTCGTATGCTTGTGTTTGAGAACGGTATTAGACACTTCCATCACCACCACATCGGACAAATGGACCATCGCCGCTGTTGCCTCCGCTGACAAATGTCTTGATCTGTAACAGGAAGACAGTCTTTGAACCTCTAGTTGTTACAGAACAAGATCTTTCGGCAGCCGCCAACCTTCCGTCTCAATCTGTAACAGCAAGGTCGACTTTTAGCCTGTAGATGTTACAGATCGAGACATTCCCCCAACCAGGTGCCAAACGTCTCGATCTGTAACAGTTAGACGTTCTCCAGGGCCCTAAACGTTACAGATTTAGACAAATCAGCAGCGCCCAAGCATTCGTCTCGATCTGTAACAGGTAGACCGGTTTTTTGTCCCTAAACGTTACAGATCGAGACAAATAGACACGCGGCGGCGCTGCGACAGCCCATCCCTTACTCCCACTCCTGCTCGTAGATGTTGAGGGACTTTACGTAGCGCCCCTGGGCGCCCATGATGTCGCGGACCAGGCGCAAAAAGAAGCTGATGCACGAGGTGTCGAAGCCGTCCTGCAGGTCCTCCGGATGCACCGCACCCGGCCCATCGACCGCCGTGTCGCTCAGGCGCGCGATGTCATACAGGTAGAGCTGCCCCGCCGTCAGCCAGACATCGTCGACGCAGGCGAGGCGCACCGCAATCGCGCCGTCGCTCCAATGCTCCTTTTGCACGATATGCGGGTCGTAGACATCAAAGCGACGGTCGGTGCGCGTATCCTTCAGCGCAGCCATGCCGTTCGCAGGATCCTTGTCCAAAATGCCAAAGCGCGAGAAATACTGCGTGTCGCGTACCTGCTCGAGCCGCTTGAGCGAGACAGGCGAAAGCGATGCCGGCGGCTCGTCAACATACAGCTCGAGCAGCGTCTTGCCATGGCGATAGGGGCGCTCGAAGAGCAGCCAATCGGTAAATGCCATGTTGTAGGCCATGATTTCGTTTTGGGAAGGCTCGGTGCAATAGCTGAGCCACGGGTCGACAATGATCTCAAACTGCTCGCGCGCCGGCTCCAAAAACTGAAACTTCCGCAGCATCCAAAAATGGGCCATGTCGGCAATATCGTTGCCGACGGCTTCAGCCAGATGCGCTCGGTCTAAAACGTGGTCAGTCACGGCATCCTCCTCAAACTGATGAACCTCAATTTGAGCTTACGGGGAGGGTGGGCAGCCACTGTCAGCACGGACAAAATAGGCCTCCGGCTGCAAACCAGATGCTGACCAAACACTTGACGGGACACTTGACCGAATGAGCGCACCGCAAAGAAACCGCAGGTAGATATAGACAGTCAGTTCACTCATTTGAGGCAAACGCCCGCTACCACCACAGAAAGAGCAGAGTAGCACAGTCGCAAACGTCGACGAATGAACACTTGCACGTCGGCAAATGACAAAGTCGCCTGCGAACTCGCAAGGAGTGTCCCCGAATGCCGGCACATAAGGAACGTCCCCAGCTGCCGGCACTTGGGGACGTTCCTTTTGGGCCGGCATTCGGGGACAGCCCTTGACGATTCAGCTGTGGACAGCCGCCTTACAGCTCCAGCGCCTCGGCGACTTCGGCAGCGCAGGCCAGGGCGTCGGCCATGGCGCTCACCACGAGCGAGCTGCCGTTGCGAGCGTCACCGGCAACATACACCGGCGCGGCATCCGCGGCGACGCCCTCGCCACGCGCCGCAAGATGCGAGCCCTCGGCGGCCATCACAGGCAGCGGACGACCAGCGGTGGCAACGGGCACGCCAACGGCGTCGAACACACTGTGCTCCGGGCCCGTGAAGCCGCAGGCGATGAGCACCAGCTGCGTCGGCACCTCGTGCTCGGAGCCCGCGATGCGCTCGGGCTTTCCCGCCGACCAGTCCAGATCGACCACGCGCAGGCCCGCGGCAGCGCCCTTCTTATCCAGCAGCACCTCGAGCGTATCCACGCCCCAAGCGCGCATCTCGCCGCCCATGGCAGCGATGGCCTCCTGCTGGCCGTAATCGGTCTTCTTCACGTTGGGCCACTGCGGCCAGGGGTTGCTCGCCGCGCGCGCATCAGGCGCCGCCGGCAAGAACTCAAACTGGCGCACGCTGCGCGCACCCTGACGTACCGCGGTGCCCACGCAGTCGTTACCGGTATCGCCGCCGCCATTGACCACGACGTCCAGGCCGCATGCATCGACGACAGGCTCGCCGCCATCGAGTATCGAGACGGTCGAGGCCGTCAGGTAGTCCACGGCATACACCACGCCGGGTGCGTCAATATTCTCAGCAGCCAGTCCACGCGTGTTGCGAGCACCGGCAGCCACCTCGACGGCGTCAAAGCCATTGAGCTTGGCC
>CAJMSV010000044.1 GCA_905216175.1 uncultured bacterium | reverse complement strand
TTAGCCCCTAGGTGGTCGGCTTCTTGGTATCCGCTGCATCGCTCTTCGCTCTGTTCCTCATTCCGTTCGGCGGCACCACTTGCGATTGGTTCGGCAGCACGAAGGCCATTCTGGGCTGGCTCGCTGTCTCCATCCTCTCCTTTGTCATGCTCATGATGAGCAGCGGCAACTCGACGCTCAGCATCCTCGCAGCAGGCGTGAACGACGTAATGTACGTCATCGCTGGCACTGCCCTGTCCGTGTTGGGTAGGGATGTCTGTGGCTCCCGCGATTTCGGTCGCATCTTCGCGCTGATCTGCTCCGTGGGCTATATCGTCGGCGCCTTTGGCATGCCCGTTATGATGAAGGTCTATGAGCTTGTCGGCTCCTTCCAGGGCGTCTTCATCTTCTGCATCGCATGCAACGTTATTATCGGCCTGTTCTTGCTGCTGGCAAAAAAGACTGGTAAGAACCTCTCCTGGGACGAATAGTTCGATTCGTCTTAGACATACGCTGTAGGGCTTAACCTGCAGCCGCTTTGGGGCATCGACTAACATCGGTGCCCTTTTTCATCGAATGTGACAAAGGAGCAGCCACTTTGTCACATTGAGTGGCATGTAAATCGAGGTCTAATACTTTTCCGAGAAGTGAACGGCCATACTTGGACCTCCGAAGCATCGACATTTTTAGACGTCAAACCCGCAGGATTTGGCTGGCAAAACCGCAGGAAATTGCATCTCGAAAGTGCCGATGCTTCGGGGGCCCGTTTTCACTCGTTCACTTCTCGGGAAAAGTATTAAACCTCGTTGTATGGGGTGCGGCTGGAGGGTGGTCATCGTTCAGTAGCTACCTCTTCCTTGTGAATCGCCTGAAGCGCAAGGCATAATGCATGTGACAAAGGGACGGCCCCTTTGTAGTGTTGATATGAGAGAAGAGTAGATGCTCCTTTCGCTGGCCACTATGGAGGGGATTACCGGGCATGTGTTCCGTCGCGTGCATGCGGAGTGCTTCGGTGCGCTCGATTGCTATTACACGCCGTTTTTGCCGCCACCGCGGGTGGGAAACCGCTTTGGCGGCAAGGCGTTCAAGGAAGTCGATCCAGCTAACAACCAAGGGCTAAATGTCGTCCCCCAGCTTATGTCCAAGAATGCGGACGAGTTTGTGTGGGCGGCGCAGGTGCTCGCCGACATGGGCTATCGCGAAGTCAACCTTAACCTGGGTTGTCCCTCGGGGACGGTTGTCGCCAAGGGCAAGGGCTCGGGTTTCCTGCGCAATCTCGATGGGCTCGAGGTGTTCTTGAGTGACGTGTGCGAACGTTCGCCGTTGCCGGTGTCGGTAAAAACCAGGCTGGGGCTGGAGAACGACGACGAATACGAGCGCGTGCTCGAACTGTACTGTCGCATGCCGCTGGCAGAACTGATCGTGCATCCGCGTGTACAGAAGGATCGCTATACGGGCTCCCCGCGCAAAGCGTTTTATGGCGAGACGTTGGAGCGGGCACCGTTTCCGGTGGCATACAACGGTGACATTTTTGATCTTGAGGATATGGACGCGCTGGTGGAGGCCTATCCCGGCACGCGCCATGTGATGCTGGGGCGTGGCCTGCTCGCGAACCCCGCTCTGGCTCGCATGGTTAAGGGCGGTCCTGCTGCCACGGCTGCTGAGCTGCAGCGCTTTCACGACACACTGTTTGCGGCCTATGCAGAAGAGATCGGCGGCAACGCGGTCTTTCGTATGAAGGAGTGGTGGTTCTACGCCAAGTGCGCTTTCGCCGACCCCGCTACCGTTCACAAGCTCGTACGTAAGACCAAAAAGGTCGACGAATACCGCGCCGCCGTCGAGCGCGTCTTTCGCGAGCAGCCACTCGCACCCACAGCCCGCTTCCACGGCTAGTTGGTCGTTGGGGACGTTCTTTAACGACTAGTCATTTAAGAACGTCCCCAATGACTAGCCACAAAAAGCTGTACGTCAGCATCCAAAGATGTCGAAAAATGTCGACTTTGGATGCTGGCGTACATGTTTGGGTCGTATGGGTTGGGGCGAGTCGGTCGCAACGCGAGTGCTAGAGCAGGTTCTTCTGTACCCATGCGATGATGTCGCTCGACTCGTAGAGCGGCTCTCCGTCAATGAGCAGACAGGGAACCTGGCGCTTTCCGCCGACGGCGATGAGTGCCTGCTCGGCTTCGGTATCGGTCGAGATATTGCGCTCGGGAATGGTCACACCGTTATCGGCAAGGAATCGCTTGACTTTTATGCAATACGGGCAGCCGGTCATAACGTACAGCGTGAACTCATGATTAGTAGCCATGGGTCTCCAATCGGTTGAGGTTTCGATTGAAATACCCAAAGCCGCCGCGGTCTATGCGCGGACCAGTGACGACTCGATGGCTTGGACCAGAAACGCCGTGGCTCCGGTGCCGCAGGGCTTGTCGTAGTAGTCAACAAAGCGCTGGTCGGCAAGATAACCATTGGCGAGGCCCAGGTACGCTTCGTTCTGGGGTTCGTGTCCCCAGTTGAGACCAATCCAACGACGATGCATCGCGACAAGCTTGCGAGCCTCGCTTCCGTCCGCATCGCCATCGCTCATGGCGATCGAGAGCTGGCCCAGAACAGCGCGTTCAAGTTCCTTCATGTCGTTCCATGTCTCGGGGTCCATGTCCAGCAGCGCTTCATTTGCTGCATCGATAGCCTCATCGCCATAGCGTGCCCGCGCTTCGGCGCCGTAGCGCTCCTCGTTTTCCTGCACGGTGCGCCAGCGCTCCAGTTGCGGCAGGACGGCGCCCATGAGCGAGACGGCTTCGTCGAGCGACATGCCGGTGTTTTGCGCCAGCCGCGGGGCGCAATCCTCAATCATCGCCTCCATGGTGGTGTCGTAGGTGTACTTGCCGTGGTCGTAGCACCACTTGCAGTAATGGTCGGTCGTGGCGCCCGTGGCATCGGTGCCGCAGTCGTCGGGCGTGAGTATCATGCCGCAGCTCTGGCAATAATGCTCGGGCATTTCGAGCAGGTGGGACAACGGCTCTCCGGTTACGGCGGCAATGAGCTTCATCATGTCGATGCCCGGGGTGACCTCGTCGCGCTCCCAACGGCTGACGGCTTGGCGTGTGACGAAGAGTTTGGCGGCGAGCTGCTCTTGGGTAAGGTGATGGGCGCGACGGATGGCAATGAGCTTTTCTGCAAAGGCCATAGTGGCTCCTTTCTGCTGGTTGATGGCTTAAGCATACGCGGCGGCAGGCGCCCTTCCAAGCAACCGTTGGTTGCACGACAGGAGTCCACGGCGAAGAATTGCGCGCAACGCCCCACGCCTCCATGCCGTACAATGACCGGCATGGAACCTATTGCACACATACATACCGACCTGCCGCAGAAGTTCGGCATTCCGCGCAACAGCTTTTTGGCGCCTCATCTGCAGGGACGCATCGTTTTTGAGCCGGAATTTGCCTCCAATGCAGCGGTTGAGGGTCTGGACTCCTTCTCTCACCTGTGGCTGCTGTGGCGCTTCGAAAACGGAACGCCCGGCGGCACGGCTAAGGACATAGCCGCCGATGCCAAAACGCAGGACAGGTCCGGTACCAACGCAAAATGGTCGAAGACCGTGCGTCCGCCGCGCCTGGGTGGAGCCGAGCGTGTGGGCGTCTTTGCCACGCGCAGCCCGTTTCGCCCTAATCCCATCGGTCTCACCTGCGTCAAGCTCGATCGTGTCGAGCTCACCGACGATGGCCCCATCATCTATGTGCTGGGGGCCGATCTGCGCGACGGCACGCCCATCTACGACATTAAGCCCTACATTCCGTTTGCGGACTGCCACTCGGATGCGACCGGCGGCTGGATCGAGGATGCTCCGTGGCAAGAGCTCGATGTTAAGTTTCCGCAAGCACTGCAGGATATGGTCCCGCCCGCAAAGCTCCCCGGCTTGGTCGAGGTTCTACGCCAAGATCCGCGCCGCGCGGGCAGCAAGCACGAACCAAACCGCGTCTACCATCTGGCCTACGCCGGGCTCGACATATCGTTTACGGTCGACGAAACCCAGCTAACCGTAGTCGCCGTCAACGACGCGCAAGACTAACCATCCGTCCGTATCCGTCAAAAACAACGCCAAACCCCATGCCAAAACCGCCCACGCTGGTGGACAATAACGCCTATCGAAACAGTCTACTTTGCATGGGAGCTCAGCATGAAATACGACTTTAGCTCGCTTATCGACCGCCACGGCATGGACTCCATCGCCGTTGACTCCTGGGGCGAGATCCCCGGTATGGCTCCGAACGCACCCGACGAGGGCTTCGACCGCATTCCCATGTGGGTGGCCGACATGAATTTTGCCACGGTGCCCACGGTCCAGGAGTACATCATTCAGCGCGCTCAGCATCCCATGTTTGGCTACTTTAACCCGCGCGCCGAGTACTTCGACCGCATCATCGAATGGCAGAGCCGCCGCAATGGCGTCGAGGGCCTGCGCCCTGAACATATCGGCTACGAAAACGGCGTGCTGGGCGGTGTCGTGTCGACACTGCGTGCGTATGTTCAGCCGGGCGATGCGGTGCTGGTCCACAGCCCCACCTACATCGGCTTTACCAAGTCCATTGAGGCCGCGGGCTATCGTATTGTCCACAGCCCGCTTAAGCTCGACGACCAGGGCGTGTGGCGTATGGACTTTGAGGACATGGAGCACAAGCTCGCCCAAAACCACATCCATGCCGCGGTGTTCTGCTCGCCGCACAATCCCTGCGGCCGCGTATGGGAGCGTGACGAGATCGAGCGCGCCATGGACATCTATCGTCAGCACGATTGCGTGGTGATCTCGGACGAGATTTGGTCCGATATCATCCTGCCGGGCCACAAGCATATCCCGACGCAGTCGGTGAGCGAGGATGCTCGCATGCGCACGGTTGCCCTCTACGCGCCCAGCAAGACGTTCAACCTGGCGGGCCTGGTCGGCAGCTACCACATCATCTATAACGAGACGCTGCGCGACCGCGTGTGCGCCGTGTCCAACAAGACCCACTACAACGAGATGAATGTCCTCTCCATGCATGCGCTTATCGGTGCCTACCAGCCGCAGGGCTATGAGTGGGTGGACGAGCGCAATCAGGTGCTTGCCGGCAATATCGAGTACTTCTGCAATTACGTGGACGAGCATTTTGAGGGCGTGTCCTATTCGCGTCCGCAGGGCACGTACATGGTGTTTCTGGACTGCACCGAGTGGTGCCGCGAGCATGGCCGCGATATTCAGTGGTTGCTCGACGAGGGGGCGCGCGTGGGCGTTGGCTACCAGGATGGCCGTCCGTTCCACGGGCCCTGCCACATTCGCGTGAATCTGGCGCTGCCGCTTTCGCGCGTGAGGGAAGCGTGCGACCGCCTGGACCGCTACGTTTTTAATGCACGGTAGGCGTGCGCTGCATGCGGGACCTTCTGCCAAGTCGGCTGGAAGGCCCCGCATGGTAGAACGTCTGTAACCATTGGGCACTCGCGTGGTTTCGTTTGCTATTATCTTTAACCATTTCAGTCTGTAAACAGGATCGTCTGGAGCTCGATGAAAAGACCCCGTCGCTCGGTTGCCATATCGTTGTTTGTTGCGCTTGCGGGAGCGTGTGCCTTTGTCGTAGCGATAGCCGGCTGTTCCGGGTCGAATGGCAGGGTCTCGACGTTTGCATTAGAAGGCCTGGACGCCTCGCAGGCCAAAGACGACAACCTTAAGACGCTCAACGTCGGCAGCGACCTCTATCCACCGTTTGTGTATACCGACGAGTACGGCGATATCGTTGGCCTGGATGTCGAGATATTGACCGAGGCTTTGGCCCGCATTGGTTACAAGCCAAAGTACCAGCTGATCGATTGGGAAAAGAAGAACGAGCTACTGGCGAGCGGCGAGCTCGATTGCGTCATGGGCAGCTTTAGCATGACGGGTCGCGAAAACGAGTATCGTTGGGCCGGCCCGTACCTTGCGAGCCGCCAGGTGGTCGCGGTCGATCCCCAGAGCGATATCTACACGCTTGCCGATCTTGAGGATAAGGTCGTGGCGGTCCAGTCCACCACCAAGCCCGAGGACATTTTGCTCAATCATACAAATGAAAACGTTCCGCAGATCAAAGAGCTCTACTGCTTTTCGGACCGTTCGTATCTGAACCCGGCGCTCGTCGAGGGTCTGGTCGACGCCATCGCCGCGCATGAGTCCTCGCTGCTCACCTACGAAAAAGACTATGGCGTAACGTATCGCATTTTGGATGAGCCGCTGCTAGAGGTTGGTTTGGGCACCGCTTTCGATATCAACGATACGCGTGGCATCGACGTTAAGCTCACTCATGCCTACCAAGAAATGCTTGTCGATGGCACCATGGAACGTCTGGTGTCAAAGTACTTTGATGACCCTTCGCCATTTTTGAATATGGAGGGCCTGTCATGATCGATGCGCCCGACCACGCCGCTCAGGGGCGGGGCAATCGTTCGACAGGGGTATGGCTCCTTGTCGCCCTGCTGGGGATAGCGCTCTCGGTTGTTGCCGGCATGATGAGCTACGGCTACACGACGGCCCAAGCCGAGCAGCGCTTTGCCGACGTTGTCGATTACGTGGCGACGCAGAGCCTTTCCTACGATGCATTCAATAGCGCCTATACGACCAAAAACCTGATTCGCGTTATGGAGATCGCCGGAGAGACAGCGCGCGATATTGAGCGCGACGGTTCGGTGGATAACGCCATGCTGGAGCAATATGCCGACCAGTTCAACGTGAGCGCACTGATCGTGACGGACGCATCGGGCAATTTGGTGTCCGAATCCTCGACGGATGGCGTGGGCTACGAGTCGCTCGCTACGTATCTCAAGGAAGCACCCGTGCTGGAGGTGGCAGCCCATCCGCTTAAGTCCTATACCGCCCGCATTACGCTTTCGGATGATTCGGTTGCAGACATTGGTTGCGTGACCCGGCAAGATGGCGAGGGCATCGTTATCGCGGTCAGGCATCAGAGCGCGAAGGCAGTTGCAAGCAATACGCTCAAACTGCAGAGCCTGCTCGGTGGTTATGAGACCATCGACAGTGGCAATATCGTGATCGAAAGCGATGGCAAAGTCGTTGCGACCAATGCCGTTGAACCCACCATATTGGGCGTATTCAATCTGCCTGCAACGGATGTCTTTATTGTCGACGGTATTAAGGATCGATGCCTGCCCGGCAAAGTCCGACTGGTCAACGCCAGCGGCGAGTGGTATTTGGGCACATTTGGAAAAGCGCGCGGGTTCTACGTGTACACCTATGCCTCGGCGCGGCGCTACTTTGAGGTCGTCGCGGCTGTTGCTGCCGGCGTGCTGGTGCTCTACAGCGGTGTTATAGCCGTTGTTGTGATGGTGCGTCGCCGCGCTGATCGTCGACGTTTGACGGACTTGCTGCAGCAGGAGCGCGACTATGGCGACAAGCTGGCAAAGGCAGCGCGTGAGGCCTCGTCTGCCAACTCGGCAAAGACGGAGTTTTTGCGTCGCATGAGCCACGATTTGCGCACGCCCATCAACGGCATTCGCGGTATGGTTGAGGTCGGCGATGCCAATGCGGACGATCTTCAAAAGCAGACCGAGTGCCGCTCAAAGATCTGGACGGCATCGGGACTGCTGCTCGACCTTGCCAACGAGGCCCTGGATATGAGTCGCCTGGAGAGCGGGCAGGTCGATCTGGAGCTTGTTCCCACAAACTTGGTGACCCTCAACCACGAGGTGCGCGATATTCTGGAGCGCCAGGCCGAGGAGCGTCTGGTGACAATTATCTGCGACCAGCAGACGCTTGATCATCCCTATGTGCGGGTGAGCGTGACGCACCTCAAGCGCTTGTTGCTCAATATTGCCGGCAATGCCGTCAAGTACAACCGCCAGGGCGGCTATGTTCGCCTGGTGTGCCGCGAGGTGGAGCCAGCGGATGGCGTCCCCGTCTATGAATACACGAACGCAAACAACGATATTGTCAACAGCGAACAGATCCAACAGCGCCTCTAAAAGCCGATTTGCCGTCAGCGGCAACAGGTGGAAGGCGCTTCATCGGGAACTGGCCTGGGCGCGCCTATCGCAAAACAGTTGGTCGAGCTTATGGGCGGAACCATGAGCTTTACGAGCGTCTTGGGGCAAGGGACGACGTTTACCATCCGCCTGCCGTTCGAGAAGTGCGACCGCTCCGAGATTCCTCAGGCAGTTCGCGTAGATGCGGGCGACGGCGATGCGTTCCAGGGCCTGCGCGTTTTGCTCGTAGAGGATAACGATCTGAATGCCGAGATCGCGCAGTTTACGCTCAGCCGTGCCGGTGCCGTCGTGACGCATGCTAAGGATGGCGAGTCTGCCGTCGAGATGTTTGCCGCGAGCGTGCCGTACGAGTACGACGCGGTGTTGATGGACATCATGATGCCCGGTATCGACGGCCTTGAGGCCACGCGTCGAATTCGAACACTCGATCGCGAGGATGCCGCGACTACGCCGATTATCGCCGTGAGTGCCAACGCCTTTGCCGACGACCGCAGGCTTTCGCGTGAGGCGGGCATGGACGCGCACCTGAGTAAACCCGTGATTTCGCAGGAGCTCGTTGAGGTGTTAGCGCACATCGCCGCCGACGCTTCATAAGCATAGGGCCCGGTTCCAAGGTGGGTTGGAACCGGGCCCTATTGCTATTTGTGAGGTCTGCTCTTGAGGCTTATTTTTCCTGAATCTGCTTACCGCAAAGATGCTCAATCGTAATCTCGTAGAGCTGGACGCCCTTAATGTCCTTGGCGATTTCCTCTTCGACTTCTTCGGCAGAAGGGTAGTACTTAAGGGCGAGCTGGCGGACTTTGTCCTCGATAAACGCGGGGGTGTCATTCGCCAGGCGACAACGGCCAAAGACGACGGTGCTCATAACGTAGGGAGCCCAGTCGCCGTCCTGGTACCACTCGTTGCCGTAAACGGTAAAGCAGACCTTGTCATCGCGCTTGAGTGCGTCGACCTTGTGGCCGGCTTTGGCGCCATGGAAATAAATCTTGTCGTGCTCGGCGTCAAAGAAGTAGTTGACGGGAATGGCGTACGGGTAGCCATCGTCACCGTTGACGGCAAAGACGCCGCGCTTGCAGGTGGCGAGCAGTTTACGCGCTTCCTCGTCGGTGATGGCGCGTTTCTTTCGACGTAAGGGCCTAAACATCGTTGGCTTCCTTTCTGGTCGTGCGTGGTTGCTGCAAAAACTATAGCGAAACGGATCCGTTTTTCTTGATGCGGGCGAGTATGTTTTTGAGCTTGTTAAAGTCGAGCGGTTTGGACAGATGGGCGTTCATGCCGGCGTCGTGTGCCGCCTTGGCGTCCTCGGCAAAGGCATTGGCGGTGAGCGCGATGATGGGGATATCGGCTGCATCGACCTTCTCGCTCAGGCGAATCGCGCGGGTTGCCTCGTAGCCGTCCATGTCCGGCATCATAATGTCCATCAGGATCGCATCGAAGCTGCCGGCGGGATGAGACAGGTACAGATCGACGACTTCGTTGCCGTTGACGGCGCGGGTGACCACGACGCCCTCGGATTCTAGCAGCGTCTGTGCAATCTCGGCATTCAATTCGTTGTCTTCGGCGAGCAGCACGTTCATGTCGGCGAGCGAGCAGTCGAGCGCCCTCTCGACCGTATTCGCCCGCGCCCGGGGGTTCTTGTCGATATCGAGCGGAATTTCCACGTAGAACGTGGTGCCCACATGGAGTTCGCTGGTGACTTCGATGGTGCCGCCCATCAGTTCAATAAGCGACTTGACGATTGGCATGCCCATGCCGGTTCCTTGGAACTTGCTGCGCGCATCGTCTCCTTCTTGGGCAAACGGCTCATAGATATGCTTTAAAAACTCGGGAGCCATGCCAATGCCGGTATCCGAAACGCTAAAGCAAAAGAGCGCGCGCCCGTTATCGAGTGGCTTGGTCTTTGAACTAAAGGTGACGGAGCCGCCGTGCTTGTTGTACTTAATGCTGTTGTCTAACAGGTTGATCATGATCTGTCGGATATGGGTGGGACTGCCGATCATGTATGGCCCCGTGGCGTACGGCAGACTATTGTCCTGCATTGTGATGCCGTTGCTGGACGCGCGGAGCTTGCACAGCACCAGCGTATCGTCACAGAGCTCTTTGAGGTTAAAAGGCACATGTTCCAGTGTTAGCTTGCGGTCTTCGATTTTTCCCATCTCGAGGATGTCGTTGATCAGCGAGAGCAGGTGATTGGCGGCAACGCGCGCCTTGGCACGGCTCTCGCGGGCGACTTGCATATCGCCTTCCTTCAATTCCTCGATCTCGATAAGGCCCAGGATGCCGTTGAGCGGCGTGCGGATGTCGTGGCTCATGCGCGTGAGGAACGCCGTCTTAGCGGCGTTGGCGGCATCGGCTTTTTTGCGCTCGGTTCGAGCGCGCACGAGCGCCCAGATGAGCAGGACGATGCCGACCGACAACATACCGATGAGGGTAGCTGCAATGGCGGTGCGGTTGCGAAAAAGGAATTGAAGCGTGTTGGATTCCTGGGCCGTGTACGACGTGGAGGAGAAATTGCTTGCGGAGAGCGATTCTCCGGCATTGATGATGCCCTTGTTGATGATTCCCAACAGCTCGGGTTTTCCGCGCGAAATCCAGCACGAGAGCTCACAGGTGTCAGGGAGCTCGGTCGTCTCGCAGTCCTCGAGATCGTAACGGTCACCGATGGTTTTTACGCGTGAACTGGGAGCGACGATGCAGTGCGCCGTTCCCTTCCTGAGGGCGTCGAACGCTTCATCGTCGGATTGGTATTCGGTTACGGTTGCTGTGGGGAACAGACTTTCAAGTGCATTTTTGTTGACAAACGATGATTTGGTACAGGCGATGTTCTGAAGGTCTTTGTTCAGGTTGCTGCCGGTGTGGATGGCGGTGAGGGATATGGTCCCCAACGATACCGACTGCACAACGCCTGTTTGCTCGGCAAACCAGTAATCTCGGTATACCGGCAGCGCAACGTCTATGCTTCCCTTTGACAGGGCCTTTGACATCATCTTGTAGCTATCAAAGGCGACGGTTTTGACCGTAATGCCAAATTTATCGTGCAGCGTCGTCGCAAGCGATGCGAGCGAGCCTTCCATTTCGCCGTCTTCGTCCTCGTTGCAGTAGGGGAGTTTGCCCGTAATGTAGCCGAGCGTGATGGCGTTGTTGTTTGCTTTGAGCCAGGAACATTCGGGGCCGTTGAGCGATGATGAACCGCGGTGTTGGGTCGAGTAGCTAGATTTGACTTCGTCGTTATAGCGTGGGTTGACGCGGGCGATTGCCGACATAGCGGCATTGATGTCGTCCATCAGGTCGGGGCGGCTTTTGGGGACGGCAAAATAGTAGTCGCTCGAACCAATGTAGAACATGGGGGAGGCGCTGGGCGACGAGGTCGTGTCGTTCATGATGATGGCATCGACCTCGTTGTTTGCGAGTGCGTCAAAGAGGGCACCGCCAGTGTCGATTTCTTTATAGGTGCAGGTAATGCCTTCGTTGGCGAGCCACTGCTGGCCAACGAAGGTTTGCATAACGTCGGGGTTGCAGCCGATGGTAAGGCCTTGGAGCGCTTGGGGGTCACCCTTGGCCAGATCGTCGCGCTCGGGCCTGGCATAGATGTAGTAGCGCTCGGTGCCCTCGGGGTTCGAGGAAAAGAGCAGCTTTTGGGCGCGTTCCTCGGAGTAGGAGATGTTGGGCATGAGGTCGATCTCGCCCGCCTCGAGCATGTCCATAAGCTCGGCGAAGGTGCCAGAGCCGTATTCGTACTGCCAGCCGGGTGTGTAGTACGAGAGGGTCTGGAGGTACTCGTAACCCCATCCCGAGAGACGCTCGCCGGGGGTGCCGTCCTGGAAGCCCTCGTTGTTGACAAGCCAACCAACGCGGGCCGTTTTGACCTGCTGATCGGTATTGGCGGCATAGGCGGGGGCGGGCATGATGGTGCTCAGTACGGCGAGCACGGCAAGCGCGACGGCCAAGGTGCGATATATAACTGAACGAAGGACAGCGGAAGCTCTCACATGCAATCCTAACGAATCGAGACATTACCGCATAAGGATACCAGCTCAGCCTGCCCAGTCGGCAGCTGCACCGCTAAACGGTCCCGCCCGGCAGTTGGGGACAGTCCCTTTCTGCCGGCACAAAAGGAACGTTCCTAACTGTCGGTTGTGGGACAATATCGAGCGAATGTGATTGGGCGTCTGGGAAAAGGGGTCGCGATGAACAGGTTGAGGACGCTTGCCGATGTGCTGCGACAGGCTGGCTTTGCACGCATCACGGGCCTGTTTCTTATCTTTTATCTGCTGTGCTCGACGGCTGTCTGGCTGTCCGAGCCTACGACCCTCACCTTTGGTGATGGCCTGTGGTTTAGCTTTGAGACGGTCTCGACGATCGGCTTTGGCGATATCCCAGCAGAAACGCCGGTTGCCCGCGGCATTACCGTCATCCTAAGCGTCATCAGTATCTTCTATATCGCCATGCTTACGGGCGTGGCGGTGAACTACTGCAATACGCTCATCAAGCTGCGCCAAAAGGACACTATGGCGCGCTTTATGGACGATCTTGAGCATTTGGAGGAGCTCGATCGTGACGAGCTCGCCGACCTGTCGCGCCGCGTGCGCGAATATCGCCGCCGCCAACGCTAGAACGGGCGCCGCGCGTCACGATTGGGGGACTGAATATGAATATCACCGTGTATCTGGGTGCCAGCGTTGGTAACGACCCAGCGTTTCTGCCCGCGCTGCAGGAGCTGGGCAACTGGATTGGCTCCAACGGACACGCGCTGGTATACGGCGGGTCCAAGTCGGGCCTGATGGGTGCGCTCGCCGATAGCGTGCTCGAGGCAGGTGGACATGTGACGGGTGTTGAGCCGAGCTTTTTTATCGAGGCCGAGTTTCAGCATGACGGTATCGACGACCTTATCGTGACGAACGATATGGCCGAGCGCAAGGCCAAGATGATTGAGCTCGGCGATGCGTTCATCGCCTTTCCCGGTGGGACGGGCACGCTCGAGGAGATTGCCGAGGTCATGTCCGCGGTGTCGTTGGGGCATCTCGATGCGCCGTGCATTTTGTACAACCTGAACGGTTACTACAACGACCTCAAGGCGCTGCTCGGGCACATGATTGATAAGGGGCTTTCGAGCCTGAAGCGCCAGCACGGTATCTACTTTGCCGACGATTTGCGCGAGATTGCCTCGATTATCAACGGATAAGTCTTGAGCTTGCCCCACTATGGCTCCCAATGGTGCCGTTCGCGGCGCAGACGGTTGGCTCGTTCGGGCAACGCTCACTCTACAATAAAACGTATCTATGTCGACTTTGACCGCGGGAGGACCCGATGGATAACCTTGCCAAACCCACAAACCGCGCGCTGTTTTTAGTTAGCGTTGCCGTGACCGGTGCGTTCGCAGGTGCCGCAGTCTGGCTGTTCTTCTTTGCGATGGAGCACGGCATCGACTATCTATGGACCGAGATTCCACACGCGCTGGGCGTCGCTTCGCCCGAGCTTGCCAGCGGCCCGTTTGGCTTTCTGCCATACCCGTTTTTCGTCTGCCTGCTGGGCGGCCTGCTGATCGGTCTGTACGAAAAGACGACGGGCACCAAGACCGATGACCTCAACCAGGTGATGGCCAAGGTAAAGCGCGATGGACGCTACCCGTACGACAATCTGGGCAAGCTTTCGCTCGCGGCATTGCTGCCGCTGCTGTTTGGCGGCAGCATTGGACCGGAGGCCGGCCTGACCGGCGTCATCGCGGGTCTGTGCAGCTGGGTCGGCGATCGCATGCGTCGCTTTGGCGCCGAGTTTAGGGAGCTCACGCTGCTGGGCACCCAGGCTGCCCTGACGGCACTCTTTACCGCGCCCGTCTTTGGCTTTGTGGCGCCGCTTGCCGGAAGTACTGACGGCCAGGGCGAAGACGCCGACGATGAGTCCGCGTCCGGCGAGATCACCATCAAGCTGCCCAAGGCGCAAAAGACGGTGGTCTACGGCATTGCGATTGCCGGTGGTCTGGGCACCTACCTGCTGCTCGGCCAGCTCATGGGCGGCGGCATGGGCATGCCGAGGTTCGAGGCCGCCGTGGTGGGCAACCTGGAACTTGTCTGGCTCATTCCGCTGGCGTTGGTCGGCACCGTTTGCGGATGGCTGTACTTTGTCTCTGAGCATGCGAGCGAGGCGCTGTCTCATGCAATAGGGGAGCGTCCTGTCGTCAAGGCCATGCTAGCCGGTCTGGCGCTCGCCATCTGTGGCACGGTTCTGCCCTACACCATGTTTGCCGGCGAGACCCAGGCCGACGTGCTCATGGAGACCTACCTGACCATTCCCGCTGGCGTGCTTATCGCGACCGGTCTTGTTAAGGCCATGCTGACGCCCGCCCTCATCAACCTTGGTTGGCGTGGCGGCCACTTCTTCCCGGTTATCTTCTCGGGTGTGAGCCTGGGCTACGGCCTTGCCATCCTCACCGGCGCCAATCCGGTCTTTTGCGTCGCCGTCTGCACGGCATCGACGATGGGCGCCGTCATGCGCCAGCCGGTCATGGTCGTGGGTCTGCTGCTCATGTGCTTCTCGCTCAAGGGTATCGTCTGCATGATCATTGCGGCCGTCATCGCCGCCGGCATTCCGCTGCCCAAGCCGCTGCGCAAGTAGTACGGTGGCGCACGCCAGGGACATGCCGTTTGCCACGGATTTGCGGGGAGGGGGGCGATCGCGCCCTTCGTGGATTGAGACTCGCGTGACTACAGGTCGCGTACTCGATAAACCTTGGTGCTGACGGTGCAGCTGATTGCACATAGCGCGAGGGCCAGCACGGCAATTCCTGTGCACAGACAGCCCAGAACGGCAGGATCGGGATTCGCTCCGGCAATCGACATGAGCCAGTTGCTAATGGGGTTGGAGGAGCTCAGCGCTGCCATGGCAAGGCATCCGAGTAGGGCAAACAGGCCAACGGATAGGCGCAGCGCCTCCATGTGTCCAAATCGAAAGAACAGCGGCTGCGCCAAAAACACCATCATGAGGGAGATGAGCATCGATGCTGCCGAGGCGATTGCGATCTCAAAGATGGTTTGTCCTGTCGAGGCCACGCCCGCGCTGTTGAAGAACGGAAGGGCGATGATGTTCAAAAGCACGGCGGCGCAGGCCATGATGGCCGAGAAGACAACGATGCACAGGTAGCGTGCGCAAATAATGTCTTTGCGCGAGAAGGGCAACGTTGCTCGATAACGCTCCCAGCCATTTTGATTGTCGAAGCCTGCCAGCGAGTTCATGATTATGATGGGCGACATGGCACTGACGGCGCAGGCACCGGCGCTCATACCGGAATCGCCATCCGACGCGTTGGCGAGCGTCAACACGACGAAGATGAACAGGCCGCCGCACGCGAAGCTCAGGAAGAGCGTGCGAACGAAGGCGCTCGCGAACATACACGCGCGAAAACATTCGCAGCACCAGTCAGGAACTGACGAA
>CAJMSV010000043.1 GCA_905216175.1 uncultured bacterium | reverse complement strand
CGCCCTGCAGGCGGTAGTGGTCGAAGAAATCGGGATAGGTCTTGTTGACGGCCTCGGCGCCGTGAATCACGACCTCTCCAGCGGCGCGGCTCGCAGCGATGGCAGCCATCATGGCGATGCGGTGATCGTTGTGTGAGTCGACCTCGCCGCCAGTAAAGGCGTCGACACCCTTGATGATGAGGTCGTCACCGGCAATGCGTACCTGTGCGCCCAGTGCGGTGAGCTCGCGGGTGGTAGTAGCCAGACGGTCGGATTCCTTGATGCGCAGGCGGGCGCAATCGCGGATGAACGTGCGGCCTTGCGCCAGCGATGCCACGGCCGAGATAACGGGCACCAGGTCGGGGATGTCGTGGGCACTCATCTCAAAGCCGGCGAGCTTGTCGGACTGCACGGTGGCGGCGTTGGTGGAGCGCACGATGCGGGCGCCAACGCGCGAAAGCGCGGCAAGCACGTTGCGGTCGCCCTGGGCCGAGCTCAGGGACACACCCTCGACGGTGATGGGGTCGGAGCCGATGGCGCCGGCGCACAGCCAAAAGGCAGCGTTGGACCAGTCACCCTCGACGGCCACGTTACCGGGCGTGCGGTACGAGCCGCTGCTTACGCGGAAGTTCGTGACCTCGGGCTGGCCGTCTTTGGACGGAATACGTTCGACGTTGACCTCGACGCCAAAGGCCTTCATGGCCTGGATCGTCAGGTTGATGTAGGGGCGGCTCTCGATGAGGCCCGTTACCTGCACGCAGGAGGGCTGAGCGAGCAACGGGGCTGCCAGCAGCAGGCCGGAGATATACTGCGAGCTTACGTTGCCCGGCAGCACAAAGGTGCCCGGGCGCATGCGTCCGCTCGTCTTGAGCGGAAAACCGCCCAGACCCTGTAGGTCGCAGCCGGCGGCGATGATCTCGTCCGAGAGCGGCGAGAGCGGGCGGGCGCCCAGGCGGCCCTGGCCCACGAAGGTGGCATCCGCACCCAGCGCGCAGGCGACGGGCAGCATAAAGCGCAGCGTGGAGCCGCTTTCGCCGCAGTCAAGCGTGCCGCCGGCAAGGGCCTTGAGCAGGCCAAACTCAACACTCTTCATGGTAGGGTGGACCTGGAAGCCGTCCTCGACGGTCTCGATGCGGGCGCCGAGTGCCGTAAGGCAACGCACCGTGGCCTCGATGTCGGCGCAGGTGGTGTTGCAGGTGACGTGTGTCTCGCCGTTGGCAAGCGCAGCGCAGATGATCAGGCGATGTGCCATCGACTTGGACGCGATAGCGGGAACGGTGCCCTTGAGTGGGGACGGGGTGATGCGGGCTAGCATGCGGATGCGTCTCCCTTCTGGCCGAGGCCCTCGGCAATGAGTTCGTGGAAAGTGGAAAGCGGCGTGCGGTCGATGCTGCAGCGGCCAATGCCGTGCGGAATCACCAGGTCGATGGTGTCGCCCGCGCGCTTCTTGTCGTGGAGCGCCTCGGCAAAGACGGCATCGGCGGAAAGCTCGCAGCGGGTCTTGAGGCCGTGGCGGGCGCAGAGCTCCTCAATACGGCCGGGCAGTGCAGCATCGCAAACGCCGTGCAGGGCAGCGGCGCGCGTGATGATGCCCATGCCGATCGACACGCAGTTGCCGTGTCCGAGCTCAAAGTGCTCGCAGGCCTCGACGGCGTGTCCGGCGCTGTGTCCAAAGTTGAGCAGCTTGCGCTGGTTGGTCTCGCGCTCGTCGGCAACGACCACGGCGCGCTTGATGTCAATATTGCGGGCGATGATGAGCGCTACGCGGGCTACATCGCGGTTGAGTAGCTCCAGCGTGAGCGGGGTCTTCTCCAGCTCGGCGAAAAGCTCTGGGTCGGCGATCACGGCGTGCTTGACGACCTCGCCGCAGCCGTCGGCGAACTGCTCGGGCGTAAGGGTGGCCAGGCACCCCACGTCGGCGATAACCACATTCGGCTGCCAAAAGGCGCCGGCCAGGTTCTTGCCGGCAGCCAGGTCGATGGCGGTCTTGCCGCCCACCGACGAATCCACCATGGCGAGCAGACTCGTGGGGATCTGCACAAACTTGCAGCCACGCATGTAGGTGGCGGCCACAAAGCCCGCCACGTCGCCCACGACGCCGCCGCCGAGTGCCACGATCACGTCGGAGCGCGAAAGCTCGTGCTCGGCCACAAACTCCAAAATGGCAACATAGGTTTCGGCGCGCTTATGGGCCTCGCCGGCCTCGAAGGTGCAGATACTCACCTCGTAGCCTGATGCCTCCAGGCTCTGCTTAACGGGCATCTGGTAGAGCGGGCCCACGTTGGTGTCCGTCACGATGACGGCCTTGGTGCCGCCGGCAGTGGCGCGCACAAGCGGTCCCGCCTGCTCCAGCAAAAACGTGCCAACATGCACCTGGTAGGGGCGTGCGGTGTCGATATCGATGGTAATCGCCATAAGCTTCGGTCCTTTCGACCTGGCGTGATAGGTGGTCTAGTGGGAGGCCTCGTCGTCGAGCGCGCGCTTAATGCGGTCGCCCTCGGCAAGGAGATTCTCCAGATAGCGCTGGTCGCGGTCCTTGAGCGCACGGCTGTAGGCGCCAAGCGACTCGATCAGATGGTCAATCTCGAAGGCGAGCGCGTCGGCGTCGTCGATCATGAGCTCGGACCACATTTGCGGGTTGAGGTGCGCCACGCGGGTGAGATCGCGGTAGCTACCGGCCGAAAAGCCGTGGTGGACCTGGGCGGTCGGGCTCTTTACGTAGGCGTTGGACACCACGTGCGCAAGCTGGCTCGTGAAGGCGATGACGCGGTCGTGCTCGGCGGCGCTGGTCACGCTGAACTTGCCAAAGCCCAAGGGGCGCACCATCTCGCGCACCTGGCCCAAGAGCTCCAGCTTAAGGGCATCGTCTACCGCGGGCGGAACGAGCACCAGGGGAGCGCCCTGGAACAGGTCGGCGCGGGAGTGCGCGTAGCCCGAGAACTGGGTGCCCGCCATGGGGTGCGCGCCCACAAAGTAAAAGCCGTTCTCGCGGGCAAGCTCAAAGGCGCGCTCGCACACGATGCCCTTGACGCCCACGGTGTCGATCACCACGGGACCCATGATGGCGTCGGTGTCGGTGGCGTCGGCGAGCGCCTGGGCGTGCGCCTCGAGCCACGCGATGCATGCCTCGGGATAGCAGGCAAGGACGATGATGTCGCATTCGCCGAGTGTCTTGTCGTTGAGCTCTCTGGCGACAGTGCCCATGCTGGCGGCCGTCATGACATCGTCATCGGGGTCCCAGGCCAGCACGCGGACGCCCGCCTGCGCATAGCCGCGGGCAAAACTGCCGCCGATGAGGCCAAGGCCGACGATGCCGGCACACTTGGGGCCGCCCTGGTTAACGCGCGCGTTTCTCACCGTACCCATGGGCTACTCCATGGTCTCTTGGCAGACAACCTCGCGGATGGCTCGGATGCGGCGCATGGTGTCGTCGAACTGATCGGGGGTGAGGGCCTGGGCGCCGTCGGACCAGGCGCGGCTCGGCTCGTCGTGGACCTCGATCTCCAGGCCGTTGGCGCCGCAGGCGGTCGCGGCGAGCGCCATGGGCTCAACGTAGCGGGTGTAGCCGGTGGCGTGGCTGGGATCGGCGACGACGGGCAGGTGCGACAGGTGGTGCAGCACCGGCACGGCGTTGAGGTCGAAGGTGTTGCGGGTGCGGGTCTCGAAGGTGCGGATGCCGCGCTCGCACAGGATGACGTTGTCGTTGCCCTCGCTCATGATGTACTCGGCTGCCATGAGCAGCTCGTCGATCGTGCCGGACATACCGCGCTTGAGCAGAATCGGGGTCTGGGTCTTGCCGACCTCCTTGAGCAGGGGGAAGTTCTGGGCGTTGCGGGCGCCGATCTGCATGACGTCAATCTTCTTGTCCAGGAAGACCTGCACGTCGCGCGGGTCCATGATCTCGGTGACGATCGGCATGTCGAGCTCGACAGACGCCTCGCACAGCAGGTCGAGGCCGGCGGGGCCCATGCCCTGGTAGGCGTAGGGGGAGGTGCGGGGCTTGTAGGCACCGCCGCGCAGCATCGTGGCGCCGGCGGCCTTCACGCGGCGGGCGATTCGGATGAGGTTCTCGCCCTCGACGGAGCAGGGACCGGCGATGACCTGGAACTGGTCGCCGCCGATCTTGACGCCGTGGCCGCAGTCGATGACGGAGTCCTCGGGGTGGAACTTGCGGTTGGCACGCTTGAACGGCTCGGAGACGCGCTGCACGCGCTCGACGACGTCCATGGACTCGAGCAGGAACGGGTCGATCTTGGTCGTATCGCCCACCAGGCCGATGATGGTCTCGTTCTCGCCGCGCGAGACATCGGTCTTCAGGCCCTTTTTCTCAATCCAGCTGACGATATGGCCGACGGCCTCGTCGCTGGCGCTCTGCTTTAGAATTGCAATCATGGTGTGCCTCTCACCTCGATGGATAACCCTTGCAAAAACGGCCCGCATCGCGAGCCGTGTATATATGGTGCATGAGAGTTTATACTATCTGACTCGCTTTTGCCTTCTAAAGTGGGCCGTTGCGCCGCGTCTTCCTCGGAATTGCAAAGCTTTTTCTTTTATTTTGATAGCCCGTGGTGCACTTGGGTATAATGCCAAACGTTGGCCCTATTAGCTCAGGGGATTAGAGCGTCTGCCTCCGGAGCAGAAGGCCGTTGGTTCGAATCCAACATGGGGCACCATCGAACGTAAGACCGTCCGAACCTCGCATGGTCCGGGCGGTTTTTCTTATACCGACGCGACGTGATGGGACGTGGTATGGCAGCAACGGATATCGAGCGCGGACTCTCAACCGCCGAGGTCGAGGAGCGCATCGCCGCCGGTAAGATCAACCGCAACATGGAGCTCAAGACCAAGTCGGTCAAAGAGCTCATCATCGAGAATCTCTGCACGCTGTTCAATTTGATCAACGTGATCTTGGCGTTCCTGGTCATTTTGACTGGTTCGTTTAAGAATCTGACGTTCCTGTTCGTGGTGTTCCTCAATACCGCTATTGGCGTCATTCAGTCCATGCGTTCCAAGAAGATGGTCGATAAGCTCACGCTTCTGACCTCCAAGAAGGCCATCGCGGTACGCGACGGTGCCGAGGTGGAGCTCGACTTGGACCAGATCGTGCTCGACGACATTATCCGCCTGGGGCGCGGCGACCAGATTCCCGCTGACGCCGTGGTGGTTTCGGGCGAGGCGCTCGTGAACGAGAGCCTGCTGACGGGCGAGAGCGACCTTATTAAGAAGCAGCCCGGTTCCGAGCTCATGAGCGGCAGCTTTATCGACTCGGGCCTGCTGCGCGCCCGCGTGATCCATGTCGGCGCCGACAACTACGTGGCCAAAATTAATAACGAGGCCAAGTACGTCAAAAAGGTCAATTCCGAGATCATGAACGCGCTTAACGCCATCGTGCGCTTTGCGAGCATCATCATGATCCCGCTCGGTTTGGCGTTGTTTGCCTCGAGTGTGAGCGAGCTGTGGGATGCCGCGGGAACCCCGGGCGATAGCGCGCTTTCGTGGTGCTTCTCCGAGCTGTTGGCTGGTCATGTGCCTTCGTCGGCGCTGCTGTCCACGGTGGGCGCCCTGCTGGGCATGATCCCGCAAGGCCTGGTGCTGCTGACCTCGTCAGTGCTCGCCATCGCCACGGTGCGCCTGGCTCGCCGCAAGGTGCTGGCGCAGCAGCTCTACTGCATTGAGACGCTTGCTCGCGTCGACGTGCTGTGCCTGGACAAAACGGGCACCATCACGTCGGGCCGTATGGAGGTCGAGGGCACGTATCCGCTGCCTGTTGAGGGCGTTGGCTTTGGTGTGGACTCGGACGAGGCGGCTGTTCCCGTCGATACCACAGTGCTCGATTTTGCGCTGGCTAACGTCGCGCGTGCGACTTCGGCCGATGCCAACGAGACCTGCCAGGCGCTGCTCAACTATTACGCCGATCGCCCGGTCGAGGTGTCTGAGCCGCTGTCGGTCATTCCGTTCTCGTCCTCCAAAAAGTGGAGCGGCGCGTCGTTTGCGCAGGGCTCCTATGTGATGGGCGCCGCGCAGTTTGTGCTCTCTGATCGTGTGTTTGCCCAGGTCGAGAACCGTGTCGCCGAGCTTGCCGATACCTGCCGTGTGCTCGTGGTGGCGCGCGTGGACGGCTTTACGCCCGATGGCGATATGGTGGGCGAGGCTGAGCCCGTGGGCTTTGTGACCATCCGCGACGAGATTCGTTCCTCGGCGTCCGAGACCATCGGCTACTTTAACGAGCAGGGCGTGACCCTCAACGTGATCAGTGGCGACGACCCGCGTACGGTGTCGTCGATCGCGCGCGTGGTGGGCGTGCCGGGGGCGGACGCTTATGTGGACGCCACGACGCTCGATACGCCGGCCAAGCTCGATGCCGCAGTGGACCGCTACCATGTCTTTGGTCGTGTGACCCCGCAGCAGAAGCGCGAGCTCGTGCAGGCGCTCAAGCGCCGCGAGCACACCGTGGCCATGACGGGCGACGGCGTCAACGACGTGTTGGCGCTCAAGGAGGCCGACTGCTCTGTCGCCATGGCGGCCGGCTCCGATGCCGCGCGCAACGTGGCCGAGATCGTACTCGTCGACAACGACTTTGCCTCGATGCCCGCCGTGGTGGCCGAGGGCCGTCGCTCCATCAACAACCTGCAGCGTTCGGCCTCGCTGTTCCTGACCAAGACGCTGTTCTCGATGGGCCTGGCGGCGCTGTGCATCGCGCTGCCGCCGTATCCCTTCGAGCCCATCCAGATGACGCTCATTAACTTTTTCTGCATCGGCGCGCCGGGCTTTGTGTTGGGCCTGGAGCCCAACAATGCTCGCGTGAAGGGTGCGTTTTTGACGAACGTACTCAAGCGTGCGCTGCCGGCGTCGATTGCGGTCATTTTGGCTGCGGCGCTCGATATCTTTGTGGCGCGCGTGTTTGGCTTTAGCCAGCTCACGCTGTCTACGATGTGCCTGCTTACGTCGTGCGCGGCGAGCGTCAGCCTGATCTGGCGCATCTCGCAGCCTCTCACGCCCTTACGTGTGGTGCTCTTTGTATTTGTCGTCGTCGGCATCCTGGTGGGCGTTATCGGATTCCCGGAGCTGCTGTCTATCGCTAACCTATCGATGGGCGAGGCAGTTATCTTGCTGGTGATCGTCGTCTTTACCTGCACAGTGTTCTTTAAGCTCGCCACGATGATGGATTCGCTCAAGCCGCGTCGTCGTCATGCCGCAACTGGTTTTGGCCGCGGGGTGCGCGTCCGCCTGGGTCGCGGTGGCGGCAAGGTGAGCTCGACGGGTTCGACGGCCGAGCGTTTTGCCAAGCGCTTCGCCGCCGACATGGCGCAGCGCCGCGAAGATCGCACCGTTCGCGAGGCCGAGGCCCGCGCGCTCGAGGGCGTGGCCCAGGCCCAGCCCAAGAAAAAGAGTAGTGCCGGAGCCAAGCGCTCTCGCGTGACCAAGTCCGCCCAAGGCATCAAAGTCTCGATGCCAAGCAAAAAGAAGAAGTAGCTACGCGCCCTGGCGATGTTGAATTGGTGCCTTGTTCCTGTGGGGCCGTGGCGATGTTATGCTCTAAACTCGATTGTTTGAATTGCTTCGAAAAGAGGATGCCGTGATCTGCCCGCATTGCCTTAAGACTATCGAGGACGGCGCCTCGTTCTGCCCCTACTGCAACGCCTATGTGGGCCCGGGCGATGGTCCCGAGCACACCGAGTTCGTGTTCTGTGAGGGCTGCGGTGCCCGTCTTTCTCCGCATGATCGTACGTGCCCCAAATGCGGACGCCCCGCTCCGGGTATCCTCTCCGAGGACGCGGCCGCATCCGACCTGGCTGCGGGCCGCACGGCGGGCTTTCCGCGCCTAACGCAAGAGCAGATCGATACCGAGGTGCCTCATGCGCCGGCCTCTGCCGCTGCGGTGCTTTCGGACGCCGCCGACCCCAATGAGACCTGCGTGCTGCCGGCTTTCGATAAGGATTTCGGTATCCCCAAGGTCGATATTCCCACGCCCGTTTCCCTGCATGACGATGCTCAAAAACCCAAGCGCAAGGTGCACCCCGACGAGGACGCCTATCACAAGCACAAGCGTCATATTCCCAAGCCGCTTATCGTCATCGCGGTCCTTGCTGTCGTTTGCGGCGGTGCCTACTGGTTCGTGACGACCGATCCCATGGGTGTCATGCCTGGCTTTTACGACCAGTTTGGCCAAGCCGCGCAGACGACCTTCCC
The DNA here is from genome assembly GCA_905216175.1 of uncultured bacterium. Lineage (GTDB taxonomy): Bacteria > Actinomycetota > Coriobacteriia > Coriobacteriales > Coriobacteriaceae > Collinsella. The sequence goes on along the minus strand of CAJMSV010000043.1, from coordinate 7,430 downwards.
CACGCGCCAAAAGGGCGAGGCGACTGAGGACGATACCAAGCAGGACGATTCTGCCGAGGTGGTCCAGGAAGAAACCGTGCTGACCGATGATCAGCTCTATACCAGGCTCGACGGTCTGTATCAGACCATCGTGTCCTACGGCGACGAGGACCAGATCGGCGAGGTCATCGATTCCTTTAACAACGGCTATCTCCGATCGCCGCTGTCCACCCGTCAGAAGCTGTCGCAGAGTGCCTACGCCCTGCGCGACCAGATCAAAAAGACGCAAGATGAGCTCAACAACCTTAAGTACCAGGACGATACGGTCTATGCGGATGACATCGCCCACTTAAAGCAGCTTGCCGAGTGGATGTACGAGCGTGTCGACGTGATCTGTCAGAGCTGGGACATCTCGCTGGCCATTCCCGATGGCGAGTCGATGAGTTCCCACCAAAGCGAGATCCTGGCGCCCATCGCGCAGGGCGGCAACAGCGCGCTGAACCAGTACGACGCCAATGTGGGTTCCTGGAAGCCGCAGCAGCGTTCCTAAAATTAGTTCGCCATAGTCGGCATAACCTACGTGCGCAATTGATGTAAGCGCATGCTTATTGCTACAATTCTTACAAATATGCTTTAAACGCACGAGGAAGGAACCACATGTTTGGTTTTAAGAAAGAGCTCTACACGCCCGAGTATCAGCTTGCCGGCGACGAGTGCGCCGTTATCGAGACGTCGAAGGGTACCATCAAGGTCAAGTTTGACGGCGAGGGCGCTCCCATTCATGTCGCGAACTTCTGCGAGCTTTCCACGATGGGTTTCTATGATGGACTTAAGTTCCATCGTTATGTGCCCGGTTTTGTCATCCAGGGCGGCGACCCCAATACCCGCGACATGTCCGGCGCCGACGTCGCTGCCGGTCTTGAGGGCCCCGACGGCATGCCCGGTAACGGTGGTCCCGGCTACTGCATCAAGGGCGAGTTTGCTACCAATCCGCGCAACAGCCATGTCGATGGTGCCCTTGCCATGGCACGCTCCATGGACCCCGATTCCGCGGGTTCGCAGTTCTACTTCTGCCTGGGCGCCCAGCATAACCTCGATTCCGGTTACACCGTCTTTGGTACCACGGTCGAGGGTCTCGATGTGATTTCGCAGCTGCGCGCCGGCGACGAGATCGTCCATGTCGAGATCGTTCACGAGTAAAGGGGACTTCCTTGAATAGCCAGCTGATCCAACAGGGCCGCGCCGCTTACCGCGCGGGTGATTTTTCCGCTGCAGCCCAGATGCTTGGTGCGGCAAAGACTCCTGATGAGATTATGGGCGAGGCCGATCACCTTCGTGGCAACGCCTTGATGCACCTGGGCATGTATGCCGAGGCCGCCGAGGCCTATGCCGCCGCCCTCAACGACGGCACCTATGGCAAGCGCGGCGCGCTGCTCACCAACCGCGGCAAGGCGCTCGCCGCCGTGGGCGACTACACGACGGCCGCCCAGGCGTTCTCTGCTGCTACGCAGGATGCTTCCTATGCCACGCCGTTCAAGGCCTATCTGGGCCTGGGCAATGCGCTGTTCCAGTCGGGCGACTATGCCAACGCGGGAACCGCCTTCCGTCAGGCTGCCATCGACGGCGCCAATCCGGCTCCTGCCGCCGCACTCGGCGAGCTCGGTCGTTGCTTCATTAAGCTCGGCCGTCCGGCGGATGCCGTGGAGACCTACCGCACGGCTATCGACTTTGCCGGCCCCCGCGACGACACACGTGCGCTCAACGCCGGCATGGGTCAGGCGCTTTCTGCCGCCGGCCGTCCCTCCGACGCGCTCGACGCCTTTAACGCCGCCACTGCCGATGGCATCTACCAGCTCACCTCCGAGCAGGCCGATGAGCTTGCCCGCGTGCACGATTCGCTTGCCGCGCTGTCTGCCCAGACGGCTATGGCCACGGCTCCGGCGCCCGCGATGGACGCTCCTGCCGTCGATCCGCTCGATCCTACGGGCGCGACCGGCCAGTTTATGCCCGATCCCTCGGACACCGGCTTCTTTACGCTGTCCGAGTCCGAGATGGTCCAGCAGGACCGTCAGGATCGTAAGCAGGCCAAGGTCCGTCGTCGCCATCGCCACACGGGTCTCAAGGTCTTCATCGTGCTGCTTCTGCTCATTTTGATCGCCGCGGGCGGTCTGGGCTTTGCCTACACGCGCGGCTTTGGCTTCCCGTCTCAGGAGTCTGTCGTTACCGATCTGTTCCAGGCTGCCGGCGACGGTGACACCGCAAAGGCCGAGTCTTGCCTGGCCTCGAGCCTGTCCGAGGACGCCAAGTCGATGATCGTCTCCTCGATTCCGCAGGGTGCCACCGTGTCCGTCGAGGGCATGGATCAGTCCATGACCGAGACGACTGCCAAGGTTAAGGCGTCGCTGTCCAAGGGCGGCGAGCAGGAGTACACCGTCAAATTCGTGCGCTCCGACAACCATATCGGCTGGGCTGTTTCCTCGCTCGATATGGATTTCTCGGCTGCTGACAACCAGTAGTGACCTTATGGGATTTAGCTTTGCCCGGCGCTTCACCGCAAGTGAGGTGCCGGGCTTGCGCTAGTATCATGAACTAGTAGTTTTCCAGCAATCATCCAACACATCAGGAGTTGCGTTGTTTTCTTTGATGGATATGTTCTTCGGTAGCTATGCGGGCGATCTTGCCATCGACCTCGGCACCGCAAATACGCTTGTCTCCGTGCGCGGCAAGGGCATCGTCATTCGCGAGCCCTCCGTCGTCGCCATCGACAAGAACGACGAGCGCATCCTGGCGGTCGGTATCGAGGCAAAGCGCATGCTCGGCCGTACGCCCGGCAACATTGTGGCCGTTCGTCCCCTGAAGGACGGCGTCATCGCCGACTTCGATGTTACCGAGGCCATGCTCCGCTACTTTATCGACAAGGCGTCCGAGAAGCGCTATCCGTGGACCCCGCGTCCGCGCGTTGTCGTCTGCGTTCCCTCCGGCGTCACGTCGGTCGAGAAGCGCGCTGTCTTTGAGGCCACGATCCAGGCCGGCGCTCGCCAGGCCTACCTGATCGAGGAGCCCATGGCTGCTGCTATCGGCGCCGACCTGCCCGTCGAGGAGCCCACCGGCTCCATGGTCATCGACATCGGCGGCGGTACTACCGAGGTTGCCGTTATCGCTATGGGCGGCATCGTCGTCTCGCAGTCCATCCGTATTGCCGGCGACGAGTTCGATCAGGCCATCCTCACGCACGTTCGCGATGCCTACAACCTGGCCATCGGCGAGCGTACGGCAGAGGACATCAAGATCAAGGTTGGCTCCGCCGTGCCGCTCAAGGACGAGCTCGACGTCGAGGTCAATGGCCGTGACGTGATCACGGGTCTGCCCAAGACCGTGCGCATTGAGAGCGAGGAGATCCGTCGCGCGCTCAACAAGCCGCTCGACGAGATGGCCAAGGCCGTCAAGGACGCACTCGACGCTACGCCGCCCGATCTTGCCTCTGACCTTATGTACTACGGCATTTTGCTGACCGGTGGTGGCGCACTGCTGCGCGGGCTCGACGTGCGCCTGCGCGATGAGACCGGCGTTTCGGTCAACGTCAGCCCCACGGCGCTCGATAACGTCGTTAACGGCTGTGCCCGCGTGCTCGAGGCCAATGCGTTTGATGGCGGCTTCGTCCAGACCAATGCTTAATTTCCAAAAGGTGGATTCCATTTGGCACGATCTTCGGGTTTCTCCACAAATCTGAATACCAAGCGACAATCAACGGGTATGCGCCCGTTGATTGTTTTCAGCCTGATTTCGGTGTTGCTGCTCACGTTTTACATCCGCGAGGGCGAGGCAGGACCGATTCATGCCGTGCGTTCGGGCGTAACGACGATTACCTCGCCGGTGCGCTTTGTGGGCTCGGCCGTGGCGGCTCCCTTCAATGCGATCGGCAACGTGTTCTCTAACCTTACGGCGTCGCAGGACACGCTCGACGAGCTCAAGAAGCAAAACGAGGAACTGACCTCTAAGGTTGCCGAGCTCTCCGAGGCTCAAAAGACCGCTGAGCGTCTGGAAGGGCTGGTCGGCCTGCAGTCGACCTATAACCTCAAATCGACCGCTGCTCGTATCGTTGGTGCCTCGGGCGATGCCTGGACCTCGACCGTTACCATCGACAAGGGCTCTGCCGACGGCCTTACCATCAACATGCCCGTGACGAGTTCTGCCGGTGTTATCGGCCAGATTATCGAAGTATCGGCCAAGACCTCTACCGTGCGCCTGATTGGCGACGAGAACTCGGGCGTGTCGGCTATGGTGCAGGACACGCGCGCCCAGGGCATGCTGCAGGGTCAGGCTGACGGCACGCTGCGTCTTGAGTACGTGAGCGTCGACTCCGATGTTAAGGTTGGCGACATCATCGTGACCTCGGGTATCGGTGGTGTGTTCCCCAAGGGTTTACCGCTCGGCACCGTCTCGTCGGTTGAGAAATCGGCAAACGACGTGTACTACACCATTGTGGTGCGCGCTCAGACCACGGCCGAGAACAACGAGGAAGTGCTGGTCATCACCTCTCTGACCGACGAACAGTCGGCCTCGGATGAGGACGTGGGCACCGCTAATAGCACACCGCAGGGACCGTCGCGCGATGCTGCGACCAAGACGAAGGACGAGAGTTCGGATGACAGTTCCGACACGTCCGAGACGACCGATTCTGGCTCGAGCGAATAGGGGGCATGTCCATGGATCTACACGAGCAGGGGATGAGCTCCCGCACGTTTGTGATCGCCGCCATCGTGTGCGTGCTGCTGCAGGCAGGCCTGGCACCGCAGATCTCCATTGCGGGCGGTCGCGTCAACTTCATGATTATCCTGGTGTGCCTAAGCGTGTTCTCGGGCGACCCGACCCGTGCCGTCGTGTGCGGTATTTGCAGCGGCTTGTTTTATGACCTGTCCGCTGCCGTGCCGGTGGGCGTTATGTCGCTCCTACTGACCGTGGGTTCTTTTGCCATGGTGCACAGCGCCGTCGGTCAGACGGGCGGTACCCCGAGTGCGCGCGGCGTCACTGTGGGCGCCTTCGCGCTCGTCATTAATGTGATCTACAGCATCATCTTGCTGTTTATGGGTTTGGAGACGAACTTTGTCGTGGCGATCTTCGGCCATGCGCTGCCGTCCTCGATCCTGACGGGTCTGGTTGCCATTCCGTTTTTGATGTCCGGCGTCGTGCCGCAGTTCGGCTATGGATTCTCCGCACGTGGCGGACGCCAGGCGGGTATGCGCTTTAAGCCCAAGACCCGCAAGCTCAAATAGGGGAGGCCCGTAGATGTCTTCCCAGATGACGGTTATTATCGCCGGTATCGTGCTGGTTGTGGCCATCGTGGTCGCGCTGGTCATCATGCGTCGCGGCGATTCCCGTTTTACCTACGATACACAGCATGGAACGGCCCCGCGCGCCACTGAGGGCGAGGACAATACCGCGGCGACCGCCTTTAAGGGCCGCTTTTCCATCCTCACCACGGGTGTGGGCGCGATGTTTGCGGCGCTTGCCGTCAAGCTGTGGGGCATGCAGATGGTCTCGTCGGACTATTACGAGAAGCAGGCCAATAGTAATCAGACTCGCACCGTTACCACACCCGCTGTGCGCGGCCGCATCCTCGACCGCAATGGCGTGGCACTTGTCCAGAACCGTCCCTCACTTGCTGTCGTGGCCTACCGCGACCTTGCCGAGGATGAGGTTCTGGTTCGCCATCTTGCCAACGTGCTTGGAATGCCTTACGTGGCGGTCCTTCGCAAAATTCAGGACAATACAGAGGGCGCTCAGAGCCTGCATACCATCGCGACGGACGTCCGGCGCTCTACGGTTGCCTATATTCAGGAACATGCCGGCGAGTTCCCGGGCGTCAAGATTGCCGAGCGTACCGAGCGCCAGTATCCATATGGCGAGACGGCATGCCATATCTTGGGCTATACCGGCACCATTACCTCCGAGCAGCTCGAGGCCCAGAATAAGAAAACCTCTGGCGATGATGATGCCTCTGCTGGCAAGATTACGTACCAGTCGGGCGATATCGTGGGCCAGGCGGGCGTTGAGAGCAACTACGAAACCCTGCAGCAGGGTATTCGTGGCGAGCAGACCGTCAAGGTCGATGCCTCGGGCAATGTGACCGGTCAGGCCGGCGCCGTGCCCGCGAAGGCCGGCTCCGACATTAAGCTCACGCTCGACCTTAAGATCCAACAGGCCTGTGAGACGGCACTGGCGAGCGCTATCGAACTTGCCAAGACCACTGGCTACAGCAATGCCGGCAACGGCGCTGTGGTGTGCCTCGATCCCAACAATGGCGAGATTCTGGGCATGGCGAGCCAGCCCAAGTTCGATCCGTCCGTCTTTATCGGCGGCGTCTCAAATGACGTGTGGACCGAGCTCAATGATGACAAGGGTTCGCACCCGCTGCTCAACCGCGCCATTAGCGGTCAGTACATGTCGGCCTCGACCATCAAGCCGCTCTCGGCGCTGGCCGGTCTTGAGTTTGGAACCTACACTTCAACGCAGACAACCAACTGCACGGGCTATTGGACGGGCCTGGGCAAGTCATGGGGTAAGTACTGCTGGCTGCATTCCGGTCACGGCACTATGACGCTGCAGTCCGGTATCGCCAACTCGTGCGACCCCGTCTTCTACGACATGGGCAAGGCGTTCTTTTATGACGAGCAACATCCCGAGGGCCTGCAGGAGGTCTTTCGTCGCTGGGGTCTGGGCAAGACCTGCGGTATCGATCTGCCGAGTGAGGGCGCGGGCCGTATTCCCGATGCCGAGTGGAAAGAGTCGTACTTCGCCGACGCATCTGCCGAGGACCGCAAGTGGAATGCCGGCGATATGACCAACATCGCCATCGGCCAGGGCGACATCCTGGTGACGCCCCTGCAGATGGCGTGCGCCTATATGGGTCTTGCCAACGGCGGCAAACAGTACGTGCCTCACGTGTTTTTGTCTGCCGTGTCGCGCGATGGCGACGGCGATGCCTATAAGTACAACGGCAAGGGCAAGAAGAAGCGCCTAGAGGCCAAGATCAACAGCGATTCGGATTTGGCTCTTGTCCGCAACGGCATGCACGACGTGATTTACACGGCATCGACGTCCTTGGCGGCTCACTTTGGCACCCTGACGCCGCAGGTATACGGCAAGTCGGGCACGGGCGAGAAAAGCGGCGAGGACGAATACGCGTGGTTCTGCGCCTATGCACCGGCCGATGACCCCAAGTTTGTCAGCGCTACTGTCCTGGAGCAGGGCGGCGGCGGCTCAGATACCGCGATGCATGTCGTGCGCGACGTTCTCGGCGTGATTTATGACGAGCCCGATACCTCTTCGGCCTCGGGCGATTCTTCGGTTCGATAGGAGGTTGCGATGGATTTTTCTCCGGCGGATCTGTTCCGTTCAACCAAGACTGGCTCTCGCAGCAGCCTGGACCGCGTCAACAAGCAACTTTCGGC
>CAJMSV010000042.1 GCA_905216175.1 uncultured bacterium | reverse complement strand
GGGTATCGGGTTCCCACATTCATCCGCACATGTGCGGATGAATGTGGGAGGTGTTCGGATAAAGTCGATAATCAAGGAACTGGCATAAAAGCTCATCGAGGCTGAGTGCCATCGCTCGCTGCGGTACACTTACCTAAAGTAAACCATGAAGGGAGATATTACCTATGAAGAAGATCGTTTTGGCTTGCGGTGCTGGCGCTGCTACTTCCACGCTCGTTGCCCAGAAGGTCGCCACCATGCTCGACGCCAACGGTTATGCCGGCAAGTATGAGATTGTGCAGTGCGCCATCTCCGAGGCCAAAGACGCTTGCGACGAGGGCGCCGACCTGCTGATTGCCACCACCGTTGCCCCCGAGGGCCTCACCTGCCCGTACGTGAGCGGCGTGCCCTTCATGACCGGCATGAACCGCGTTGCCGCCGAGAAGGCCGTTCTCGACGTTATGGCTCAGTAGGCGCTGACTGCATGAGTGAGCAGAACGCCAACCCGGTAGAGCGCTTTGGTATGCGCGTTGCCCATGTGGGCATTAACGCCACCGACCCGGCAGACGCCCTGGAGATCGCGGAGCTGTTCTCGACGATGATGGGCCTGCCCGTCATCGAGACCCCGGTTTCGTACTTCAATGATTCGCTGATCGAGATCATGAAGCAGAACGGTCGTGGCGCCAAGGGCCACATCGGCTTTGCCGTCAACGACATCGATGCGGCCGAGAAGTGGTTTGCCGAGCGCGGACTCGAGGTCAACGAGGAGTCGCGCGTGCTGCTGCCCGACGGCGGTACCAAGCTCGTGTACTTTAAGCGCGAGTTCGCCGGCTTCGCCGTGCACCTGTGCCGCGAGTAGCGCACAAGCTGCCATAGCTAGCAAAAAGGGATAGGGCCGCGTGGCCCTATCCCTTTATTTATGCCGAGACGCCCCTACCGTGGCAGGCGAATCGTAAAGCGGCTGCCGACGCCCTCAACCGAGGTCACGCCGATGACACCGCCATGGCTATCGACGATCCACTTGGCAATGGCAAGCCCCAGACCCGAGCCCTGCGCGCCGGCATCGCGTGCGTTGTCGGCTCGGTAGAACCGTTCAAACGCGTGAGCTGCGGATTCCTGGTTCATGCCGATGCCTTCGTCCTCAACACTTATGTCGATCGTGCCCGCGCCCGCATCGGGCGTTATGCCAAATGTGACGGTCGTTCCCGCATCCGAGTACTTGGCGGCGTTTTGCACGATCACGCGCAGAGCCTGCTTCACGAGTGCCACGTCGACGGGCGCGTCGCAGCGCGGGTCGCTGACAAGCACGGCGTCAAAGGCCAGCCGATACGTGTGCGTGGCATCGATCATCTGCGATTCCTCGCACACCTCGCCGACCAGTGCGGCCAGGTTGGTATCCGCACGCCGCAGGACCGTGCGTCCGGCATCGCCGCGCGCCAAAAACAGCAGCTGCTCCACGAGCTCCTGCATGTGCTCGCTTTCGGCCTTAAGGGACGCGATGGATTCTGCCAGCACGTCCGGGTCGTCTTTGCCCCAGCGGTCGAGCATGTTTACGTAGCCCTGAATCACCGCGATGGGCGTGCGCAGCTCGTGGCTCGCATCGTTGACAAAGCGCATCTGCTGCAGCTTAGCCTCTTGCATCTGGCGCAGCAGGCGGTTGAGTGCGACCTCGATACTCGCCAGATCGGCGTCGCCGGTGGTGACGCTCGGCGAGTCGACGCTTGCTCGCTCGATGGCCTGCTCCAGCGTTTCCATTTTGCCGCCGGCGAGTTGCATGCGGCTGAGTTCGTCCACGCGCAGGGCCAGATCGTTGAGCGGCGCCATGGTGCGGCGCACGCGCCGGGCGCCGCCGAGCATGTTGAGCACGCTGATGACTTGCCAACCCACAACGACAAGGTAGAGAGGCCATAGCGTGACGAGGTCCTGCGCGAGGGGGAAGGTCTTGGTGGTGCGCGCAAGCTCGACGGTATAGGTGAGCGTTGTCAGGTCCCAGCCGCGCGCGGGCGTCAGTGACATGCCGTGAACGGTGGCACCGGGGATCCATCCTGCGGTAAACGTGCCGTCGGGCAGTGTCTGGTTGTATCCATAGACGAGGATCGCCGCCGCAATCACTACCAGCAACAGATCGAGCCAGATGTAGCTCATCAGACGGCGCCACATATAGCTCCAGTTGATGGCGCGGGCGATGGATGTGACGCGCTTGGCCTCGGCGTTACGCACGGCAGACATAGCCCACCCCGCGCACGGTTTGGATGATTCGGGCGCCGCCGGCGTCTTCAATCTTGGCACGCAGGTGCGCGATGTGCACGTCGACGTTGTTGGTATCGCCCACGTATTCGTAGCCCAGCGCTTCGTGCGCGATGCGCTCGCGCGTGAGCACGGTCTCGGCATGCGCCATAAGCAGGGCGAGGACGTCGAACTCGCGGGCCGTGAGCGCGATGGGCGAGCCGCCGACCGTGACTTCGCGGCGGTCGGAATCGAGCACAACCGATCCCACGGTGAGCGTAGCGGGGGAGGGCGAGGCGGAAGCCTGGGCCGAGTCGCTGACCGGGGGTATCGCACCGGCGCCCGTAGCGCCCGTCCCGGCCCCAACGCCGCCAACGCCCGAAGCCGCCCGCACGGCCTCCGAGCGCTTCAACGCCACGCGGATCCGTGCGAACAGCTCCTCAATCGCAAACGGCTTGGTCAGGTAATCGTCGGCGCCGGCATCGAGCCCGGCCACCTTGTCCATCACGGCATCGCGCGCGGTGACCATGATCACCGGTACATCCTTGTGCTTGCGGACGCGTCGCAGCACCTCCATGCCGTTGAGCTGCGGCAACAGCACATCGAGCAGAATCAGATCGTAGTTGCGCTCCAGCGCCAGGTCCACGGCGGTGCGGCCGTCGGCGGCGTGCTCCACCTGGTAGCCCTCGTGCTCCAGCTCGAGCGTCACAAAGCGGGCGATTTTCTCCTCGTCCTCTACGATCAGGATCCGTGCCATGCGTGCCCCCGTCTGAGATTACTTGTCGTCGTTGAGATTTTGCTTGATGTCGTCCGCGGCATCGGCAGCGTGATTCATAAGGTTGTTGATGCTGCCGGGTACGTCGCCGTCGCTATCGATGCGGTAACGCATGCCAAAGAACAGGCCAATCAGCATCAGCCATATCGTGGCGCCCCAGGCAAACAGCGCGACGATGGGGATCAGGATGGGAATGTTGAGGATGATCGCGTCGCGGCGCGTGGCGATAAACTTGGTGTCCAGGCTCAGGCGGAAGAGCTTTTTGAGGTACTCCCACACGCTGTCCATCTTCTTGGAGAAGTCGGTCTTTTCGCTCGACTTCTCGTAGGCGGCCTGCGCGGCGACCATCTCGGCTGAGGGCTCATCGACTGGCGCGGACTCGGTGGCGGCGTGCGCCGACGTGGTCTGGGTCTTGCCCTGCGACTCGAGCCAAATGATGGCATCCAAGACGTTGCCGTCGGCGGCGTCGAGCGCGGCCTTGGCGTCGGTGTAGCTCACGTTGCACTTGGTGCGGATGGTTTCAACTTTTTCGAGGTCGTCCATGACCTGTTCCTTTCGTTCGATGGGCGCGACGCCGGGCGATCTGCCCGGGCGCGAGCGTTGCGTTCGGCGGCCTGCGTGACGCCGCCCCGCCCTTGGTCGAACTCTATAGTGCAGGTTATAGATTAAGCGATTCTTGAGCCAAGATTAATGTTGGATGAGTTTTTGCGCGGCGGTGGGGAAGGGGGAGGTGTCTTTCTGGATAGCTAGCAGCGAGGTCTAATACTTTTCCCGAGAAGTGAACGAGCTAAAACGGACCCCCGAAGCATCGACACTTTAAAGGTGCCGTTTCCCGCGGTTTCAATACTGAAATCCCACGATTTTGCCGCCGAAAAATGCGGATGTTTCAGGGGTTCAGAAACAGCCGTTCACTTCTCGGGAAAAGTATTAGACCTCGATAGCGGGGGATGGGGTGTCGGTGCAAAACGGCGTCAAGAGTTGGTCAAGCAGGCGGTTTCTCCATTGATGTCCGCACGACATGTGACACTTACCCTGCCGTCATGCTCCGTCGCGGCGGCATGCATCTGAACAGCGACCCTCTAAGGAGTTCGATATCGATGAGTGACAACACCAAGCATCTCGCAAAGAAGTGCGTCAAGGACGCGGGGCCGTGCCTCGCGCTGTGCCTTGCTGGCGCAGCGGTCGCGCTGCTGGCTGTTTTGGGGCCATTTGACGTGCTCCGAAGTGTCAGTTCCCTGCACGTTATCATCGCCCTTGCCGCCGCCATGATGACCGGCGGCGTGCTCGATCTGGTTTTTTGGGTGCTTGACCCGTTTGGATGGAAGAACGAAGGGTAAGCCCTAAAGGATGGAAGGGCTGGAACGGTTGGCTTAGTGATCGTGCAGAATGCGGGCTAGTGACTTACAAGGAAGTGGTAATCCGATGACGGTCTATGTGACGGGCGATATTCACGGCGGTGTCGACATGCAAAAGCTTCGCGACTGGGAGCTTGGGGATAGCCTGACGAGCGACGACTATCTGATTATCGCGGGTGACTTTGGCTTTCCGTGGGATTTCTCTGCCGAGGAATGCGCCGACATCGCCTGGCTGGAGTCGCGCCCCTACACCGTGCTGTTCGTCGACGGCAACCACGAGCGTTTCGATCACTGGGCGGAGCGACCCATGGAGTTGTGGCACGGTGGGCTGACGCAGCGCCTGTCGGATACCTCGCCCATACGGCGTCTGACGCGCGGCGAGGTTTTTGAGCTTGACGGCTCAACGGTCTTTACCATGGGCGGCGCCACGAGCGTGGACAAGGAATACCGCATTCCGTATTCCAGCTGGTGGCCGCAGGAGTTGCCGGACGAGCGCAACTTTGAGGAGGCACGGGCAAAGCTCGACAGCGTGGGCTGGAAGGTCGACTACGTGGTCACTCACACCTGCTCTACGCGCATGCTTTCGCCCACGCTCTATCCGGTGCCCGGCTGGACCCGACCCGATGTCGATCGGCTTACGGCATTTTTCGATGAGCTGGAAGATCGCTTGGACTACAAGCGCTGGTACTACGGGCATTTTCATCGTGACGCCAACCCAGCCGAGCGCCATACCGTGCTCTACGACTGCATCGTCCGCCTAGGCGACGAACTCCAGCCCTGGGATGTTGCGTAGGGGCGGGCATAGCGAGATCTTCGTATGATGCCTTGGGTAGTTACCCTACATTTCGGCAATGGTCATTATCTGTAGGGTAACTTAAGACATACTGGGAGCTGGAGGAGATGCTGCTGACGGTCTAGAGTTTCAACGCCATTCGGTTGGTGCCGGGTAGGGTTACAAAGCCGAAATGCGCATAGAACGCTGCCGCCTCATCATCTACTGGGTCGACAACCAAAGCTCGCGCTCCTGCTAGGGCAGAAATTTTCAAGGCGTTCTCGATGGCATCTTTGAGCAACGATGCTCCCAGACCAAGTCCCTTGAATTTCTCATCAACCCCCATCATTCCAAGCAGCACTGCGGGAACTTGGGAGGGGGAGTTCCGAACGAACCATCCTCCGTCAACATTTTCGCGAGCTACGGAGTGCGTACATAGCGTATAGAACCCAGCGACTGCGTCGTCACAATACGATGCGTATATAACCGCTGACCCTCTTCTTCGCGCCGAGGCTGATCTGTATTTAGCCCATCCGTCTACAAGAGTATTGCCGCAGTGGAAAGCCTTGATGCCTTGACCAACGGGGAGTTGAACGGGCTTGGTAAACGTGCTCATTCCCAAATCGCTTTACGGTCAAGCAGCGCTTTTGCGGCTTGGGGCATGGGGGAGTCGAGCATTTCGCAAAATGCATCAAAAGCATCAGGAGAAAGATAGGTTGTTGACGCCTCGGCGATGTCACGTGCGGAGCTCTCGTCAAGGTGAGCCGTGGCCCATTGGGTGAGAGTTTGCCCGCGCAAGGCCGCGGCGCGCTCGTAAGTAAGGCGTTGACGCTCGGTCAGCCTTAGATCCATACGGCGCTGCTTCTCAATCGTTGGCATGGTAAAACCTCCTCTGCTTCATTGTACGGAATTATTCCGTACATAACAAGACGCAAGATTATACACTCGTCGGGGGGCGAGGCGTTTGGTTACTCGGCCGTTACAGTGATGTTCTCCCGATGCGTACGGATAACATCCCAGCTAAAGTGCTCGACCAGCTGCTCGGCAGAGCGCGGTGTGGCGTCCGGCGCGATGCCCGTTTGCCCGGCGAGCCATCCCAGCAGCGTCTCGGGCGTGCCAAAGCGTGCGCGTAGTTCGCCCAGGTCCAAATCGCGGTCTCGCTTGGAAAGGCGGCGGCCATCCGGCGACATGAGCAGCGGAATGTGCGCGTAGTGCGGCGTGGGAAGTCCCAACAGGTGTTGCAGGTAGATTTGGCGGGGCGTGGAGCCCAGCAGGTCGCATCCGCGCACGACTTCGGTGACGCCCATGGCAGCGTCGTCGACCACCACGGCTAGCTGGTAGGCAAAAACGCCGTCGCTGCGGCGCACCAAAAAGTCGCCGCACTCGGTGGCGAGTGCCTCGCATTGGGCTCCGTACGTGCGGTCAACGAATTCGATCACGTCGCCGGCGAGGTCGTCGACGGCGGGCACGCGCAGGCGCGTGGCGGGAGCGCGCAGGGCACTGCGGCGGGCAACCTCCTCGGCAGAAAGGCCTCGGCAGGCGCCGCGGTAGATGGGAGTGCCGTCGCTGGCGTGCGGCGCGCTTGCGGTGTGGAGCTCGGCGCGCGTGCAAAAGCAGGGATAGGTGAGGCCGGCGTCTTGCAGCTGGTGCAGGGCGTCCTCGTACAAGTCCAGGCGATCGTGCTGGTAGTAGGGGCCTTCGTCCCACTCAAGCCCCAGCCAGGCTAGGTCGTCAATCAATTGGGCGGCAAGTTCCGGGCGCTTGCAGCGATCGTCCAGGTCCTCGATGCGCAACACGATGCTGCCGCCCTGGCTGCGGGCCGAAAGCCACGCGCACAGGCAGCTGAACACGTTGCCCAGGTGCATGCGGCCCGAGGGCGACGGGGCGAAGCGGCCCACGACGGGCGCGAGGGCGGGGGCGAGCTTGCTGTTGGGCGCCGTCGATGTGGCCACAGCGGGCGTTGTTATGTTGCGTGCGTTGATATCCATGCGGACGAGTATAGCGCGGGGCGCGGTGGGGGAGACGCTGCCGTGGCCTGCAAGTTGCCGAGGCCGCGCGTTGCGCGTGCCGGACCACCGGCTCGACAGCTCGAGCGCCACCCGCCAGCCCAACCCCTCAAACGACAGAAACCCCGGCAGCTCTTCGCAACTGCCGGGGTTTCCGCGGAAAAGGGGGACATGATCCTCAAGCGAACGGCAAAGGGGCAAACCGTTTTCGCTCAACTGCTTTATGCCCCTCGCTCGCCGGCTTAATCGGCTCACGCCGCGCCCACACAAAGCCGCTACACCTGTGACGGAGCTATGAAGTGGTATCTATTGCCGGAGCGGGCTATGCCAAGGAGTGTCCCAGATTGCCGGCAGATAAGGAACGTCCCCAGGTGCCGGCCGCGGGCGTGACTTTCGTCCCGTTTGATACTCCGCTGACCTAGATGTTCGTCACATGAACCCGCAAACGTGGGACAATGACGCTACTGGTATCACAGACAAAGGATGTGCCTATGAACGCCCCCGTTGCCAAGACCTGTCGGCAGCGCTGCCCGTTTGCGCGATTTGCTTCCATTTGCGCGCTCATCGCGTGCGCGCTGCTGCTACCCGCCGTTGCACGTGCCGACGGGTATTCCATGACCCAAACCTACATCAGTGCCACGGTCGAGGCCGATGGATCGCTGACCGTTGTCGAGGGACGCCAGTTTGATTTCGACGACGACATCAACGGCGTGTTTTGGGAGATCAATACGGGCACCAACCAGCAGGGCGGCACGGCGGGCGTTGACGTGCTGAGTGTCGAGGAAGAGGACACCGCGTTTAACAAAGTCGATAGCGCGAACAAGGGCGATTCTGGTGTCTACACGGTCGAGCAGGCCGGTGACGGCGTAAGGATTAAGGTGTTCAGCCCCCACGAGAGCGGCGACAGCGCGATCTATTACGTGAGCTACACCATGACCGGTGCGGTTATGAACTGGGCCGATACCGCCGAGCTCTACTGGAAGTTCGTGGGCGACGGCTGGTCCGCGGACTCCGACGATGTCGAGATGGAAGTGCGCTTCGCAAATGCCGCTGCCGGGACGGCGGCCGTCAAAGGCGATAACTTCCGCGCATGGGGCCACGGTCCGCTGACGGGCGACGTGTCGCTCGATGAGGACGAGCCCATGGTCACCTATACCATTCCCTGTGTGCATCAGGGCGAATTCGCCGAGGCACGCATCGCCTTCCCTAGCGACTGGGTGCCGCAGCTTGCCGCTTCGGGCGAAGAGCGCATGTCAACGATCCTGAGCGAAGAGAAGGAATGGGCCGACGAGGCCAACGCCCGCCGTGAGCACGCGCGTGCGGTTGCCAGCACGATTGCCGTGGTGTGTGTTGTTGTGGCGGTTGCCTATACCGGCGCGATCGTGATGCTCAAGCTGCACAGGCCCAAGCCCAAGCCGCTCTTCCAGGACGAGTACTTCCGCGATGTACCCTCCGCTGATCATCCCGCGGTGCTTGCAACTCTTATGAGCTGGAACGACGTGCCCGATCAGGCATATATCGCCACGCTGATGAAGCTGACCGACGACCGCGTGATCAAGCTGGAAGAAGCGACCGAGACCAAGAAGAAGGTTCTGCTCCGTCGCGAAAAAGAGGAGCAGACGTATCGCATCACAGTGACCGATGAGGCTTGGAAGGCTGCCAAGAAGGACGGCATCGATCGCGATGTGCTCAAGGTCTTTTTCGCCGGCGTTAAGCCCGATAAGGACGGAGCCCGTTCGCGCACGTTTAGCGAGCTGGAGGAGTACGCTAGCGAGCGCACTGTGTCCGTTGGCGACAAGCTCGAGGACTATCAGACTACGGTCAAGGGCAAGCTGGAAGGGCGCGAGCTTATCGCATCGGACGGTAGCGTCGCTCTGGTTGCCGGTTTGGTTCTCGGCGTCATTATTGTCTTTAGCATCCTGGGCTCCCTGTTCTATACCGACTTTGCGGAGGCCAACGTCGTTGCTGCTGCGATTTCGATCCCCGTCACGATCGTGGGCTTCGTCCTGAGCTGCACCTTCCGCCGCTACACGCCGGAGGGCGCCGAGGTGGCGGCCCGCTGCAAGGCGCTCAAGCATTGGCTCGAGGACTTTACGCGCCTGAAGGAGGCCGTCCCCAGTGACCTGATCTTGTGGAACAAGCTACTGGTGATGGGCGTTGCTCTGGGCGTTTCGAAAGAAGTGCTGCGACAGCTGGCCGAGGCCGTGCCTGCGGACCTGCGCAACAGCGACGATTTCTACGACAACTACCCCTGCTACTGGTGGTATTACCATCACTACGGCAACGAGTCGCCGCTCGATTCGTTCAACGATGTGTATCACGAGACCATCCGCGAGCTGGCTTCGAGTTCCGATAGCCCGAGCGGCGGCGGTGGCGGCGGCTTCTCGGGCGGCGGAGGCGGCGGCGTCGGCGGAGGCGGCGGCGGAACGTTCTAGCGAGCGCTTGCTTTGGGGTGGATCTTTCTGGGCGGTTGCCAGGGAAGATTCATCCCATTTTTGTGCATCGAAACGGGCCATACTTTCCGCTGCGGACCTTCGCGCAAGGGGCAGTGGGCAAAAAATGCCAAATATGAGTACTGTTGCCTAGATTGTCACATTTGTTTGTACTAAATAATGGACTCCTAACGATATTATTTCTCGTTAGGAGTCCATTTTATTGTACATTTGGGGAGATACGTTAGTTCATCCGACGCGCCGAGACGCCTAAGAGACCCGAAAAAGCCGAATTGCGCTGCTACTAAAAAGGTAACAGTACTCATTTTTGATGTTTTTTGACCACAGCTATTTGCAGACCCCCTATAGGGCGATGCCAACGAGGGCTTCGGCGGCCGTTTTGATCAAGACTGTCCCCAGCGACTAGTCATTTAAGAACGTCCCCAATGACTAGGTGTGGTTGCTGCCTAGGAGTGTCCCGGGGTGCCGGCATAAAAGGAGCGTCCCTAACTGCCAGATTTAGGCTGTTAGATCGAGTTCGTAGAGGAAGCTTTCGCGCGGCATGTCGTGGCGGCGCTCTTCGCGGTTGGCGCGGTGCGTGGCCGTGCGCTTAAAGCCGTGCAGCTCGTAGAACTTCCACGAGCAGTTGGAGTCGGTGTACAGGTGCGCCCTCGTCGCTCCAAGCGAGGACAGGTGCGAGACCGCGGCATCGAGCAGAACCGTGCCAACGCCCAGGCCATGGACGTCGCGATCTACGGCAAGCAGCGTGACCTCGTTGTCGTGCGGCAACGGGCTGCTTTCGAGCAGGCGGTTGTTGGTTCGGATGGTTGCGCGCACAAACGAGAGATACTCGGCGCAGGCATCAGGCTCCAGCTCACGCATCTGCGATAGCAGCGCGCGTTCGGTATCCATCCAATGCTCGTTGATAGTGACGCCGGAGTTCTGTCCCGCGCGTGCAAGTGCAATGCCGCGCGCCTCGCCGTCAATCACCGCAACCTGCGAAAACGTCGATGACGAAAGGCAATAGGCGAGGTCGCACGCGGCCTCAAGGCGGTTGTACTCATCGTTATCCGAATTGTTATGCCAAAGCTGTTGCAGAATCAGCGCGATGGCGTCGAAGTCTTCGGTATCAAACGGTCGGTAGAGAACCCGCGAGACCATGGTGCCTCTTTCTTTTGCGGATGCATATCGAGCACAGTTCTACCACGCCATTGGCATCAAATTATGGTGCCCCTGTGTTCCATGAACTCACCGTGCCCAGTGCCGTGCCCATCCCCTCCGCTCGCAAACTTTTTCTGCACATGCGCCCGTTGCGGGGTGCATCGATGCGCTCGATGCGCTACATTGAATCAGTATTTTCAATGCCGCTGCGCGAGCGCTGCAGATCGACGTATCACCGACTCACAGAGCACGGCGGCGTACCAGACAGGAGGACTGCATGGGATCTGATGTGAAGATCGCACGCGCGTTGATCTCGGTTACCGATAAGACGGGCGTCGTCGATTTCGCACGGACGCTGGTCGATGACTTTGGCGTCGAGATCATCTCTACGGGCGGCACGGCTCGTGCCATCGAGGACGCGGGCGTTCCCGTAACCCCCATCGAGGAGTTCACGGGCTATCCCGAGATGATGGACGGCCGCGTTAAGACCCTGCACCCCAAGGTCCACGGCGCGCTGCTGGCCCGCCGCGATTCCGAGCAGCACATGCAGGAGGCCGCTCAGCACGGCATTAAGCTGATCGACCTGGTCGTCGTTAACCTGTACGAGTTCGAGAAGACCGTCGCCAACCCCGAGGTCACCTTCGCGGACGCCATCGAGCACATCGACATCGGTGGCCCCTCCATGCTGCGCTCTGCCGCCAAGAACGCCACGAGCGTTACCGTCATTTCCGACCCGGCCGACTATGATGCCGTCCTAGCCGAGATGCACGAGACCGGTGGCTGCACCACGCTTTCCACCCGTCGTCGCCTGCAGGTGAAGGTCTACCAGACCACCGCCGCCTACGACACGGCTATCTCCCGTTGGCTTGCCGCCCAGGCAAGCGACGTGGCGGACACCTCTGCCAAGCTCGAGATCTCGCTGGAGAAGGTCGACGACCTGCGCTATGGCGAGAACCCGCAGCAGAAGGCCACGGTCTATCGCTTTGCCGAGGGTTGCGAGAACACCGCGAGCTCGCAGTTCCCGCTCGTGGGCTCCGAGCAGATCCAGGGCAAGCCGCTCAGCTACAACAACTATCTGGATGCCGACGCCGCTTGGAACCTGGTCCGCGAATTCGACGAGCCGGCCTGCGTGATCCTCAAGCATCAGAACCCCTGCGGCTCCGCCGTGGCCGAGGACATCACGGCCGCCTACGACCGCGCCTTCGCCTGCGATCCCAAGAGCGCCTTCGGCGGCATCATTGCCTGCAACCGCGAGGTTCCCTATGAGCTGGTCGAGCACTTTGCCGATCAGAACAAGCAGTTCGTCGAGGTTATCATCGCCCCGAGCTACACCGACGAGGCGCTCGAGCGCCTGGCCAAGCGCCCCAACCTGCGCGTGCTGGCCACCGGCGGCGTGGACCACGGCGCCCAGGTGGAGCTGCGCTCCGTCGACGGCGGCTTGCTGGTGCAGGGGGTCGACCGCGTGACCGAGGATCCCGCGACCTTTACGTTCCCCACCGACCGCAAGCCCACCGACGCCGAGATGGCCGAGCTCGAGTTTGCCTGGAAGGTCTGCAAGGGCGTTAAGTCCAACGCCATCCTGGTCTCCAAGGGCAAGGCCGGCATTGGCATGGGCCCGGGTCAGCCTAACCGCGTTGACTCTGCGCTGCTTGCCTGCGAGCGCGCCGAGGACTTCTGCGAGCGCGAGGGCGTGGAGAAGGGCGGCTTTGCCTGTGCAAGCGACGCGTTCTTCCCGTTCCGCGACAACGTCGACGTGCTTGCTGCACACGGCGTGACCTGCATCATCCAGCCCGGCGGCTCCAAGCGCGACGACGAGAGCATCCAGGCTTGCAACGAGCATGGTATTGCGATGGTCTTCACGGGGGCCAGGCATTTTAGGCACTAGAGGCTTTCCCAAGCACCCGACCTTGCCCCTCAAACCGTCGCTTGCGTACATTTAGTACGCGGCGCTCCTCTTTCGGGGCAATCTCGGGCACTTGGAAAACCCTTAATGGGATGTTGTTCTATCCCATTAAGCTGATCGGTCGCCTGACCATATCGTCAAAATAATCTCCGCAAAAGACGGCTGCTCCGTTTGGAGGGCCGTCTTTTTGGTATAAGAGGACGGAATGACTAACACGAAAGGTACAACCATGCCCCAGATTGATGATGCCGAGCTGTTTGGCAATGCCGAGGATCAGCGTGCGTACGAGGACTTTTGCGCCAATCAGGAGGCGGTCGAGAAGTTTACGCTCGACAAGCCCGCGCTTGTCTGCCGTTGGCGCATGTCCAACAAAAAGGTGCCCATGCTCAACCGCCACATTCGCGCACTGTCCGAGCGTTTGGTGCAGGGCGAGCCGCTTACCCATAACATGCTCAGCTGGGCCAAGCAGCACGTTGAGTGGTCGCTTGCCGAGGGCGATTACACCGCACGCGACGGCGTGCTCATGCTGGTGATCGACGTCAACGGCAACGCCGCCATGACGGTGGGGGAGTACGAGCCGCTAACCGATACGTCGGCCAAGGCGCTACGTGCCCGCTCCGCCGAGGCCCGCTCCGAGGCCGACGAAACCGGCGTGGCGCCCGAGCTGCTCGCCGCCGTCGATAACGGCGAGCTTGCCTTTGTGGCGCCAGCGGACGAGTGCCTGTGCGGCACGGCGACGCTCATCGAGCAGCTGGCCCAGACCAAGGGCATCTCGGTCACGCGCGTAGATATTCCCGCGCAGCTTAAGGGCGCGCTGTTTCTGGTGAGCGACGAGCACGGCGTGGTCCCTGCCGACGATACCGATGCCGCTGAGGCGGACGCCGCTATGGTCACCTTCTTCGCCGACGGCTACGAAAAGCTCCGCGCCCGTCGCTAAATGATTTTTCTGGGACGGGGATTAAAGAATCATTCCATCTCTGCATACATGCGTACGCTCGAGTAGAGGCTCGAGGTCGAAGTGATGGGGCCGATCGGTTTAGGACCGAGGCCCCTATTTTCTCTTAAGGCTATCGAACACTTTTGTCATATTAGGTGCCCACGGGGTCGTATCGTTGCGACGCCGTGGGCATAATGGTGTGGAAGGTGCAAGTTACGCGAAATGGGAGGACACATGGCGCTGATCTATGTCGTTGAGGACGACGAGCCCATTCGTCGTGAGCTTATCGACATCCTTGCCCGCGCCGGGTTTGAAATCGAGGCCTGCGAATCGTTTGAGCATGTCTCGCGCGATATTCTCGCTGCCGCGCCCGACCTGGTGCTGCTCGACCTGACGCTTCCCGTCAAGGACGGCCAGCATATCTGCCATGAGGTTCGCCGCGAATCCGAGGTCCCCATCATCGTCCTCACCTCGCGCACGACCGAGATTGACGAGGTCATGGCCATGACGCTTGGCGCGGACGACTTTGTTCCCAAGCCTTACAGCGCCCGCGTGCTCGTGGCGCGCATCAATGCCTTGCTGCGTCGCACCGCGGCGGCGGGCGAGCGCAGCACACTTGTCCACAAGGGCCTGGAGCTCGATCTCGCTCGCTCCATGGTCACCAACATGCAAACCGGCACCAGTACCGAGCTCACCAAAAACGAGCTGCGCATCCTCTCGCTGCTCTTGGGTCGCGCGGGCAAGATTGTCTCGCGTCCGGCCATCATGCAGGACCTGTGGGACTCCGACGCCTTCGTGGACGACAACACGCTTACCGTTAACATCAACCGCCTGCGCACCACGCTCGAAAAAATCGGCATAAAGGGGTATTTGACGACGCACCGCGGCCAAGGCTATTCGGTCTAGGGGCCGGCTATGTCGTTTGCCAAGTTCTTTAAAGATGCGCTGCTTCCCGTCGCCGTGTGGACGTGCGGCGTGCTGCTGAGCTGCTTTGTGCTGACGGTCGCCGGCGCACCCGTTTCTATCGTGGTCGTGGCGGTTGGCGTGTCCTTTATCTTTGGTATGCTCGGCATCGTGATCGAGTACGCGCGTCGTCGTCGTTTTCTGCGCCAGCTGGAGCGTGCGGCAGAGGAGCTCGAGAGTCCCGCATGGGTGCAGGAGATGGTGCAATGCCCGACCTATGCCGAGGGCGAGCTCGAGTACGAGGTCTTGCGCCGGGTGGGCAAAGCCGCTTGCGACGAGGTTGCCGAAGGCCGGCGTCAGACCGATGACTATCGCGACTATATCGAGAGCTGGGTCCACGAGGCCAAGCTGCCTCTGGCGGCGGCTCACCTGATTTTGGAAAACCTGGACGGCAGCGAAGACGACCTGTCGCGCGTGGATGACCTGGGCCGTGAGTTGGCTCGCGTGGAGCGCTATATCGACCAGGCGCTGTACTACGCGCGCTCGGAAGTCGTGGAGCGTGACTACCTGATTCGTCGCTGGGACCTTAAGACCTTGGTGACGGGTGCGATTAAAGCCAACGCCCGCGAGCTCATCGCGGCGCACGTGGCTCCGGTGTGCGAGAACCTCGACTTTGAGGTCTTTACCGACGAAAATTGGCTCGAGTTTATTTTGGGCCAGCTCATTCAGAACAGCATTAAATATGCGCGTGAGGACGGCGCAAAGATTGTGTTTTCGGGTGCGTTGCTGGACGAGGGCCTGGCGAGCGAACGCATCGAGCTCACCGTCGCGGACAACGGCTGCGGCGTGAGCGCGGCCGACCTGCCACGCGTGTTCGAGAAGGGCTTTACCGGCGACAACGGCCGCACCACCAAGCGCGCAACGGGTATCGGTCTCTACCTGGTGGCACGCCTGTGCTCCAAGATGGGCATCGACGTCACCGCAGCATCCGAGCCCGGCAAAGGCTTCGTCGTAACGTTTGCCTTCTCGACCAACAAGTTCCAATACTTCGAGTAACGCACGCGGCAGACGCCCACCCCAAACAAAACGTGCCGCCCCACACGGGGCGGCACGCCAATTTACAAACCCACAACTCGATGAAGCAAGGCAGCGCAGGCCGCGGGGCCGGGGGGGGATTC
>CAJMSV010000041.1 GCA_905216175.1 uncultured bacterium | reverse complement strand
CGTCTGCACCCTGTTTGTATTCCAACAGGCGGAGCACCAGCACGACGGCGGCAATCTTAGAAGACAACGTCATCTTCTTCCAGCCACCGAGCTTGAGCCCCTTGGAGGCAGCCTTCTCGAGCTGCTCGGTTTGCTTCTCTCGAATCTTTACCATAATCTACACCGTCCTGATGCGCGGGTTGATGAGCAGGTAGAGCATGTCAACCACGATGTTGATGATGATGAAGGCAAGAGCAACGACGATAACGACGCCCTGAACCAGGTTCGCCTCGTTGCCCTGAACGCCCTGCAGAATCGCAGTGCCCATGCCGGGGAGGTTGAAGATAACCTCGATGACGACGGCGCCGCCCATGAGGTAACCGATCTTAAGACCGAGGGTGGTGACCGGGGTGATCAGCGCATTGCGAAGAACGTTGATGCCGACGACGACCTTCTCGGGAACGCCGGCGCCGCGAGCCATACGGACATAATCCTTGTCGAGCTCCTCGACCATGGCGGTACGCACGATACGAGTCATCTGGCCCGTCAGCGGAAATGCCAAGGCGATAGCGGGCATGATCATACGTCCCAGATAGCCAACCGGATTCGTGGTGAAGTGAGGCAGAGCACCCGATGCCGGGAGCACCTTAAGGTAGGAAGAGAACAGCAGGATCAACAGAACGGCAAGCCAGAACGACGGGGTTGCCAAGCCGGCGATGGAAAAGACGCGGATCACTTGGTCCGGCCATTTGTCGCGATACAGTGCCGCGATGACGCCGAGCAAAAACGAAACGACCGCACCGATGGCAAGACCGATAAAGGTCAGCTGCATCGTGACGGGCAGGGCCGTGGAGATGCGCTTGGCAACGGAGTTGCGAGCAGCACCATAGGTGCCCATGTCGCCATGGATCAAATCGCCCATATAGCGCACGTAGCGCACGGGCCAGGGGTCGTCCAGACCATACTTCTCATGGTACTCGGCAACCGCCTCGGGCGAGGCACCGTCACCCAACGCCGTGTAGGCGGGGTCGGTCTTGGAGAACGACATAAGGAAGAACACCAGGACGGTGACGCCCAATGCCATGATCGGCAGCGCCACAAGACGCCTTCCAATCAAACGTAGCAAGTTGTTCACGTTCTCTCCCCTTTCTTTTGTCGGTAGGACCAACTGGTATATGAGTACGGGTACTCATTACAAGACCCGAGCGACATCGTTGCCGCCCGGGTCTTTGTTTCAACTATGAGGATACGGCCCCAATGACCGACATCCTGCATACAGACTCAAGCGAGTCTTACGCCTTGACGGTCGCAACGCCCCTGAAGGACATGCTCGTCGTGCCGATGCCCTTGAAGCCATCGAGGGCCTCGCCGTTGGGCGCAGTGGACGGATCGTCCCAGGAAGCGGAGACGGTCTTGACGTGGACAACGGGGTACAGAACGGCGTTGTCGGCAATGATGTCGAAGCACTCGTTCCACTTCTTCTGCTGCTCGTCGCCCTCGGCGGCAAGAGCCTCGTCCATGAGACTGTGGAGCTTCTGCCACTCAGCGGACTCCTTCCACGGGCAACGGGTCTGCATCCAGACGTTGTCGCCGTACCTCCTGTTGAGCAGCAGGTCGGGGTCGGCGCCGAAGCAGGAAGGATCGCCAGGGGCAAGGAGGCTATCGTAGGCCTAGACGACGTAGAAAACAGCGAAGGTGGCCGGCGAGGTATCGGTCTGGATGGTCACCTCGAATCCGAGAGCGTCGAGGTCGTTCTTGACCTGGGCGGCCATGCCCTTAATCTGCTCGTTGTCGGTGGTGCGCAGGGTGATGGCACCCGGGGTGATGCCAGACTCCTCGATGAGCTTCTTAGCCTTCTTGGCGTCGGTCTTGTACACCGTGGAAGCCTCATGATAGTTGGTGAAGCTCTTGGGCAGGTAGCAGCTGGCAGCGGTGGCAAGGCCGGCGAAGGTGTTGCTGACCATCTTCTCGGTGTCGAGCGCATACATGACAGCCTGCCGGACCTTGACGTTGTTCCAAGGCTCCTTGGCGACGTTGAACATGATGAAGCGGGTGCCGAAACCCTGAACGTTATCGATCTTGCAGCCGGCGCTCTCAAGCTGGTCGACGGCGTCAGCGGTAACGCGCTCCATAACGAGCGTGGAGCCCTCCTGCTGAGCGGTAACGCGAGCGGTGGGGTCGGTCAGGATGCTGTACTGGATCTTCTTATCCTCGGCAGCATACTCACCGTTGTACTCAGGATTGGGAACCAGGGTAATCTCGGTATCGGAGATAGAGTCGTACATCCAGGGGCCGGAGCCGATCGGCTGCTTGGCGCGATCCTCCTCGGTCTGAGTGGCCGGGGTAACGCGGACGATGGCCAGACGATCCTTGAGCAGGGAGAAGTTGGGGACCTTGGTCTTGACCGTCACGGTGCTGGCGTCCTTGGCCTCGATGGACTCGAAGGGCTGGAAGAACGGAGCATAGGTAGCGGAAGCGGCGCAAGCGGTGTAGGAGGCAACGACATCGTCAGCGGTGACCTCGGTGCCATCGGAGAACTTGGCGCCCTTGCGGATGGTGACCTCGAAAGTGGTGTCGTCCACGGACTTAGGATCGTCGGTGGCGAGCTCGTTGAAGGTGCTGTAGTCGTGGTAATCGATGCCGTAGAGGCCCTCGACGACGTGCCAGTTAGCACCCAGGCCCACAGCGGAGCCGGTGCTGGCGGGATCGAAGCTGGACGGAGCGTAAGCGGAACCAGCGGTGATCACGCCGCCGCCACGGTTGGCGGAATCGGTGGAACCGGAAGCGGAACCCTCGTCGCTAGAGCTGCCACCGCAGCCGGTGAGACCAAGCCCTGCGACAGCAGCGACGCTGCCGGTGAGGCCGAGGAACGAACGCCTGGACATACCCTTGTTGATGATGGCCATGTCTTCTCCTATCAATAGAGAATCTTACTCGGGAGCACCTAGACTTGCCCCCGCGCAACTTGCGGACGATATATACCTTACCTACCGACGAACCCAACTGAGGTGCCGCGCTCGGCGACCGATACATACATACGCTTGAACGGTATTTACTACCGTTCACCGAATTCGTTGACAAACGATTCGCCAGACAGTATGTATCGGCGAGGTGAGATATCAGTCTTCGTCAACCCGCAGGATAGCAGGGTTTTCGCTTGGGTTAGTCAAACGTTTTAGCGTTAATAAAACCCGAAACCAGCAGGCAATCATGGCGAAATAAATGGTTGAAAATCGCGCAATCATGTATATCAGTTGTTTGGCTCGTGTTTAGCTATCGGAATGGCCAGCCGCCGCCTCGGCGCGCTCGGCATTCCATGCAACGAGCGCCTCGTGGACCGCCTTGGCAACATCGGCAGGTATGCCGCGAACTTCCGCGATCTCTTGCTCGCTCGCCGCGCGCAAACGCTTCATCGAGCCAAAATGGCGCATAAGGGCACGTTTTCTGGTGGGTCCCACGCCTGGAACGTCATCGAGTACCGAAACCGTCATGGCTTTATCGCGCAACTCGCGATGGAACGTGATGGCAAAACGGTGCGATTCATCGCGAACCTGTTTAATTAGATAGAGCGAAGCAGACCCGGTCGGCAGCACGACGGGAGTCTCGTCCCAAGGCACGAAAACTTCCTCATCGGCCTTCGCCAAGCCACAAACCGGTATATCGAGCCCAAGAGCCTCAAGTTGCTTGATCGCAGCGGTCAATTGCGGCTTACCGCCATCGACAACGAGCAAATCGGGGCGCGAGCCAAAGCGCTCGTCGACCATGCGCTCGGGAGCATAGCGTCGTCCCAAAACCTCGGACATCGACACGAAGTCGTTTGCCTCGTCCAATTCGGCCTGAATTTTAAAACGACGGTACTGGCTCTTGTCGGCGCGTCCGTTGGTAAACACCACCATCGAGGCGACCGTAAAGGTTCCATGCAGCGTCGAGATATCGAAGCACTCGATACGCATCGGCGGCGCCGGCAGCGCCAGCGCGCTTTCGAGCTCCAGGAGCGCTTGATTGGTGCGGTCGTCAGCGTACCCCGTTCGCATCATGTAGCGCATGAGGGCATGGCGCGCATTTTTGGATGCCATATCGAGCAAACGGTGCTTTTCGCCACGCTGCGGCCTATGGAGATGGCAGGAACGCTCGCGCTTGCCTGCAAGCCACTCCCCCAGCGCCTCCGCATCCTCAAGCTCGACAGAGAGGTTTATCTCAGCTGGAATATCAGCCGTCTCGTCGTAATAGCGCTTAAGAAAGCCCGATTGAAGTTCCTCTTCGTCGACATCCAAACCCTTATCGAGAATAAACTCGCAGGTTCGAACCGTTCGACCCTCACGCACGACAAAGACGCAAGCGGCGGAGATGGTCTCCTCGCGATAGAAACCGATGACATCGATATCGACACTGGAGGGAAAAACGACTTGCTGACGGTCGTCCAGACCCCTGATGACCTCCAAACGACGTTTGACGCGTGCCGCGCGCTCAAAGTCGAGCGCCTCGGCGGCATCCGTCATCTCGGAGGTCAGCTCATCGACGACATCCTTGCGATGGCCCGACAAAAAGCGCTCGACACGCTTGACGTTCTTGGCATAGTCCGTAGGAGAAATCGCGCCGACACACGCACCTGGGCCGCGCCCGACATGGTAGTCGAAGCAGGGACGCCCGTTTTGCGCGCAAATCATATTGACGATGTCTTCCTCGCCCTTGTGGGACTCGACGATACGACGACAACGACGCCACTCCGCACAAGAAGCCGAGCAGATCGGGATCACCTTGCGCAGCGTGTCAATGGTCTCACGCGCCGCGCGGCTATCGGTATAGGGACCAAAATAACGCGTTCCCGGCTTATGACGCTCGCGCGTGTATTTGATAGCGGGATACAGGTCGCCCTTTGTAATGGCGATAAAGGGGTAGCTCTTGTCATCCTTGAGGTCGACGTTAAAGTACGGATGGTACTGGCCGATCAGGTTGCGCTCGAGTACAAGCGCCTCATGCTCGGTTTCGACAACGATGTAGTCAAAGCTCGCAACCAATTGCATCATGAGCGGTATTTTTTGGCGCTCATCCTGCAGCGTCACGTACTGGCGCATACGGGAACGCAGGTTTTTCGCCTTGCCAACGTAGATGACATCGCCCTTGGCATCTTTCCAAAGGTAACATCCGGGCTGCGTGGGAACGCGCGAAACCTGCTCGGCGAGTGTTGGAATGTTGTCGTGACCGGCCACACGCACCTACTTGCGACGAAGCAGCGCCGAGACCTCGGGCATCTTAAGAACGACGGCAAGGCCAAAGGTAACAGCAAGCGAGACGACACCCGCAACGCAAACATAGCCAAGAGTAATCAGAATCGAGCCGCCAAGTACCCCGACAAAGTGTTCAAGCGCCCACATGACGCCGGCGCCTGCGGCAGCCCCTAGGCCGCCGAGCAAAAGGCCAAAGAAACCGCCATGCAGGATAGATTTGACCTGAAGGCCACGCAGGCGACGACGCAGCCACCACAGCGAACAGCCGACCAAGATCACGTAGTCGACAACATACGAAAGCGCGATTGCCGGCATACCGAAGCCCAGCACAACGCCAAACAGCAGAACCGAGCCAGCCTGGCCGATGGCGGAATACAGGCAATAGCGGCTATAGGGCTTCATGTCGAGCAAGGCAGAGAAGCTCTTCTGCATCAACACGACCACGCCGTAGAGCGGCAGCGAGAGCGCCAGGTAGACAAGGTACTCGGACACCAGCGCCACGCCGGATTCATCGAACTTGCCGGCACAGTAAATCATGTTGAGCGGACGTGCGAAGACAATCAGGTACAGTGCGAACGGAATCAGGAAGAACAGCATCTGGGCGACGCCACGCGAAATGCCCGTGCGAACGCTGTCGTAATCCTTCTCCTGTGCGTCATGAGAGAGCTCGGTATAGAGCGCCGTCGAAAGCGAGGCGGCAATCAGCGCGTAGGGCAGCGTGTACCACAGGCGCGCATAGGCGATGACGGAAGGACCCGTCTCGGGCTGGACCACCAGCGCGGCAGCGTTGGTGATAGAAGTCGAGACAAACATGCACACCGTGGCGAGCAGCGTCGGGATACCGAGCGCAATCGTCTGGCGCAGCGCGGGGTCCTTAAAGTCGATATGGATATGGGGATGCACGCCGTGCTTGCCAAGCGCGGGAATCTGACATGCCATCTGAACAAAGACACCGAGGGTCGTACCGGCCGCAATCAAGATGATGCCGGCACGTTCGCCAAACTGTGCGGACACGGGCGCAAAACCCATAAAGCTCGCAATGACGATCACATTGTTGAGGACCGGGGCAAACGTCGACCAGAAGTAGTCGCGGTGCGCGTTGAGAACGCCCGAGAACACCGAGCCCAAACCATAAAAGAGAATCTGGATGGCAAAGAAACGGAACATGAACGCAGCGGTATCCATGCTGCCGCCGTCACCCGAAAGGAACGATTGCGTCCAGATAAAGCCCGGGGCGAACACGGTCCCCAGCAACGAAATGCCACCCAGCACCAAAAGCAGAATGCCAAGCAGGTTGCCCACGTACTCGTTCGAGGCCTCGCGACCCTGCTCACGCCTCACGCCCATGTACACGGGCAAAAACGCCGTCACGAGCATGCCACCCATCACGAGTTCGTAGAGCATATTGGGCAGGTTGTTGGCGACCTGATAGGAGGACGAGAGTAGCGACATGCCGATAGCGGCCGCCATTGCCCACGTGCGGATAAAACCGGTGACGCGAGACACGATAGTCAGAATGGTCATAAGCCCGGCGGAACGACCAACCGTGGAGTAGTCCGACGAGCCCATGTCGTCAGTGTCATCTCGCGACGAAGAAACTTCGGATGTGGGTGTCTGAGGCGCAGATTCTTTTGCGAAATGAGCTCCGCACTTCAATTCTTCCTGCGGCATCGCTCAGTCCTCTCTCGTAATCGCGGCAACCGTCGCCCCGCAAAATGCAATTAAATCATCGGGTGCAAGCTCGAGCTGATAACCACGCTTGCCTCCCGAAATAAAAATGGTATCCCAAAGGACGCATGTCTCGTCAATGAGCGTCCGGTAGCGTTTTTTCATACCGACCGGGCTGCAGCCGCCGCGAACGTAGCCAGTCGCCGCAAGCAAATCCTTCACATGCATCATGGCCAAGGACTTCTCCCCCGCGGCACGCGCGGCGGACTTTAGATCGAGCTCGTCGGCAACAGGGATGCAGCACACGACATAGTCGTTGGACGGCGTCACGCAGACCAAAGTCTTAAATCCTTGACCGGGCTCCTCGCCAAGCTGCTCCGAAATCGCGACCCCCAGGCCCACCGACTCATCACCATCGTCTTCGTACGTATGTAGAACATAGGAAATGCCGGCACTTTCCAGCTCGCGCATCGCATTGGTTTTTGGCGTCTTTACAGCCTTTGCCATGACATATCCTTTCTCTCGCATTCGGACGCAAGGATTAAGTATATGTCCAATTCGGCTGCATACGTCACTTCGGCACAGCAAGCGCCATCGAATCACAAGGAGTCGATGGCGCCCATAAACTGAATCGCCTATTTATTGAGCATCAAGTTGAGCCTGACGCTCCCGGTCACGCCTGAGCAACGGCGCCAAAAACTTGCCCGTATAACTCTGCGGACAGTCCGCAACCTGCTCCGGTGTGCCCGAAACCACGACGGTTCCGCCGCCGTTACCGCCCTCGGGACCCATATCGATCAGGCGGTCGGCAACCTTGATGACATCAAGGTTGTGCTCAATCACCAGCACCGTGTTGCCCGCATCGACCAAGCGCTGCAGCACATCGAGCAGCTGGCGGACGTCCTCAAAATGAAGACCGGTCGTCGGCTCGTCCAAAATATAGAACGTCTTGCCCGTCTGGCGTCGATGAAGCTCCTTGGCGAGCTTCACACGCTGCGCCTCGCCGCCCGAGTGCGTCGTGGCGGGCTGGCCCAGGCTCACGTAGCCTAAGCCTACATCGTACAGCGTCTGGAGCTTGCGCTTAATCTGCGGGATATTCCCAAAGAAGGCCAGCGCCTCGGTGACGCTCATGTCGAGCACGTCCGAGATGGTCTTGCCACGGTAGGTGACCTCGAGTGTCTCGCGGTTGTAGCGTTTACCGCCGCAAACTTCGCAGGGAACGTAGATATCGGGAAGGAAGTGCATCTCGATCTTGATCTGCCCGTCGCCCTTGCACGCCTCGCAGCGCCCGCCACTCACATTAAAGGAGAAACGACCCGGCGAGTAGCCGCGCGCCTTCGACTCCGGCGTACTCGCAAACAGCGCGCGAAGATCATCCCACAGGCCGATATAGGTAGCAGGGTTGGAACGCGGCGTGCGGCCAATCGGCGACTGGTCGATATCGATAACCTTATCGATACACTCGATGCCCTCGATTTTTTTATACGGACCCACAGGGCGCGTCGAACGGTGAATAGCATTCGTAAGGGCAGGCGCAATGGTGTCGGTAACCAGGGAGCTCTTGCCCGATCCCGACACGCCGGTAACAACCGTAAGCGTACCAAACTCGATCTTGGCGGTAACGTTTTTGAGGTTGTTGGCTCGAGCGCCCGTAATTTTAAGGCAGCCGCGACCGGGCTTGCGCCGTTCATCAGGCACCCGAATCATTCGTTTGCCGGTCAGATAAGCGCCCGTCATCGACTCAGGACACGCCATGATATCAGCAGGCGTTCCCGCCGCGACTACGTGTCCGCCGTTGACACCGGCGCCGGGCCCCATGTCGATCACGTAGTCGGCGGCACGGATTGTATCCTCGTCGTGTTCGACAACGATAACGGTATTGCCGATATCGCGCAGGCGCTCGAGCGTCTTGATCAGGCGCTCGTTGTCACGCTGATGAAGACCGATCGAGGGCTCGTCCAGAATATAGAGCACGCCCATGAGACCCGCGCCGATCTGCGTTGCCAAGCGAATACGCTGTGCCTCGCCACCGGAAAGCGTCGCCGAGGCGCGATCGAGTGTCAGATAGTCGAGTCCAACATCGACCAGAAAACGCAGGCGCTCCAGAATTTCCTTGACGATACGGCCGCCGATAAACTGTTGGCGCTCGGTGAGTTCCAGGCCCTCAAAAAACTCGAGCGATTCACGGCACGACAGGCAACAAACTTCGTAAATGGACTTGCCGCCCACGGTGACGGCGAGCATCTCAGGGCGCAAACGAGCGCCGTGGCAGCTCGAGCACGGCTCCTCGCGAATGTACTTCTCCAGGCGCGCCTTGGTGTTCTCGTTCGTCGTCTCGGTATAGCGTTCGTACAGGATGTTGCGAACGCCCGAAAACTTGGTATCCCACTGGCTGCGACGTCCGTCGAGCTTTTGGTAGTCGACCGAGATCTTCGTATCGCCCAGGCCATCCAAGAATGCACGACGCACGCGAGGGGGCAAGTCCTCCCACGGCGTATCGGTGCTCACCTTAAAGTGTTTGCAGACCGCAGCAAAAATCTGCGGATAGTAGTTAGAGTTGCCAAACAGGCTACCAAAGACTCCGTCGGCTATGGATTTCGAGGGGTCCTCGATCAACGCCTCGGCATCAACGGTTTTCTTAAAGCCCAGGCCGTCGCACTCAGGACATGCGCCATAGGGAGCGTTGAACGAAAAATCACGCGGCTGAAGATCGTCAATGGAATGACCATGCTCCGGGCACGCCAAGGCCAACGAATACTCCAGCAGCTCGCCCTCGGTCCCCTCGGGAGCATCACGATCGGGCAGCATGTACACGTTTACATTGCCGTGAGCCAGCGCGGTCGCCTGCTCAACAGACTCGGCGATACGGCCCAGAGAGTTCTCACGGATCACGATGCGATCGACTACGACCTCGATATCGTGCTTGAACTTCTTGTCCAGATCGATCGGATCGTCGAGCGAGCGCACTTCACCGTCGACACGCACGCGGCTAAAGCCCTCGGCGCGAAGGTCCTCAAACAGTTTGGTGTACTCGCCTTTTCGCCCGCGCACCACCGGTGCCAGCACAAACGCGCGACGGCCCTCCCCCGCCGCCAAGACCTTGTCGGCAACCTGGTCGGTCGTCTGGCGCTCAATGACGCGGCCGCATTCGGGACAGTGCGGGGTGCCCACACGGGCGAACAGCAGGCGCAGATAGTCATAAATCTCGGTTACGGTGCCAACCGTCGAGCGAGGGTTTTTAGACGTCGTCTTTTGGTCGATCGACACCGCCGGCGAAAGGCCGTCGATTGAATCCAAGTCGGGTTTGTCCATCTGGCCCAAGAACTGGCGCGCATAGCTCGAAAGGCTCTCGACGTATCGACGCTGGCCCTCGGCATAGATAGTGTCAAATGCCAGCGAACTCTTGCCCGAGCCAGAAAGACCGGTAATGACCACGAGTTGGTCACGCGGAATGGAAACATCGATATCACGGAGGTTGTGCTCACGAGCGCCGCGAATAACGATAGAAGAATCAGACATGGAAGCTCCTTGCCTCCTATTGCATCGAATCATACTGTCGATGAGTTTAGCGCACTCGACGCGCACAGATGTTCGTAATACAAGATTCGCAGACCTTTAGCTTTGCGTATCGGGTGCTTTGTTTCTCGAAATGCCGTGGAAAGGTTACAGTAATCTACTACTGAACTTAATTTGCTGTAACAGAGGAACGTCCATGACCGAAGATATCCCCCTTGAAATCACTTCGAGCGACATGGCCAATCTGCCCATATTCATCGCCGTCCTTATCGTGGCCACCGTCGTCGTGCGCGTGTATTTTTCAATCAAACACAATGAAAAGCCGCCCATCGCCCGCGTCTTTTGGTGCGCGACGCTCCTCATCCCGCTCGGCATGGTAGCTGCATGGATTACGAATCAATTGCTCGTAAATGAGGACAATTCCCTATGGGTCCTTTCTTATTCGGCGCTCGGTGCTACCGCCGTCATACTTCTTGTCGAGCCCTTGGTTTCGGGACTTATCGACCAAACCGATCTTGCGACGGGAACGGTTGCCTGTATTTGCCGTGACATCCTTGTCATCGCCGCTGTTTCAGCGCTCTCGTTCGTTTCACTCGAAATTGCCTGCAACGAAACGTTCTATCGCATTCCCGCCAACTCATTCGGGTTTTCCGTCGGGCTGCTCGCGACGGTTCTGCTCTCCCTTTATTTGCTGGGACAGCGTCATGGAGGCGTCATGGCCCTCGTGCCCGTCGCCTGTTGCATCCTTGGCATTGCCGAGCACTTCGTCATAACGTTTAAAGGCGAAGCCATCCTGCCAAGCGATATCTTGGCCCTTGGCACCGCAATGGAAGTGAGCGAGGGATACGAGTTTACCTTTACCGCCGGAATCGTAACCTCTCTCGCCCTGCTGGAGATTTCCCTGGGGCTTCTTTCGCTTATCCGACCGCGAAAGCTCCGTACGCCCACCCATGTCTTCCCCGCAATCGCCGCTAACCTCTGCGCTTTTCTGCTAGTGACCGTTGTGGGGCTCTCGGGCTTTTCCAGCATCGACTTGGAGCAGGCGCTGGATTTTGGATTTGACCGTTGGCAGCCCATCACCACATATACGTCTCAGGGTTTTATCACTTCGTTCACCGAAATGGTCAACGAGTTGCCCAATGAGAAGCCCGAAGGCTATACGCCCGATGAGGCGCAGAGCAGCGAGCAGGAGCCCGCCGCCGCCTACGACAGCACGTATGGCTCGAGCGAGCAGCGCGCGGCTGCCGTTGCCCAGTTCAATGAAATCAAGCCGACGATTGTTGCCGTCATGAACGAGAGTTTTAGCGACCTTTCGTGCTTTGAGCAGCTCCAGGCGGCCGGGTACACCGGCCCCGCATTCTACAACTCGCTTCCCGACACACTTGTTCGCGGCACCATGCTCGCTTCGGGCACCGGTGGCGGAACGGCAAACTCCGTATTCGACTTTTCGCCCGGAGCGACAACGGCCTTTGTCGGATTAGGCAAGATCCCCTATCAGCTGTATCAGATGAATGGCGTCAACAGCCTGGCAAAGGACCTTAAAGAGCTTGGGTATACCGCTACCGCTATGTAGACGTAAATTCGAGTCATCTACCATCGAGATAAGATCTATCAGCAGCTGGGCTTTGGAGACTTTCTTTCAATCGGCGATTTCGAAGGTGCGCCCTGTTACCATGCCGGCGTATGCGACTACGCCACCTACGACAAGATACTCGACCTGCTTAGAACCGACGAAGCGCCGCAGTTCATCTTTGACGTCACGATGCAAAATCACG
The DNA here is from genome assembly GCA_905216175.1 of uncultured bacterium. Taxonomy (GTDB): domain Bacteria; phylum Actinomycetota; class Coriobacteriia; order Coriobacteriales; family Coriobacteriaceae; genus Collinsella. Next base: position 3,622 of record CAJMSV010000041.1, on the reverse strand, counting down.
GCGGCTACGACTATGGCACCGTTCCCGCCGAGGAGCTGACAAACTATTGGGTCGAGGGAGCCAGCGAGGGCGCCAATAGCGCGCTCAACACCTATCTCACCTGCATCAACGCATCCGACCGGGACCTCGAGTACTTTATCAACGAGCTCCGCAATATCGGCAGACCGGTTGTTCTTGTCTTTTTTGGCGACCATCAGCCGAGCGCCGCAACGACTCTCAACGACGAGCTGTACCCTCAGGAAGATACGGCAAGCCACGCTTTCCGTATCTATCAGTCGACATATTTTGTCTGGGCTAACTATGAAATCGCCGGCAATACCGAGCTCAACGTCTACGACACCGTCGGGGCAAACGAGGTTGCAGCCATTACCCTTAATAAGATCGGCGCCCCGCTCACCGACTATCAAAAGGCCCTGCTTGCAACAAGGTCAGATGTGCCCACCATCAATGTCGCCGGCTACCTTGGTGCCGACGGGCTGCGCTACGACTTGGAATCTGAAGACAGCCCATACGCCTCGACGATCGACAAGCTGCAGCGCATGCAATACCTCGAGTTCGCCAGCAAAGTTCAGTAAGCCCGCCCATTCGCTTGGACCCATCGTATTGCAAGCACGCTCGGCCCAAATGCATCGTAAATGACTCCCGCTCGCAAACGAGGGTACAATGACGCTCGTGTCACATCACGGGGCCCCGGTCCCAACATATACAAAGGAGTCATACATGGGTTGCGAGCACGCACAGGCCGCCGGCGGACAAACGTCGCCGTCGCAATTTGAGGAGAATACGCTGTCCGAGGTCAAACGCGTCATCGCCGTGCTTTCCGGCAAGGGCGGTGTCGGCAAGTCGTTTGTCACCGGTGCCATCGCCACCGAGCTTGCCCGTCACGGCCACAAGGTCGGCGTCCTCGATGCCGACATCACCGGTCCCTCTATCCCCAAGATGTTCGGTATGAGCGGACGCCACGTCCATGCCCTTGGCAACCTTATGCTGCCCGAAATCTCCGAGCACGGCGTCAAGGTCATGAGCTCCAACCTGCTGCTCCAAAACGAGACCGACCCCGTCCTTTGGCGCGGTCCGGTCATCGCAGGCGCCATTAGGCAGTTCTGGAGCGAGACCTCGTGGGGCCCCATCGACTACCTGCTGGTCGACATGCCTCCGGGAACAGGCGACGTCGCGCTCACCGTCTTCCAGTCACTGCCCGTCGACGGCATCGTCATCGTCACGAGCCCGCAGGATCTGGTCTCGATGATCGTCGCCAAGGCGGTCAACATGGCCGAGAAGATGAACGTCCCCATTCTGGGCATCGTCGAAAACATGAGCTATATTGAGTGCCCCGACTGCGGCAAGAAGATCGAGGTCTTTGGCAAGAGCAAGCTCCCCGAGGTCGCAGAGCGCTATAACCTCGACATCTTGGGCACGCTTCCCATCAATCCGTCACTCGCCGAGGCCTGCGATAAGGGCGAGGTCGAGACCGCGCTGCCCGATGGCATGTTGCCCAAGGCAGTCTCTGCCGTCGAGGCCATTACCCCGCACGAGACCGACGAGGCCTAAGTGAACACGAGCGCCTTCTATGACGTCCTGGTAATCGGCGGCGGGGCTTCAGGCCTCGCCGCCGCCATTACGGCCGCACGTGCTGGCAAAAGCGTCTGCATCGTTGAGCGCGATGTCGCCTGCGGCCTTAAGCTCCTTGCGACCGGTAACGGCCGCTGCAACCTCTCCAACGAATCGATTGATCCTCAGCGGTATAACCACCCCGCATTCGTCGAATCCGTCATGGGCCCCCAGCCCGAACAAGAGCTTATGGGTTTCTTCTCCTCGCTGGGCATCATGACAACCTCCGAGGAAGGCCGGCTGTACCCGCGCTCCCTTCGCGCCGAATCGGTGCGCGACGCGCTTCTCAACGTTTGCGACCGCCTAGGTATCACCTTAATCTGCGGAGCCAATAATGCCACGGCGCGCAAAGATCCCGAAGGCTGGGCACTCCAAATAAACCGTCCAGCGCGGGCGCTAAAGACAAAAAAGCACGACGACCGAAAATCGGAGCTCCGCTCGCTTCGGAAGGCACTCGCCGATGTCCCTCGCAAGAACGAAGCCCTGCAGGCACATGCCGTAATTATCGCCACGGGCGGCAACCCCACCGGTATCGCCGATACGTTTGGCCTCCCCCTCACCTCGCTGCGCCCCATCCTCTGCCCCGTATCGGCAACGGTCGTTGGCGATCGGGCGGCACTCAAGACGTTGGATGGTCTGCGCGTCCGCGCCCGCTTGACGCTCACCCGTAACCATAGTGAGCTCTGGCACGAAGACGGTGAAGTACTGTTTCGAGCCTTCGGCATCTCGGGCGTCGCTGTCTTCAACCTCTCCCGTCGTATCCAGCGCGGCGATACGATCCTGCTCGACGTTTTCCCCGACCTCTCCAAAGACGAGCTGCTCGATATGCTCAACCGGCGCGTTGAGCTGCTCGGCGGCTTTTCGCCCCGCGATCCCCGTTGGCTCGACGGCATGCTCGCCCCGCAACTCTCCCGCGTCGTCTGCACGACGTTCGAGCAGTGCCATCCAGGCTCCAACGATGTCATCCATCTGGTCTCAATCCTCAAACACTTTAAGTTGCTCGTCGAGGGAACAGCCGAGGAGCGCTCGGCGCAGGTCACGCGTGGTGGCGTATCTGTCGAGAGCATCTCAATACCCAGTCTACGCGCGCGCAGCGCTGTCGACGCCCCGCTTTACATCTGCGGCGAAGCGCTCGACATCGACGCCGATTGCGGAGGCTTTAACCTTGCGTGGGCCTGGCTCTCGGGCATTCGCGCCGCAAGCAGCCTGTAGCCGCGCAGTCTATAATCAAAAACGCATTCGGGCCGTCTGGGATACCGGACGGCCTCTTTCTTGCCTCTAAGGAGACCTCGATGATCGAAATCACCCAAGTCAACGCGTCGCTCGATGAAGCCGGCGATGAAAATGCCTGCCTCATTGTTGGCAAGCGAGTCGCCAAGCGCGTCCTACGTTGCAAGGACTCCGAGATCAAGTCCATCGAGCTCCACCGCAAGTCAATCGACGCTCGCAAAAAACGAGACGTCCATTTTATCCTGAGCTTTCGTGTTGAGCTGACTAGTCCCCACCTCGAGCGAGAAGCGGTCGACAGCGTCGCCGAGCGTGACCGCTCGCGCGTACGCGCGATAGAGGACGATGGGCCCTCATTCCCCTCCCCCGTCTCCGACGCACCTCAAGAATGCCCTGTCGTTGTCGGCGCCGGATGCGCTGGCCTTTTCGCTGCACTCACCCTTGCCGAAGCGGGTCTTAAGCCCTTGCTCATCGAGCGCGGCGACCCAGCATTTCGCCGCTCGCATGCGATCGATCTCTTTCTAAAGGAGCGCATTCTCGACCCCGAGAGCAATATCCAGTTTGGCCTGGGCGGCGCGGGGACCTTCTCGGACGGCAAGCTCAATACGGGAACCAAAAATCCCGCCCATCGCCTTATCCTCGAAACCTTCGTCGAGGCGGGCGCGCCCCGCGATATTCTGTGGGATGCCAAGCCGCACATTGGCTCCGACATCCTTCCCAAGGTTGTCGCCGCTATCTCCCAGCGCATCGCGCAGCACGGCGGTGTCGAACGATATCGCACGAA
>CAJMSV010000040.1 GCA_905216175.1 uncultured bacterium | reverse complement strand
TCTACGAACCGCGTAACTGCTCGACGCTGCAAACGCCCCTAAGCGGCAATCTGACGTTCAATCGTCGGGCATGACCAAAAGGTCAATGCCCTCCTCTTTCACGTCACCTTGCTCGCTTAGGGGCGTTTTCGCTGTCGTTGCCAAGACACCGGCGTTGCCTTGGTCGCAAGTAGTCATTGGGGACGCTCTTTAATGACTAGTCGTTTAAGAACGCCCCTTAAGAATGACCCCAATGACTACACTCAAAAACGGCGCCCGTCGGCGATGTTGCCGGCGGGCGCCGTTGTCTTGAAGACGAAATGATCTGTTTTCCTCCGTCCCCAAGGGACCATTACAGTGAGTCGATAAAGCGCTGCTGGGCGGCGCGGCCGGCTTCGTCCCACTTAAAGACGCCGGCGTTGTCGAGCACGTGGCCAAACACCACGCCGACCTCCTCGTGCAGGATATCGATGGCGTTGTCGGCCGTAAGCTCGTTGGCGCGGCGGGCATAGACATCCTCGGCCCATGCGGCGTGGCTGCGGCATAGATCATCGCCCTCGAGTGCACCGGCAAGGTCGTAGCTGGCATCGGCCTTGGCTGCCAGCAGATGCTCGCGGACAGCGCCAAGCTCGGGAACCAGGCGCGGCGGCAGAATTGCCAGGCCCATGACCTCGATCAGGCCGATGTTCTCCTTTTTAATGTGGTGGTACTCGGCATGCGGGTGGAATACGCCCAGCGGATGCTCGTCGGTCGTGATATTGCAGCGAAGCGCCAGGTAGGCCTCGTAGATTTCGCCGCCGGCGTTGCCGCGGGAGTCGACGCGGCGGATGACGGGCGTTACGGTGTTGTGCGCTACGCCGTCGGCTGTGTGTGCGATAACGCCCACGGACTCGTCGGTCCACTCGCGCCAGGCGAGGATAATCTTCTCGGCAGCATCGAGCAGCTGGGTGCGATCGTGCGAGCGCAGTCGCAGCACCGAAAGCGGCCACTGCAACACGGTGCCGCTGACCTGGTCAAAGCCGGGCACGCTAAACTGCGAGACCTCGGCGGCATGCATCATGGGGAACTCGTGCGCGCCGCCCTGGAAGTGGTCGTGCGACAGAATCGAGCCGCCCACGATGGGCAGGTCGGCGTTGGAGCCAATAAAGTAGTGCGGGAACAGGTCCACAAAATCGAGCAGGCAGGTCAGCCCCTTGCGGTCGACGTGCATCGGGCGATGCTCGGAGCTCATGGCAATGCAATGCTCGTTAAAGTACGCGTACGGGCTGTACTGGAAGCCCCAGCGCTCGCCGTCGAGCTGGATGGGGATAACGCGCAGATTCTGGCGGGCGGGATGGGCGCCGCCGTCGGCTGCGGCGGAGCGTCCGGGATAGCCCTCGTTCTCGATGCACAGCTGGCAGGCGGGATACTTCTCGCCCGTGTTCTTTGCGGCGCCGGCTGCGGCAATGTCGCGCGGGTCCTTCTCGGGCTTCGTCAGGTTGATGGTGATCTCCAGGTCGCCACAGTTGGTGGGGGTGCGCCATTTGATGTTGCGCGCGATGGCGGCACGGCGCACGTAGCCGGCGTCGCAGCACAGACCGTAGAACCAGTCGGTCGCGGCGCGGGGCTCGTTGACGCCCATGCGGCCGTTGAATTCCTCGTTTACAACCGAAGGCCTCGGCATGAGCGCGCCCATGATGCGCATGGCGATGCGGTCGCGGCCCGACACCGTGTCTTCGGCAGCACCGTTGGCAACGGCGGCCTCGGAAAGCGCGGCGAGCGTGCCCTCCAGGTCAAAATCGGGCAGGGTATCGGGGTGCAAGAGCGAAATCTTCTCGGTCTTGAGCGCCCAGGCCATGTTGAGCGCGGGGCCCGTGGCGCCGATGCACTCCAGAATGGTGTTGTAGGCCCAGATGCGGTCGTCCTGTCCGATCATCGATCGGTGGATAGCGTACTCGATCAGGTTCTGCGCAGCCTCGCGCGCGTCGGTCATTACAGCCATGCCGCGTAAGCCCCCTTGTCAGAGATAGCGTAGTGACGGGCAGAGCCCGCGCCCAGCCAGCTGTTCATCTTGGTGATAAAGGTGTCGACCAGATCGAGCGGCACAAAGGCCTGGATGGTGCCACCAAAGCCGCCGCCGTGGATACGGACGGCGCCGCGGCCGTCGAGCACGTGCTCGGCCAGTGCCAGGGCATACATCGAGGGCTGCTCGGAGCCCAGCTTGGCAACGACATTCTGCAGGTACATGGCAGAGCTGGCGCCGGACTCGCGTGTCAGGACCAGGAACTGGTCGATGTCGCCGGCGTTCAGGGCTGCCCAGCGCTTGTCGACCAGGCCGTTCTCGTACCAGTAGTGAACGGCGCGCAGGCAGGCACGGTCGCCCAGCTTAGCACGCAGCTCGGGGAGCTTGGCGTCAAAATCGGCAACGTTTACCTCGCACAGGCGTGCCTTGCCAAACTCGGCGGCGACGTCTTGCATTTCGCGCGGAACGGCGGCGTAGTCGTCGGTAGCGGCCACGTGGTCGGCGCCGACCTTGACGAGCACGAGCGCGTAGCCGTGATCCTCAAAGTTGAGCTCGAGCTTCTGGGTCTTAGGCTGGGCCTGATCCTCAAAGTCCATGTAGGCGAGGCCGCCCAAGCAAACGGCGGCCTGGTCCATCAGGCCGCAGGGCTTGCCGTAGTAGTTGTTCTCGGTGCGCTGGCTCATCTGGGCGAGTGCGACGGGCTCAATGGCGGGCGCTCCCCAGAGCGTCTCCATGGCACGACCGTATGCCGCCTCGACGGCAGCGGAGCTCGAAAGACCGCCGCCCGAGGGGACGGAGCAGGTGAAGGCAAAGTCGAAGCCCTGGGGCTCAACGCCCAGAGCAGCGATTTCGTGGGCCATGCCGCGGACGAGGCTCGCGGACGTGCCCTTCTCGGACTCCTGAACGTCTAGCGTGTCGAGCGCGATTTCAAACGTGGGATAGCCCTCGTCGGCTACGCGAACCTTGTTGGAATCGGTTGCCACGGCGATGCCGTCGACGGCGACATCGAGCGAGCCGGCGATAACGTGGCCACCCTCGTGGTCAGTGTGGTTGCCGCTGATCTCGGAGCGGCCGGGCGCGTGCACGTAGAGCACCTGGCGGTCGCCGATGGGGCCAAACTCCTCCTCGAACAGCTTGGTGAGCGTGGCGAGTGTCTTTTTGTCGGGGGTGGTCATGGGAGTCCTTTCCTTGGCGCGCCCGGGTGGGTTTTGCGTCGTTATGAGCACGTTAACAACTTAAAGCGGCATGAACCAAGTGTTCACGATACCGCACGTTACGGGCTATGTTAACGTACTCATAACACATCGCTTGTCACTTTTTGAGAATCTGGTAATCGGTAGAAATTCAGCCGTGAACGGTACTGCCGTATGGACTTATAAAGCAGAAGAGATGCAGATAGAAAAAGTAGAGTACGTTAACATGCGTCCGACGATAGCGGGCCTCGGCGCGGGATGTATTTCTGCCCGGGCCGGCATTCACGCTATTCAGATCTCGCAAGGGTGAAGGTGATCCTGTGGCAAGGCGCCCGTCCAACGATACCAGTTCGCGTCCGGTCTCCATGGCCGACGTTGCCCGCGCTGCCGGTGTTTCGCAGCAGACGGTTTCGCGCGTTGCCAACGGCCTTCCTAACGTCAACGAGCAGACACGCCAGCGCGTGCAGGCCGCTATGCAAGAGCTCGGATTTCGTCCGAGTTATGCCGGTCGCTCGCTGCGCGACGGCCGTTACCATTCGGTCGGTCTGTGCGTCAACGATGTCACCAAGTTTGGCAACCTCTCAATGATCGACGGGATCGCCAGCGCTGCTCGCGAGCATAATTGCGCCATCACGCTGGTCGAGATGTCCAAGACCGAGGAGTTTTCGCTTGCCGAGGCCACGCGTCGTATGGCCGCATTGCCGGTGGACGGCATCATCATCGGTATGAGTCGCATGGCGCCCGATTTTGAGACGTTTGATCCACTGCCGGGCATTGGCACGGTCATCGTTACCATGTACGCGCACCCGCGGGTGACCACGGTCGATTCCGACCATTACGGCTGCTCGCTATTGCTTATGGATCACCTGTTTGAGCTAGGGCACGAGCAGATTCGCTATATTGGCGGCCCGTCATTCTCGGTCGACGAGCAATTTCGTCGCGCCGGTTGGCAGGATGCACTCGAGCGTAAACACATCGAGCCGGCAGAGCCGCTCGAGGGCGACTGGTCTGCCAACAGCGGCTACGAGGCCGGCAGGTACCTGGCCGAGCACGATCACACCATGACGGCGATTTACGCGGCAAACGACCAGATGGCAAATGGCGCGATTGCAGCGCTGCGCGATAGCGGTCTGCGCGTGCCCGAGGACGTGAGCGTGGTGGGCGTCGACGATTCGCTCGATGATTTTGTGGCACACAACGAGCTCACGACCGTTCGATTCGATTTGCATCAGCGTGGACGCGAGGTGTTCGAGCACGCGGTTCCCAAGGCGGGGGCAACGGACAAAACCGTTGCCATTCGTATTCCCGGCCAGCTTATCGTTCGACATACCACGGCAGCTCCGCGCACATAGTTTTTGCAGGTCAATGGCGATATATTCCGCCTCAATAACAATCGATAAGGATGCTGGCAGATAGCCGTGGCTATGAAGACGAGTGCTATGATAGACGGGCTCTTTTGTCTATCTAGGAGGCTTTGCCTGATGGAGATCACCAAGGATATCCGCTACATTGGCGTCAACGATCACGACATTGACCTGTTCGAGGGCCAGTACGACGTGTCCGAGAACGGTATGGCATATAACAGCTACGTTATCTTGGGCGATAAAATCGCTGTCGCCGATTCGGTCGACGCTGGCTTTGTCGACGAGTGGCTCGGTAACCTCGAGACCGTGCTCGATGGCCGCACGCCCGACTACCTGGTTGTCCATCATATGGAGCCCGATCACTCCGCCGGTATCGCCGCCTTTATGGAGCGCTATCCCCAGGCGCAGATTGTGGCCAGCGTGGGTGCTTTCCGCATGATGGTCAACTACTTTGGCACCGACTTCCCCGAGCGCAAGATGGTCGTCAAAGATGGCGACGTGCTCGATTTGGGCGGTCACAGCCTAACGTTTGTCGGCGCCCCCAACGTGCACTGGCCCGAGGTGCTCTTCTCCTACGAGTCCACCGACAAGGTGCTCTTTAGCGCCGACGGCTTTGGCAAGTTTGGCGCCAACGACATCGAGGATCCCGAGGGTTGGGCCTGCGAGGCACGCCGTTACTACTTTGGCATCGTTGGAAAGTTCGGCAAGTTTGTGCAGGCCGTGCTCAAGAAGGCCGCCAATCTGGACATCCAGATCATCTGCCCGCTTCACGGTCCTGTTCTTAGCGAGAACCTGGGCTATTACCTCGACACCTACAACACCTGGTCGAGCTATCAGCCCGAGGACGAGGGCATCACGATTGCCTATGCGAGTGTGTATGGTCATCTGAAGGCTGCCGTTGAGGAGCTCGCTTCTGCGCTCGAGGCTCGTGGCCAGAAGGTCTCCGTCTTTGACCTAGCTCGCGACGATATGGCCGAGGCCGTTGAGGACGCGTTCCGCTATGACCGTCTGGTGCTCGCTTCCATTACCTATCAGGGCGAGATCTTCCCGTTCGTGAGCACCTTTATCCATACGCTTGCCGAGCACGCCTATCAGAACCGTACGGTGGCACTCGTTGAGGCTGGCTCCTGGGCGCCCACCGCTGCCAAGGTTATGACCAAGGAGCTCGAGGGCATGAAGGACATCACTCTGGCGCAGAACAAGGTGACCGTGCTGGGCTCGCTCAACGACGCCTCGCGCGCTCAGATCGAGGCCCTTGCTGACGAGCTATCCAAGTAGCGATATTTTCACTTTTGACGAGCAAAACCACCACAAAGGGGACAGGCACCTTTGTGGTGGTTTTTGTTTAAGCGCCGGCGATGACGAGATTTGGGTGGGCGTCGTCGACGATCTCGGCGATTGAGGTGGCGACGGCGTCTTCGGGGTCGCGGTCCATCACGATGGTGTTGACATCGGTCAGTTCGGCAAAGCGGTACATGCCGCGTCCGTTGACCTTGCTGGCGTCCATGAGGGCGACGCTTTGATGAGCGGCACCGATCATGGCCGTTTTGGTCTCAGCCATCTGGGGAAAGTCGGTCGTAAAGCCGCAGCCGGGAACAAAAGCGCCAGGGCACATGACGGCAAGATCGGCGTGGACCATTTGGAGTGCCTGCATGGTAAGTGGACCGTACAGATAGCGATGACCTTTGCGCAGCGCCCCGCCCAGCATGACGACATCGACTGAGGGCATGCTCTCGTCGATGTAATCGGCAATGGTAATGTCGGCCGTGATGACGGTGATGCCGTTGCGCTGGTCGAGGAGCCGGACAAACTCGAGCGCGGTGGTGCCTGAGTCGACGAGCAACGTGTCGCCGTCATTGACGAGCTTGATGGCGCTTTGCGCGATGGCCTGTTTGGCGGCGACGTTGACATTGATGCGGCGATCCTGCGTGGAGACGGTCAGTCGCTTCTGGAGCGACACAGCGCCACCATGCGTGCGGCGCAGCTTGCCGGACTCGGCGAGGGCGTCCAAGTCGGCGCGCGCCGTGACGGAGGACACGCCAAAGGTCTGGGCGATTTCTGCTACCTGCACCGAGGCGTTGTGCTCGAGCATCTCCATGATGGCGGCACGACGCTCATCGGCGAAAGCACGGTTTGTTGCGTGGGTCATTGCTGCTCCATCCTGAACCGAAATTTGCAGGAATTATGTTGAAACTATTTTCGTTCATTTTCTTTTTTAGTAAGAAAACGCCTTTCGATTACTTATCTTTTCTATAAAAGAAAGATGATTCGCTTGAAAACTGCAATGTCGTATAGAGGGATCCGGCGCGAATCCCTTCCGTTTGCTTTTCAAAAACGAGTGTCTTGACCTGTGTGCCGGTGATATCTCATGCGTGCGACACCGTCGCTTTTCATACAATGGGCGCAGCAAAACGCAAGGTAAAACGCCTTGTGAACAACTACGCCCGATGTCCAGATGCGGGCGAGGGAGAGGAGCAAACGCTCATGGCACTTGTTACCACCGAAAAGATGCTCAAGGACGCTCAGGCCGGCCACTACGCCGTCGGCGCGTTCAACGTCGAGAACCTCGAGTTTGTTATGGCCGTTCTGGCCGCTGCCGAGGAGACCAAGTCCCCCGTCATCATGCAGACCACCCCGGGCACCATTAAGACCGCTGGCCTGGACTACTTCTACGGCATGGTCAAGGCTGCCGCCGAGCGCGCTTCCGTGCCCGTCGCTCTGCACCTCGATCACGGCGATGGCTATGACCGCTGCATGCAGGCTTTCCGCACGGGCTACACCTCTGTCATGATCGACGGTTCGCACGAGTCCTTCGAGGACAACATCGCCCTGACCAAGTCCGTCGCCGACGCTGGCCGCGCCATGGGCGTGCCCGTCGAGGCCGAGCTCGGTAAGGTTGGCGGCAAGGAGGACGACGGTCCCGCGGTTGAGGGCGAGAGCCCCTACACCGATCCTGCCGAGGCTAAGGAGTTCGTCGAGCGCACTGGCTGCACCTCCCTCGCTATTGGCGTTGGCACCAGCCACGGGGTGTACACGAGCGATCCGCACATCGAGCAGTCCGTGGTCAAGGCCATCCGCGACGCCGTTGACGTGCCGCTGGTTCTGCATGGCACCTCCGGTGTGCCCGATGAGCAGGTCGCCGAGGCCGTGAAGAACGGCATCTGCAAGGTCAACTACGCCACCGAGCTGCGTCAGGCCTACACCAAGGGCTTCATGGCCTACATGGCCGAGAACCCTGCCTGCTTCGATCCCAAGAAGCCGGCCAAGGAGGGTATGCGTGAGATCACCGAGCTGGTTAAGATCCGCATGACCAACCTCAACTCCGTGGGCAAAGCAGAGTAACAGCAAGGGTACTCTGATCCCACCGGACGGTTTGGGCGGGTCCCGTACTTAGTTTCCAAAACGTCCTCGCGCAGGAAGGCCCCCGTTGTCTCGCTTCTTCGAAGCGTTGACAACGGGGGCCTTCGCGCTGCGGAATGATTTTGGAAACTAAGTACGGGACCCGCCCAAACCGTCCTGCTCAATCGCCCTTGTGGCGTTGGGGCTGAAAGGGTGGGACGCGTGGGTTATTTGGTTGTTAGGGTTAACAGGTCGTTGGGGGTTTTGAGGTTGTAGGTGGCGTTTGGGATGTCTTGGTGTGATCCCCATGCCGCTCTGGCAAAACTGACCCCTGCCGAAGTTGCGCATTGTTCGTCGTAGACGGTGTCGCCAACGTAGACGACGTTGCCAGGATTCGCGCCCGTACGCCGGAGATATTCGAGCATGGGAGCGGGTGCGGGTTTATGTTCGGTTGTGTCTTCGACAAGGATGATGTGTTCAAAAAACTTATCGAAGCCAAGGGGTGCAATTTCGTCTGTGTATTCGTCGCGCGCACGTGAGGAGACGATGCCAAGTTTGCAGCCGTTGTTGGCGAGTGTTGCGATGACTTCAAGCAAGCCTGGAAACACGCTGATGGTGCTTTTAAAGCTGGCAGCAACTTGGCACCAACGATTCAACGTTGCCTGCGAGTAGATTCCAAGTTTCTCAAGGGCATCCTTGCCGGGTATGCCGAGGGCAAATTCAAGCTCGTGTCGGGGGAGCGTTTTGCCGGTCTCTTCTTGGACAATCTGGACAAGCGATGATAGAACGCTTTCTTCTGTATCTGCCAATGTCCCATCAACGTCAAATACGATATGGTCAAAGTGCTTCATATGGTTGCTCCTCTCTGTTGTTTGCCTGCAAGTTTGATGCGGTGACAGAAGAAAGGCTAGCGGGATTTCTGCCTGGTGCTATCGAGATTCTGCCTCGCTGCTCGATAGCTCGAAGGAGTGCACCCCATTTGTTCTTTAAATACCTGGCCAAGATGGCTTGCTGTCGCAAAGCCGCATTGGCGCGCGACTGTCTGGACCGTTCGCGTGGTGTGTGCCAAAAGTTCGCAAGCACGGTTTACGCGGTATGCGCGCAGATATGCCGCCGGGGTCGTTCCTGCGCAAGCTTCGATAATGCGGTAACACTCTCTTTCGCTTACGCCGGCTGCAGATGCCATCTGGGGCACATCTATAGCGGCTGCATAGTTTGCGCGGATATAGTCCAGGATTGCCTTGAACTGTACGTCGCGGTTGGTCATCCAAGAGGCGTTGTCGGAGGCAAAGAGCGGTTCGGCCTTGGCGTAAATCTGAATCCAGAGCTCTGACAAGCTATTCCGAAGCGCCATTTCGTTCTGCGGCCGTTGAAGGTCGTGGTTAAAGGAACTCTTTAGCAAATCGATAAAGGGCATATCGTCGGGGTTGGTGGGCGACCATTTGAGCACATCGACGCCTCGACATTGCAGCAAAGGATTGATATAGCGTTTTTGAAGGCGTCCCGCGGGATCGCCGAGCATCGACGGCTGAAAGATATGCAGCATTTGAATGGCTGGCGCCGAATTGGGCGATTGCAGCGTGCTGTGCAAAACGCCGCCGTTGATAAAGCCGGCGGACCCTTCCTCAAAGCGTACGTGCTCATGAGCCGCGCGCGTTCGATAGTCAATCGCTCCCTGCTCCATGTAGAAAAGCTCAACTTCGGAATGCCAGTGCCAGGGGACGGAATTGCCCGGATAGCGAGCGAATTCTGCGCGTTCGGCAATATAGGGCCAGTCTTCGGCGGTCTCGGGAAACGCTTCCTCGCGTCCTCCGCGGTGCAATTCTATGTGATCCATGTTTCGCATGGCATCAGTATAAAGCGCGATGGGCTTAGATTGCTCTTGCCTGTTCGGGGAACGCCTTGTCTAGGGATGCTTGGAGCTTTTCGAACGATGCTCGTAAGTTGAGGCTCTGATCGGCTGAGCGCTTGGTTTTTGTGGTGGGGGAGTCGAGGAGGCCGTTTCTCTGTGTCGGGGGGAAGGAGAAAAGGTTTGCATGATTTAGGGATGGCTGCTGTGCTGCGTCATTGGAAGAATGCATGCTTATGCGGCCTCCTCGATGTCCGCCAAAAGATTGCGCTCGGGGTGTGCTGCTGGGTCCCGTGCACTGGCAGTATTATGCCGCGAGTGCAGATAAGAAAGCGCTAAAGAAAGGCTTAACCTGGTTTGGTGTTACGATGAAACCGCAGGTCAAGGCTATTGAGTAACACTCTTGAAAGGTTTTGAGCTTAAGGGCTTTCTAAGGTTTGTGGCGCGGATGTGGCTTGCCTGTGTGGGGCGTGTGGACGGCTCGTTCCTAGCGCTGCGGTGCCGCGGCACGCACCTGATCGATGACCTTTTCCATCGTGGCGTCGATGCGGTCCTTTTTGAGTTCGCATTCCCAGATGGTTATGGGCGTCCAGCCCATTTGAGTGAGTGCTGCCACGGCGGCACGGTCGCGCTCGACGTTGCGACGGAACTTTGCCTCCCAAAACTCAACGTTGCGCTTGGGCTGGCTAGGGTTGCACTTGGGGCAGCGGTGCCAAAAGCAGCCGTTGACGAAGATGGCGATCTTGCGTCCGGGGAAGGCGATGTCGGGTTTGCCGGGAACCTTCCATTCCAAGCGATAGCCCGTAAGGCCCGCGGCGCGCAGGCGCTGTCGTACGAGCAGCTCGGGCTTGGTGTTCGCGCGTTTGTTGCCCTTCATGGACTTTTTTATGGCGGCGCGACGGCGGACCAGTTCGCGCTCGTCGGCGGAAAGGTCCGAGGTATCGATGCCGTCGAGCAGACCTGGTTTGGGGCGCTTTTTGCTACGGCGCTTAGGTGCGCGCTTGGGCTTGGTGGCGGGCTCGTCGGTCGCGGTGGCCTCGGCGTCGTTGGCAGCGCCGTTGGCCTCAAGCCGGTCTTCCTTCAACTCAATCAGGGCATCAATGAGTCCCTTGTCGGCGGGCATCCATTCCACCGTGGCAAGCGAGGTGCGCGGAATCCAGCGGATATCGAGCTGGCGGTCGTGCTTCTGGGGCTCATCGGATTCATCGGCGAGTGAGCAGTAGTAGCACTCCATGGAGAGATGGAAATCGGGGTAGTCGTACTCAACGGTATAGAAATCACGCAGGTTGGTGACTTTTACCTGCAACTCTTCCATAAGCTCGCGGCGTACGGCGTCTTCGGGTGTCTCGCCGCGCATGAGCTTGCCGCCCGGGAACTCCCAAAGTCCCCGCATGTCGCCGTAGCCGCGCTGCACGGCAAGCAGCTCGTCAGATCCATCCTTGCGAATGATCCCAGCGGCAACATGAATAGTCTTCAACAGGAGTCCTCTCTCAACATCAACACGTGACAGGCTAGCTACCCGTACCTTACACAACGGTAAGGCAAGCGTAAGCCATATCGATGGTAGCCGACTCGTCTTCTTGCGACTATAGATGCCGTAGACTAATCGCAAGAAAGGACTCGGAATGCAAACCACGCACATGGCGACCCCGGTACTGGAGGTCGCGCATCTCGAAAAAGTATATGGAGCGCTGGGCAACGTGACCCGCGCGCTCAACGACGTCAGCTTTACCGTCAACCGCGGCGAATTTGTTGGCATCATGGGCGCTTCGGGCTCGGGCAAGTCGACGTTGCTCAACTGCGTGTCGACCATCGATGGCGCCACGAGCGGCACCATCCGCATCAACGGGCAGGACGTAACGCGCATGAAGCAGGCTAAGCTTTCGCAGTTCCGCCGCGAGGAGCTCGGCTTTATCTTCCAGGACTCCAACCTGCTCGATACGCTCACGGCGCGCGAGAACATCGCCCTGCCGCTCACCATTGCCCGCACAAACTCGGCAGAGATCTCGACCCGCGTGCAGGATGTGGCCGCGCGCCTGTCTATCAGTCAGGTGCTCGACAAGTATCCCTACCAGATGTCCGGCGGTCAGCAGCAGCGCGTTGCCGCGGCTCGCGCGCTCGTCACCGACCCCACCATGATCATGGCTGACGAGCCCACCGGCGCCCTCGATTCCAAGAGCGCCCGCCTGCTGCTCGAGAGCCTGGAGGCCCTCAATCGCCGCCTGCGCGCCACCGTGCTCATGGTCACGCATGACAGCTTTGCCGCCAGCTACACGAGCCGCGTGTTGTTTATCCGCGACGGCAAGATCTTCACCGAGCTGCGCCGCGGCGACACCGACCGCCGAGAGTTTTTCGACCGCATTATGGAGGTCGTTGCCATGATGGGCGGTGAGGGCTCCGATGCTCTGTAAACTCGCTTGGGGCAACGTCCGCCGTGCCGGCCGCGACTACCTCGTCTACCTTTTGACGCTCACCCTAGGCGTCACGGTCTTCTATGCCTTTAACACCATCTCGATGCAGGTCGACATCGCCGGAATCGATGAAAAGGGCTTGGCGCAGGTTATGGGCAGCATGCTCGGCGACCTGACGTACTTTTTGGCCGGTGTCATGGCCTTTTTGATGGTGTATGCCAATAACTTCATCATGAAACGCCGCAAGAAGGAGTTTGGCCTGTACCAGGTGCTCGGCATGGGGCGTGGGCGCGTCGCCACGATCATGGCGCTCGAGACCGTGATAGTGTCGGTCGTGGCCTTTGTCGCCGGCATTGTGCTGGGTGTGGGACTCTCCCAGCTCATGACGTTCTTTACGGCCTCGCTTTTTAAGACACAGATCGCCAATTTCCACTTCTTTTTCTCGGTGCATGCGTTCAATCTGACCCTTGCCTGCATGCTCGTAATGTTTGTGCTCACGCTACTGCTGAACCTTCGCGCCGTGCGTCGTACCAAACTCATCGAGCTTATGGGTGCCGAGCGTCGCAACGAGAGCATCAAGACACGCAACCCCTGGATCGCGATTGCCATCTTTGCCGTGGGCGTGGTGCTTGTGGGCGTGGCCTATTACCGTCTGCTACGTGATGGGTTCCCGCTAACCGCGACGGACAGCAAGCTGCAAGAGGCCATGAACCAGTTTGGTATTACGACCGCTATGGTTACCGTGGGCACCTTTGCCCTGTTCTGGGGACTCTCGGGCATGCTCATCAAGCTGCTGCAGAGCCTGCGCGGCGTGTATTGGCGCGGCCCCAACATGTTTACCGTGCGCCAGCTTGCGGCCAAGGTCAACACGGTGTGCTTTTCGATGGGCGTCATCGCGATGCTCCTGTTTTTGGCCATCACCTCGGTGACGTGCGGTATGTCGATTGCCAACGTGATGAACGAAAACCTGGAGCGCTATAACCCTGTAGACGTGTCTCAGACGTATGTCTATTACACGCCCGATACGCTCGACTACTACAAAGGGTACAAAGGGTATGTCAATCCGTCTGAGGCCGATCGCATGGTGCTGGCCGATACAACGGTCGATTTGTACCCTGCATGGCACGGCAAGGGCAAGTCGGCGGGCAACAACGACGAGACCGGCAAGAAGGTCAATATCGCCGATGTTGCCGGTGAGCATGTGCAGATCGATTCGTATCTGAGTTACCCATTTGGCGGCTCGAATCCTTCGGTGACCCCAAGTGAGATGTGCAAGATCATGGGCGAAAAGCTTCCCAAGGCGTTCGGGGGTAGCAATGCCGATACGATGGGTCTGTTTGTGACGCCGGCGAGCCAGTACAACAAACTGCGTCAGATGATGGGCGAGGAGCCGGTGCACATCGGTCACGACCAGTATCTGCTCACATGTGATATGGGCGGCGAGCTGGTCGACCTGTACACCAAGTATATGGCTGGCGGCCATGCCCTTACCTTGGGCGGGCATACGCTCAAGCCCGCAACCGATAAGTCGGACGAAGATACGGCGGCCATCGCCAACTCGGCGATGGGCAGCAATCCGGGTACCGTCGTCGTTGCCGACGAGCTGTTGTCCCAGCTTAATCTGCAGCCGTATTCCAGTAGCCTGCTCGTTAACTACAAACAGGGGATGGATACGACCGAGGCAGACGAGAGCATTAAACACACTCTGCTCGACAATCTGCTCGTTGACGGCAAGGAGCCGGGGTCGTGGGGAATCTTTATCACACGCTCCGAGATGTACACGCAAGCAGCGCAAATGAACGGTCTTATTAGCTACCTAGCCATCTACATCGGCTTTGTATTGGTCGTTGCATGCGCGGCGATTCTGTCGATCCAGCAACTCTCCAACGTGGCCGACGGCAGCCGCAGCTATCGTGTGCTGGCACAGATCGGCTGCGACGACCGCCAGATTCGCCATTCGGTGATGGCGCAGCAAGCGGTATTCTTCCTGTTCCCGCTGGCAGTGGGCTTGGCGCACTCCTTTGTGGCGCTTAAGGTGATCATCGAGATGGTGAGCATATTCGGAAATATGAGCATCGGCGGCACCGTGGGCCTCACCTGTGCAATCTTCCTGGCAGCATACGGTGGCTACTTCCTGGTGACCTACCTCATGAGTGCCGGCATGGTACGAGCCGCCATCGCCACCCGCTACAGCGAGTAACTCGTTCAGCTTGGAATTATCGTAGGTTGAGCATAGGTCAGCGAAAACGCCCCTAAGCGAGCAAGGTGACGTGAAAGAGGAGGGAAGCGTACTTCGGTACGCGACCGACGATTGAACGTCAGATTGCCGCCTAGGGGCGCTTGCAGCGTCGAGCCGTTACGCGGTTTGGTAAAACCGCGTAACTTCATCGCAGAAGCGCGTTTGCGGGCGGCGGATGCTCGTCTCCTGTCGCCCACTCACCGAGGCCCGGCAATTGCCTTAATATCTTAAGGGCCTCGATTTGTCCAAGACTGAGCGAAGGAGCTCATCATGAGCGACGGAAAGAAAAAGCTTTCCTTCTTGACGGTCATCTCGACCATCATCTGCGTCGTCTTCGTTTGCGAGGCCGCCGCACCTGCTGCTGCCATTGGCAACCAGCAGTTCTTCTGGTGGATCTTCCTGATTCTGACCTTCCTGCTCCCTTATGGCATGGTCGTTGCCGAGCTCGGCACTACCTATGACGGTGAGGGTGGCATTTACGACTGGGTACGCGATGGCCTGGGCGACAAGTGGGGCGCCCGCATTTCGTACTACTACTGGGTTAACTACCCGCTGTGGATTGCCTCGCTGGCCACTATGTTCCCGGACATTTTGGGCATGGTCTTTGGCGTCGAGTTCAATTTGATTGCCAAGATTGGTATCGACCTTGCCTTTGTGTGGATTGTCTATCTTATGGGTCGCTCCAAGGCTGCCGACTCCGAGTGGGTCCTGAACGGCGGCGCCATCATCAAGGTCGCCGTTGCCGTTATCGTCGGCGCTTTGGGCATTTGGTACGCCATGGAGAACGGTTTTGCGAACGATATGTCCGCTGTCACCTTCTTGCCCGAGCTCACCAACACCAACGCGCTCGGCTACCTGTCGATCATCATCTTTAACTTCATGGGCTTCGAGGTCATCTGCACCATGACCGACGATATGGCCGATCCCGCTCGCGATATCCCCAAGGCTATCATCGTCGGCGGCCTGTCCATCGCCGTGATCTACCTGTTCGCTGGCTTTGGCATCGGCGCTGCTGTGTCGGCTGATTCCATCGATCCCGACTACGGCATGATTTACGCTGTCCAGACTATTGTGGGCGATTCCATGATCTTTAAGGTCATCTGTATCGCCTTCCTGATCACGCTGTTCGCCAACATGGCTGCCTGGTCCTTCGGCGTCAACTCCGTTGCTCGCTATGCTGCCGAGCATGGCAACATGCCCAAGGTCTTCGCCTCGATGATCTCCGAGGACGACATGCCCAACGGCGCCAACCTGGTCAACGCCGTCGTCGCCTCCCTGGTTCTCTGCCTGCAGCTCGTTCCCATCGACGCCATCTCCAACGGTGTCTTCTGGATGCTCTTCGGCACCTCCGTCGTCTTCCTGCTGCTCACCTACATCCCGATGTTCCCGGCGTTCCTCATCCTCCGCTAGAACGACCCCTACCGCGAGCGCAGCTTCAAGTTCCCGTTCTAGGGCGC
>CAJMSV010000039.1 GCA_905216175.1 uncultured bacterium | reverse complement strand
AAAAGTTCCACAGGCGTTAGGCCGCCTGGGATCGTTCCACCCGATTGGATGGAGAAAACAGCCATGCTGATGGCTGGGCAGCTGCGCCCCCCATTTTCTTTTTGAGACATCAAAAAGAAAATGCGCCGCGCCCGGTGGAAAAGAAAAAATGTTCGGCGGGTCGGTCTGCGCAGGCGCAGACCTCCTGCCGCCGGCGGGGGAAGGCTGGCTGTCCCTTGCGGCAGTCAGGGACGGAAACGCGCTGCCCTTGGGGAAATCTTTGGCCCGGGGAGGTCTGGGATACATCCTGCGTCTCTTTTCGCTGCCGCTGGCGGGTGGTCGATGAAAGTTGCAGCATGGGTCAACGCAACAGTTTCTACGACCGCCAGGGCAGCGCGTAGCGAAGCGGAACGCGCGGAAAGAGGAGCTGGTCAAATGCGGTCTTGCACCCCGACGCCCTCCGCACCCTCCGCCCCCCGCTGAGCCGCCCGGGCGCCAAAGGCCATCGCGAAGGCCAGGAATGCCACCAGGCAGCGCTTTGCCACGCCGCGCGCGATTACGCCACGGCGACGAAGCGAGGCACGCTGGCACTCGTCCTCAAACATATCCATTTGTCTCCTACTGTCTGTACTTGGAGCGTTGCCTTGAGGCTGCCCCACGTCATCGCGTATGTTGCGCTCGAGTTCCCCCATCGGGGTCCTCCTTCCCTCCAGAGCCCTATGCACACCGGCGGCAAAAGCCGCAGCCGCATGCAAGATGGGAGGCGATCCGACTTAACCTTAACGGCTCAGGCACGCCGTCCGATCTGCGACGCGAATATCCCGAGTCAAGAGGAATTACGGTTACTGGTACAGCCGGGGACTTGCACCCCGATTCTCCCAAACGCGCAGGAAAACCGCGCATTCGTGCGTCTCCGCACCACCATCTAGGCCATCGATTATTACCGTCAAAATGGTATCACGCAAAAGGGCCTCGCACGCAGGCGAAGCCCAAGGTAAAAGCTATTGTTTGCGATAGGAAAATGCGGTGAAGGTCGCAGCCTCTAGTGCTTGCCGCCGTGGCTGTTGAGCCAGATATTGCGGCCCAGCATAAGCGCCAGCACCAGCGCGCTCACGTAGCCCATAAAGCCAATGACTGGGATACCAAACACAACCGGCTCGATGCGTGCGTAGTACACCACCGACGAACCGATAAACAGACCGGCGATCACAATTGCCATCGACATGCGGTCGATAATTCCGCCCAGCTGTCGCAGCGCCTTATCGCTGCTCATGATCTGCGTGTTCACCTTAAGCTGCCCGCGTGTGAGCATACGCGAAGCCAGCCCCAGGTACTCAGCCGCCTCGAGTGAGCCCTTCGCTGCGCGATAGCTGCTCGCGGCAAAGTCGCGGCTCATCTCGCGCATGCGGGCATAGATGCTCTTCTCGTTTTTGATATGAGCCTGAATGATCTGGATCATGTTGACGTTGGGCATGTACTCGGTCAGCAGACCCTCGAGCGTCACCATGCCGCGCGCGAACATTGTCACCACGCTCGGCAGCTCAACGTCGTTTTTGCGCGCCAAGTTTAGCAGCGAGGTCAAAAACTCGCCGATATCCAGATCCTTCAGGTCAAGGCCCGCAAAGTCAGCCACGATAAAGTCAAGATCGGACAAAAAGGCCGAATGATCGAGCTCAGCCGAGTCGCCACGCGTCACGGCGAAGCGCATGAGCGAATCCTTGAGCTTTGGCACGTCGCCCTCGGCCACGGCAAAGATCATATCCTTGACGATACCGCGGTCGTGGCTCGACATGCGCCCGACCATACCCAAGTCGATAAAGTAAACGATGCCGTCCTTGAGAATGATGTTTCCCGCATGCGGGTCGGCATGGAAAAAGCCGTCGTCGAGCACCTGCGTCGAGTAGTCCTCGACGATTGCGGCACCGATCTTTTCCAAGTCATAGCCCTCGGCCACCAAGCGTTCAGGATCGGCGATCGAAATGCCGTCGACGTAGTCCATAACCCCCACGTGCTCGGTGCACAGGTCCAGATAGGATTTAGGGCACGTCACGCCATGAACGCTCTTATGGAACTCGTAGAAGTCGTTGAGGTTTTTGGCCTCGGCCAAAAAGTTGGTCTCCTCGCGAAACGAGGTCCACAACTCCTCGACTACGCCGTGCAGGTCAACGAATTGATCGGTGTTGACGAACTTGGAAACGATACGCACCACCGAGCGGATGATATCGATGTCCTGTGCCATAACCTGCTGCGCACCGGGGCGCTGCACCTTGACGGCCACGTCCTCGCCCGTCACCAGACGAGCGCGGTGCACCTGCGCGAGCGATGCGCTACCAAGCGGGTTGGGGTCGATCGCATCGAACATCTCCCCCAGGCGCAGGCCGTATTCTTCTTCCAGACAACTGAGTACGACCTCGTACGGCACCGGCTCCACGTCGGAGCGCAGACGACGCAGCTCGTCGCAAAAGCGTTGCGGCAGAATCTCGGACCGGTTGGCCAGAATCTGTCCCATCTTGACGAACATGGGGCCGAGTTCCTCGAGCAGGCGGCGCAAACGAACCGGCGTGAGGTTATCCCACACGCGGTACTTTTTGACCAGGCGAACGATCTGCCCAATGCGTTCGCGACGACCCGCCGGCGTGAGCTGGTATTCCTCGTCCGGCGCCATCGCGTCGGGCTCCTCGGGCACCATATCGACAGCGCGCGGCTTCTTGCGAGCGCCCGAGACGGCGGCGTCGACCTCATCGACAACCGCCGCCTCGTCACCCAAGGGATCTAGATTGTTGTAATCGGTGGTGGAATCTGCCATCTGCGCTGCTACTCGGCCTCTTCGGTATCCTTCGCATCGTCGGGCTCAACGGACTCGACGGGCACCGAGGTCACGTTGTCCTCGACCGAATCGACGATGTCGCGCACATGGGCCAGGAAGGCAGTGCGCTCGGGAGCGGTCATGACGCGGACCCGGGCAAGGATGAGCTCGTCAAGCACGCGCTGGGCCGCGGTCTCGCCCTGCATGCCCAAGCGCTCGGTCAGATCGGAGATGGTACCGCCGGCCTGCTCGAACATGTCGGACACACTGCGGGCGATATCGGGGGTGGCGGTGTCCTTGCGGACCTGCTCGCCCTTGGTGTTAAGGTCGTCGAGGACCTTCTTGCCGCCTTCGACAGCAACGGCGGCAGCGCCAAAGCCCACGTTAATGGCGCCGTTAACAAGCTGATCGAGTTTCATAACCATGGTTGTCTCCAATCACAAACAACTGCATTGGCGTTCTTGTACCCAAGATTGAGCGAAAGCGACAAAGCGTTTTAGCGCTATTCGATCGACGGGAAATCCCTACCTCACGTTGTCATTCATCGCGAAAGAGTTATTCATGGCGCAGCTCGTGGTGTAAAGCACCTTGCCCAGCAGGGCATCGGTCTCCACGCGAACACGCTCGGCAAAGGCCTCGTTGGCGCGTGCAAGCTCGGCAGGCACCTCGACCTCGGGCAGAGCGGCTACGGCAGCGTCGACGTCATGGATCTGCTTGTGGCCCATGCCACCGATCTTCTCCTGATAATCCTCGACCGCGCGGCCGCACTCATGGAAGCGGACGTCAGCCAGCGCGCCGATCAGGCGGTTGGCCCAGTAGAAGTTTTCGGACGTCACGCGAGCCTGCGTGTCGGCATAGTACTCGGGCATAGTCTCGACGTTGGCGTACAGCGGAACCAGCGCGTTAAACGAGTTGGAACCAAACGCCATCCACTGCACGGCGCGATAGGCCGGCTGCGCATAGGGGCGCAGCTGCAACACGGCAAGCTGGCTGTTGCGGTTGATGCCGATGGGGCGATAGGCACCACGCGTAGCGGGCGTGCCCTTGCTGCCGTAGCAGTCGTACTCCGTGCCCTGGTAGTGGCTCGAGAGTACGTACTTGATGTCCTCGATGGTCACCTTGTGCTCGGGCACGCGGCTCCAGGGGATATCGTCGCTCTCGGGCGTGTAGTCGGCGTCGGGGCCATCCCACACGTCGCTGGGGTTGAGGCAGCGCTGCATGTACCAGGCGCGCGGCGTGTTGTAGACATGGTCGCTGTCGCTGTGCGAGCCAAAGGCCTCGCGCGGGTTAAAGACGGCAGCCGGGCCGTCGCTCTCGACGCCCAGCGTCAGGTCCAGATGCCACTCGGCCATCCAGGCGCGCAGGTCGGCCGAGCACATGTGGTCGGTCTGGGCGCCCTCGGCGTCATCCAGGTCAAAGCTGTCGATACCCAGCTGGTTGGGCATGGTCACATAGGCGTCGTCAGGCACGCGCTTGGCAATCCAGTGGTGGCCGCCGATGGTCTCGAGCCACCAGATCTCGTCCACGTCGCTAAAGGCGATACCGTTGTTCTCGTAGGTGCCGTAGCGCTCGAGCAGGTCGCCCAAGATACGCACGCCGTCGCGGGCGGACTTGGCATACGGCAGCACCAGGGTCACCATGTCCTCCTCGCCCAGGCCACCGGGCTGCGCCGGCACATAGCCGTCCTCACCCTCGTTGCCCTTGGCGGGCGCGTAGTCCACGAGCGGATCGGCGCCGCGGACGCGCTCGTTGGTGGTAAGCGTCTCGGTTGCGGACATGCCAACATTGAGCTCGTAGAAACCGGCCTCGGCCCAGATACCGTGGCCCGGGACAACATCGGGGACGCTCGTATAGCGCATGGGGTTATCGGGCAGCTCAACGGTCAGGTGGCTCAGGACGCTCGTGTAGACACGCGGCTGCTCGTCGGGATGCACTACGCGCATGCGCTTGGGCTCAAATACCCCGTTGGACGAGTCCTCGTTACGCGCGACCAGGGTCGACCCGTCGTAGCTTGCGTTTTTACCGACCAGAATCGTTGTGCACGGCATGCGCATCCTCCTTGAGCGAAGAAATCAAACGGCAACAGTGTATCGCTTCGGCGCAGAAAGGGCGAAACCACGGCCTCGGCAGCCCCCGTGGTCAAAAAATGCCAAATATGAGTACTGTCACAAATTTAGTGGCAGCAAATTGCACTGTTCCGGGCGCCGGGAATCCTCACCTGTCCAAAAACTGAGTCTAGTAATTCCCCATACGTCCAATAAAATTGGCTCTTTAACGATATTACTTATCGCTAAAGAGCCAAAATGATCTCAAACATATGTGACTAACTTGGCAACAGTACTCATATTTGGCATTTTTTGACCACGGGGTATCTAACCAACCCCCTAAACAGCCTCCAAACGCCTATTTTACCGCGCGCTCAGCCGCCTCGATCACGTGCTTGGCGAGAATTGCTGTCGTCACGGCGCCCACGCCACCCGGCACGGGGGTGATTGCGCCAACAACCGGCTCCGCGGCATCAAAATCGACGTCGCCGACCAGCTTGCCAGCGGCTTCGTCCCATTTAAAGCCAACATCGATAATCGCCTGGTCCTCGCGGACCGCATCTGCGCCAATCGTGCGCGCGCGTCCAACGGCGGCAACCACAATGTCGGCAGCACAGCACTCGGCGGCAAGATCGCGCGTATGCGTATGGCACGTCGTCACGGTTGCGTTGCGCGCCGTAAGCATGGCGGCAACGGGGCGGCCAATTACCAGTGAGCGTCCGACCACAGCAACCTTGGCCCCATCCAGCTCAACGCCGTAATGATCCAGCAAAGCAAGCACGGCTTCGGCTGTGCAGGGGGCAAAACCCTCGCCGCGCCCCGAAAGCGTGGTGAGCAGTGAAGCCGGCGTCATGGAGTCAACGTCCTTGGCGGGATCGAGCGCTGCGGCGACGGCGTTCTCGTCAAGGCCGGCGGGCAGCGGGCGGAACATCAGACAGCCATGAACAGCCGAATCGGTATTGATGTCCTCGACGGCCGTCAACAGCTCGTCCTGCGAAACATCGGCAGGAAGCAAAACGCGGCGAGCCTCAATGCCAACCTTCTCGCAGCGCTTGAGGGCACCGCGCTCGTAGGACAGGTCGTCCTCGCGTTCACCCACACGCACGATAGCAAGCGTCGGAACAACACCGCGTTCGCGCAGCGCAGCGCAGCGGGCAGCGAGCTCCTCAGTCAAAGCGCGGGCGACGGGAGCACCCTTCAGTAGCTCAGCCATGGCTATCCCCTCTTTCTTGCAGCGTCGGAGGCGCGGCGCGCCAGCGCATCGGCGCGCGGCAACCATGTGTCGAGCAACTCATCACACGCCGTCTCGAGCTCCTCGGCGCGTGCACGATCCTTCATAGACGTGGTGTTCGCAAAGAGCGTCAAGCTCGCGCCCTGCATGGCGGCGCGGCAGAATACGGCGCCGCACGCCACATCGGACAGCAGCTGACGCGAACCCTTGTCGGCCATGTCCTCGAGCAGCGCCAGTGCGCGCCCGCAGGCATCCATAATGCGATACGGCGGCATAGCGGCCACATGCAGCGCATCCTGAATCGCAGCCGGTCGGGCCGGGTCCTCACGCGGAATACCGTACGCAGCGGACACCTGGCCGTACGCACGAACGTCCTCGGCGACCAGACCCACAAGCTCCTGCGCCAACTCGTCTGCCTGGGCAAACGCACGCGTCAGGTCATCCGCACGATCAGCAAGCGCGGGATTGGTCGCACCGTAGCGGGCAACCATTCCGCACAGCGAGGCGCCCAGCGCGCCCACAAAAGCGCTCGCGCTGCCACCACCGGGAACTGGCTCGCGCGCGGCCAGCGCCTCGGCAAAACCGCGACAGGTTTTATCCATCATCTCTTGGCTCATACGCACACGCACCTTCAAGTCATATATATCGGTCGGGCGGCCGACGCCGGCCGACCGCATCGATCACGTAATGGTGCTAAGTCTAGCCCATAAGTACGCGAGCGTCAGCGCACCTGGCCATCGCGGATTTCTATGACGAACGATAGGCGTCGGCACCGCAAACATGGGACACATGGCCCACCTTTCGAGACTTCCGGACGTCAAAAACTGAGGCATATCTATAAACAAGGAACCTGTTGGGGCAACGCCCACGCACGCGCGCCCCATTAAATCAACGGGCACCTCACCCCGGGGAGGGCCGACAGCATCGGCCCTCCCCTCTTTTGCGACCGCACATATTGCCACTTGTCGGCGCAATTCCAGCCCCCAGAATGGGACACATGGCCCACCCTAGCGAGCCGTCCACGCGTACAGTAAAGGCAGGTAATCCATGGACGATTACAGATCGAGGAGGACACGACCATGAAAAAGAAGGCCTTTGCGATTCTCACCCTCTGCATCAGTCTCTTTGCCGCGGTTGCCCTGGTGGGTTGCGGCGGAAGCGGCGGCGCTACCGGCAGTGGCGGTGGCGGCGGCGCAGAAAAGCCAGCCGTGGATATGAGGACCGACTTCATTTGGTTTAAGGTCGAGGTCCCCGAGGGCGTCGAGATCACCGACGTCGCAGGCGACACTGCCGACAGGGCCCAGTTTAAGTTCACCGAGAGCGAGCACGCCAGCGATCGCTTCATCCCCGTCTTCGATCCTGACAAGAACGCCGACGAGCTGTTCGACTACGAGGCAAAGTGGAATGCCAGCTTTGAGTGGACCGAGAATGACCCCGTCAAGTACAACGGCAAGACTTGGCGCAACGCTTCCTATACACACTCGGGCGGCGTAACGACCGAATACTTCACCGACGTTGACGGCGGCAGTGTGTATGTGCGTATCGACAACGTCGAGGAGCACAAGGACGCCGTCGAGACCATGATGAAGTCTCTGGAATTTGCCGACGACATCGCCGAGGCCAAGACCGAGGCCATGGACGTCAAGCTCGACGATATCGAGATCAAGCACTAAGCGACTGGCGAGCGCAACGGGAAACACGGTCGCAGTGCAAACAAGCGACGGTACCCCAGCGCTTCGTACCCAGGGAGGGCCGGTAAACCGACCCTCCCTTTCTTATGCCTGTAGCCGACGAACGCGAGGATGCCGGACGCCGGAACCGCCCCAAATGTGGCAACAGTACGAAAACGACAAACACCCCAACACGTCCGCCCACCGATTTATTGCGCCGCGCAGACAATTAAACCAGCATCTTTAAACATCTGGGCAGTATAGTGACCAAAACTATCGCATAACCGCACTCTGCGAATGGAGAAGTTATGACCGAACACCATGCCATCAGCCGCCGAGCGTTTACGCTGGGCCTAGGCCTGCGGCGTTGTCACCACTTGCAAGCCTGCCCGAAACCGCAGCGCCGGGCATTCCCCTGCGAGCGGCATTTGCAGACAACACACCCGCACCGTCGGACAGCCTCCACAATTTCGTCATTCGCCTTCGCCCCGCGGGCTATTTTCGCACCGCGAGCGTCAACCAAGACGGCAACGTTCGCGGCAACGTCTGTCACCTGTTTAACGACGGCACGTCCAGCAAGCTCATCCTTGAGAACGTAACGACCAAGAATGACGATACAAACTGGTACGCCATCCGCACCTTGCTCAATTTCGAAGAGCATAAAAAGACGGGCTACAGCATTTGGTCGGTCGACGACGACTCGGACAAAGATGGAAAGGTCATCCACGTATGGGGCGGCGAGTATGACAACAAGCCCAGCCGCGCTTTTGCGTTCGAGCGTCAATCAAACGGAACCTACATCATCCGAGACCGCACGGTCGAGAAAGAAACCGAGAAAAAAGACATTAAGTACCTGGCAATAGAATCGAACGGCAAAGACCAGGACAACAATAAGATCTGCCATAAGAGTAAGAGCATTCCGTGGGAGCTCGAACTTATCGGTTACGACATGAAAAAGAACGATGCCACGGTTAGCAGCCTCGACTGGATCACGTACAGCAGCTACGTCGACGGACCATGTTGGATGAAATACGTCGACGACAACAAGTTCCTCGACGAGCTGAGCATCCCGGGTACGCACGATTCGGGCACCTGCAGCGTGGACAACGACACTGAGCCCCAATCCTCGCAAGTAAAATGCCAGCAGGATTACATTCCCACGCAGTTGCTCGAAGGCATTCGCTATTTTGATATCCGGCTCGGAAAGGGCGATGACCCCGGCATCGACCACGGGATTTTCTACCTACTCAAAAAAGACGGGAACTATCTGCATCTCTCCGATGTCATCGGGTACTTCAAAACGTTTTTGAACGAAAACCCGTCAGAAGCGCTCATCATGCTCGCATCGCGCGGCAACGATGAGGCTACCGACGAAAGCATAACGACGGCCTTCGCCAAGGTTATGGCCGATAACCCCAACCTGTTCTACACGTCGAGCCACGTCCCCACGCTGGGCGAGGTGCGCGGAAAGATCGTCCTGCTGCGTCGATTTGGGCTCGCCGGCAACAGCGTAAGCGGCCACACGTGGGGCCTCGACCTCACCCAATGGGATGACAAGATCAAGGCGCATTCCGGGCAGTCGATGTGTCTCGTCCAAGACGCGCGGGGAGTTGAAGCCATAGGGGAAACGGTCAATGAAGAGCCCTATTGCACCAAGGTATATGCCCAGGACAAGTACAAACTCACGGGAACCGACAAGCTCAGCTGGGTCGATAATGCGCTGAAGGAAACGACCGGGCGCACGTGCAACAAGGTGGACGTCGTGGACGATGCCGGGGCCGAGGTGCAAGTCCAGGAGCGTTGCTGGTCTATCAACTACACCAGCTGCACGGGCTTGTCGCACGGAGGCAATCCTTTTACCTCGGCACGAGTAGTCAACGAGCATCTGTACAAGAGCCCGTACATCAATCCCAGCGGCACCGAGGATACAAAGTCAGATTACCTCAAGCACATTGGCATCATCGCATCCGACTTTGTTTATGCGGCGCTGGCCCGGAGCATCTACCAGCGCAATTACAATTACGATACGAAACACACGCAGTCGGCTTCGTGCTGCCTCCCGACCCGCATGCGCATGACGTACGGCGACTCGCTGAGCGATGCCTCGCTCCAGGATGGCAAGACCGTTGGCGAGGGCCATTTCCGCCTTGTCGACAGCAGCAACGTACTCAACGTGGCGGCTTCGGGCCATGCGTTTACCATCGAATACGTGGATGTCGACGCCTTGGGCAACGAGACCGTTACGGGGCTGCAGGGATCCGTGCCCATCGATATCGATCCGCGCGCACTGACATCCCACTTTGAGGGGCTCGAAGGCCTTAAGGCCGGCGAAGACGTGCGCGCCTAGATTGCGGCATCACTCGAGGGGAAGCTCGCAACCGGTGCCTGCACGGCCCGGCTCGGGTATGTGCACGACGCGAACGGCGCTCCGGGCACAGCAATGGCCGAGGGCGAAACATTTGCCGCAGGAACGTACTGGGTGCGCGTGAACGGTCTCTTGGGCAACGCGGCGCAGAACTACACGCTCGCCAGCGACGGAGCCGCAAGCTTTACCGTAGCGGCCTCGGACAGTACTGCCGGCGCCGGCACCGGCAGCGGCACGGGTTCCAACGCAGGCAGCGCTGATAAGAACGGTAAGGGCAACAAGGGCAAGAACTCGGGCGGAAAACTCGCCGACACGGGCGACGGCTCCGGCATTGCCGCCGGGCTCGCTGCCGCCGCCGTAGCGACAACGGTCGCCGGCGCGGCAATGCTTGCCAACGACCGCGAAAACGCTGGGGACGGTAGCGAATAGGCAAGCCGGCCTTTTAGACACATCGACTCAATGGGGGGCGCAGGACACCGTTCTGTGCCCCCGATTTTTACCTTGGCCCAAACGCCGCCATAGGCTACATCACCATGTTCAGCGCGTTAACAAACTCCTGGGCCTTCGCACGGCTGCTCAGGCTAAAAACACAAGCAGTCAACAGCCTGTTACGCAGAAAAACATCGCGGCCCTTGATCCTGTTGACCCCCGTAATGTCCTTAAGATAGACAATCTCGGTGTGCTTGCCACCAAAAGTGCCCTTCTTGAGCACCTCAATACGGTTGGGGTAGATCTTGACGTCTTTATACCTACCCGAACCTTTGTCCTGGAATAGCAGCGTGTTATTGTCCATACGCGTCACTCCCGTGGGATTCGCTAAAACTGTCTCTATGGCCACATTTTAGTCGCCGCAAGGCCCCATGCGATGATGTCAGACAGCACAGCAATTCGTGTCCGCGCGAGGCTTTAAACTAAATTCGATAAAGATGCATTCCACAAGAGGAAAGCGGGGCGACAGTGATGGGCGAACTGGTAAACCGTGGAGAATCGGCAATCGTGCCCGAAGGTTTTTACAAGCAGGTCTCCTCGATTCTCAACGCCGCTCGCGACAAGGCCTATACCGCCGTTAACTTTGCGATGGTTGAGGCATATTGGGAGATCGGCAAGAGTATTGTTGATGAACAGGGCGGAGAGGGGCGCGCCAAGTATGGAGAGGCGCTGCTCAAGGCCCTCGCAATCAGACTTACCAAGGATTTTGGTAAAAGTTTTGAAGCAAGAGAGCTGCGCAAAATGCGTCAGTTCTATCTTGCATTTCCAATTCGGGACTCACTGCGTCCCGAATTGAGCTGGACACATTACCGCAGGTTAATACGCATTCCTGACCCCGAAGCTCGCACCTGGTACATGAACGAATGCGCCGATTCTCGCTGGAGCACGCGTCAGCTCGAACGCCAGATCAACACCATGTTCCGCGAGCGCCTACTTGCCAGCAAGGACAAAGAGGCCGTCACCCAGGAAATCCAAGAGAGCGCCCCGGCTCGTCGCCCCGAGGATATCATCCGCGACCCATATGTACTGGAGTTTTTAGGTTTCTCGGACGATGCTACGTTTCGCGAGAGCGATCTAGAGCAGGCGCTCATCACGCATCTTCAGAAGTTCCTGCTGGAGCTTGGCCGTGGCTTCGCTTTCGAGGCGCGCCAAAAGCGCATCACCTTTGATGGACGCCATTTCTATATTGACCTTGTTTTTTACAACTATCTGATGCGCTGCTTCGTGCTCATCGACCTTAAGACCGATGACCTTACGCATCAGGACCTGGGCCAGATGCAAATGTATGTGAACTACTACACGCGTGAGCTCATGAACGAAGGCGACAATCCGCCCATAGGCATCGTGCTCTGCGCGGACAAAAGCGATTCGATCGTCGAGTACACGCTGCCCGAAGACAACGACCAAGTGTTTACTGCCAAATACCTGCCGTATCTTCCAAGCAAGGAAGAGCTGACGCGCGAGCTGAGTGCCGAGTACCGCGCCATCAACGAAGCGACTAATGGCGAAACGCAAGGGTAGCAGCACGTTGCGACCGAAACCACCGCAGCCGTCGCAGGCGCACCTGCGGTTGAGGCGCACGCTACGAAACAATACCGGTCATGGACGCCGGCAACGACATTCTAGCCGTGGCTGGCGAGCGTGACCTGACAGGCAAAAACGCGACCTTCGTCTGATGTGGGCCCATTGGCTGCCACAGAAAAGGGCCGGTTGCAGCCGGCCCTTAAGACACTTGCGCCTGCGGTGCCCGCGCTTCCGAAGTGTGACTAGCTGAGGAGCGGGTTCCGCGGCACATCCTGATTTTACCCAGTGAGGAGGCTCTTTTGCAGCCGCTCCACTGTTTATTTACATCTGGCACCCTCAAACAATCAGACGGCAGCCCGCACTCCTGAGAGCTGCCCCGCACCCCCGGCCATCACCTTACGGCAACAACCGGTGCTACTCCCCTGCTTCCCAAATAGCGCACCCAGCAGACCGCGGCGTTTGGGCTTCTCCTCTCGGTAGGAACCCTCGCCGGCGGCTGCAACCTGGCGCGGTTGCTCGCCGCCTCCACGGCGCACGATCTGGTATAGGAACGGCGATTTAACGTATTTGACCTCGATAGGCGTGGCGTGCACGGTGCTTTCACTCGACAGCACCACATTCGGGTTGAGCGGCGCCACCACATGCGTTTCGCGCTTGTCGCTAAACACCACCGCGGCCGCACGACCCGTCTGGCCGTTTACGGCAATGCGCACCTGCTCGCCATCGCGGCCATCCGTCGCCGGACGATCGACAAAGTAGACCGGCACCATCACTAGGCCGTCCTTATGCTTGCGGGCCTTGCGCGCCCAGGTGCGGATGCTCTTTTTATTGAGCCCCAGTACAGCCTCGGCGTCGTTGCCCGCAACGTCGAGCGCCAGCTTATCAATGACCACCTAGTCCTTGGTAGACGCATCGACTGAGACAACGCGGAAGTCGCCTTCCTGCATGGCGGGATCGAACGGCCCGACCTTGGCAAAGTCCCACGGCTCCAAAATGCCCATGAGGCGAACGTCCAGGTAGTTTGCCCTGGGGTATGCCCAGTCGAGCACCTCGTAGTACACCAAGGTTTCCTTGCTCAGGCCCTTGCCCGGGAAGCTCGCCATCATGCGCAGGTCCGCCAGCGCCATGGGGAAATAGAAGAGCATCATGTCGTTTTGGATCGCATCTTCTACATCGTGCCCGGCAAAGGCGTCGGGATACTGACGCACCAGCTGCAGCGCGTTGGCACGTGCCTGCTGCGGCGAGATTTCGCAAGGAATACCCTGCTCAGGCACATACTCCGCACCTACGCCCATGGTCAGGCGCTTGCTAAACGTCCCCGGCTTGAGCAGGTCGGCAATGCCGATCTTGTTGCCGCAGGACGGGCACTCAAACACGCGCTGGGTCGACTCGCCCTCAAAGGACGCACCACAGATGGGGCAAGGAATGCTCACATGCGTGGCCTCTTGGAACTCCTGCGCCGTGCCGCGATCCTCCCACAGCAGATGTTCCAGGACCGACTGATTGCGCCAGTGCGCATTGAAGAAATACCAGTCCGGGTCCTGCGGGCGCTCGAGTTGCGACACATGCGTGAGTTTGAGCAGTCCATCCACCACCGTCAACGGCGTATGGCGAATACCCAAAGCGCTCTTGGGCTCTCCGGCGTCCGCCTGCCACGGAACCACCGTGCCGCAATAGGCGCATTCAAAGCTGCGCTTAGCCTGGTGCGAGTACATAGGGCCGCCGCAGTTTTGACATTTAATGGCAAACATCTCGTCCATGGAAACGTCCTCCTTTGCACAGGGGCTGTCGACATTAAGTATGTCGAGCAAGCAGGCACATGCCCATACCCATGTGGCCCAAAATGGACCACCCAGGCAGACGAGAAGGCTCGCTCGTTAGCACCGGCAGACTATTGCTGCATTTTCTGAGCATCGGCGCACGGCGCCCCCGTGCGAGCTACACTATCCCCTTAAACATGATTGTGAGGACGACCGCTATGCTATTTGTAAATCGGCTGGTACATACGCTTGTTCCCGGCAGCGAGAGCGAGCCGGTCGATGCATCTTGCCGCACCAACGCGGGCTTTTCCGCAAGCCTCGTCTGCATTGGCCTCAACATCACCCTGTGCCTGGCCAAGGGCATCGCGGGTCTGCTCGCCGGCTCCGTCTCCCTCATCGCCGACGCTTTCAACAACCTCTCCGATGCCTCGAGCAACATTGTGAGCCTGCTCGGTTTCCGCCTTGCCAGCCGCCCGGCAGACGAAGGCCACCCCTATGGTCACGGCCGCTACGAGTACCTAGCCGGCCTGTTCGTCGCCGTCCTGGTTTGCGCCGTCGGCATCAACCTGATTCTCGAGTCGGTCACTAAGATCATCAAGCCCTCGCCCACCGCTTACACGTTTATTTCCCTTGCGGCACTGGCTACGTCCATGCTCGTTAAGCTCTGGATGGCAGCGTTCAACCGCACGCTGGGCAACCGCATCGATTCCGAGACGCTCATCGCCACGGCGCAGGACTCCAAAAACGACGTCATCACCTCGGGCTCGGTCTTGGTGGCGGCGCTTATTTCGCAGACGACCGGCTTTGATCTCGATGGCTGGGCAGGCCTGGGTGTGGGCATCTTCATCTGCATCAGCGGTCTGGGCCTGGTGCGCGACGCCATCAGCCCGTTGCTGGGGCAAGCGCCCGACCCCAAGCTCGTCCAGGCAATCCGCGACAAGATCATGTCCAATCCGCAGGTCTTGGGCACACACGACCTCATGGTGCACGCCTACGGCCCCGGTCGTCAGTTTGCCAGCGCCCACGTGGAGATGCCCGGCGAGGGCGACGCGTTTGAGCACCACGAGATTCTGGACACCATCGAGCACGACATCAAGCGCCAGATGGGCATTGGTATCACGCTGCACTGCGACCCCATCGCGACAACCGGCGATGACTTGCGCGGCTGGGTCAAGCGCGGCGTCATGCAGATCGATCCCGCGCTCTCCATCCACGATCTGCACGAGCACGACGGGTTCGTTTCGTTTGACCTGGTGCGTCCCGACGGCTTTGACATATCCGACGAGGAGCTGCTGGAGCTCGTCACGCGCATCGTGCACGAGCGCCGACCCGATGCCTCATGCGTCGTTACGTTTGACTCGGGCTTTAGCTCGCCCGACCGTCCGGCCGAGCAGCTGTAGCCCACTTAACAGCTAGTTTCCCTGCGCGCCCGAGATGCCGTTTTGTAGGGCGTTCCAGGCATCCGTCGCCATGTCGCCCAAGTTCTGCGCGGTATCGCCCAGATTTTGTGCCGTATCGCCCAGCTCTTGCGCCTTGTCTCCCAACTCCTGCGCCTTGTTGCTCAAGTCCTCCAGCGTATTGGAGCTCGAGCTGTCGGTACCGCTTTGGCCGTCGGACGAGTTGCCCGAGCTGTTCTTGTGCGTGAGTTGAATTTCGAGGTTGCCGTTGTCGTTATAGTAGGCAGAAGTAACGACCCAGTTGGCATCGACGACGGGCGTTGAGCCATCATCAGTCAGGACCACGGCATTCGAAAGATCGGCGCCGCGCGACTTGAGGATCTTCTTGGCGTTGGACCAGTACTGCCCCGGGATATCACTCAGATCGACGGTGCTAGACGAGGCGAACTCGGTTTGCTCGGCAGTGGCATCGGCCGTTGAACTCCCCCGCTTGTTGAGCATGCACGACACGATGGCAAACACAATCGACAGCGCAAAGAAGATCGCCT
Source organism: uncultured bacterium (assembly GCA_905216175.1). GTDB lineage: Bacteria > Actinomycetota > Coriobacteriia > Coriobacteriales > Coriobacteriaceae > Collinsella. The sequence continues at coordinate 30 of CAJMSV010000039.1, read as the reverse complement.
GTACGATGAGGATCTTCATGCTCGCGCTCG
>CAJMSV010000038.1 GCA_905216175.1 uncultured bacterium | reverse complement strand
CGACCCGCTCGCCCCCACCCCAGCGCACCCCGGCGTCCCGCAGCGAGCCCACGAGCTTAATCACGCCGACCCGACCGGTCCCGCGATCGACCCTGCCGCCCAGCACGTACAGCGTGTCGTCGCACGCCAACGAGATCTTAGACAGGGCCTCGTCAAGCGCACGCACGTGCCCGTGAGCATCAGATGTCACATAGATCGCCATGGTACGCCTCTCCTTGCATTGCGGCCGAAGCCCGGCGCCGCAACTAAAACTTCAAGTTGAACTTAAACGTTACCCATTGTACTCCGTTGCAATAAAGCTGGAAAGGGTTTCCGAGCAGAGGCAAAGACGGCAGCCGTCTATGACGATATCGCGCACGCCCGCAATCCAACCCCATAAACCCACCATCTTTGGGTACAAATAACCGCAGACAACTGACCGTGCCACGCCAACCACCCAGGAGCGGACACTATCCATGAACCAGATCCTTCTCTTTATCGGCCTCGTCATCATTTTGTGCCTGACCATCAAACCCGTCGGCAAAAAACTCCCCTTCCCCACCCTGCTCATCTTTATCGCGCTGGGCATGCTGCTGGGCGTCAACGGTCCGGCGCACATAGACTTTAGCGACTACGCACTCACCGAAACCGTCTGCAGTACGGCGTTGCTGTTCATCATGTTCTACGGCGGCTTTAACACCAATATCGACCGCGCCAAGCCCGTCGCTGCGCCGGCGGTGCTGCTGAGCACGCTCGGCGTCGTCATCACTGCCGGCATCACCGGCGTGTTCGCCCACTTTGTGCTGGGTTTCGACTGGATCGGCGGCCTGCTGCTGGGATCGGTCGTGGCATCCACCGACGCGGCGAGCGTCTTTAGCGTTCTGCGCGAGCACAGCCTTTCGCTGAGGGGCGGCACCGACTCGCTGCTCGAGGTCGAATCGGGCTCCAACGACCCCGTCGCCTACATGCTCACCGCTGTGCTCGCTACACTCGCGGCCGGCGGCGACATCAACATTCCCGCACTGCTGGCCAAGCAGATTATCCTGGGCGTGGGCCTGGGCCTTGCCATCGGCTGGGCGGCGGGCCGCCTGATTGAACGCGCGCACGCAACGGCCAAGGACGCGCAGACCATCTTTTTGTTCGCCGTGGCCATCGTCGCCTACGCGCTGCCGAGCTACCTGGGCGGCAACGGCTTTTTGGCTGTATACCTGGCCGGCATTGTGCTGGGTGCCAGCGACATCACCGGCAAAGTCGAGATGGCGCACTTCTTTGACACCCTCACCGAGATGGCAGAGATGACCATCTTCTTTTTGCTGGGCCTGCTCGTTACACCCGCACGCCTGCCGCAAATGCTGCTACCGGGCCTGGCACTCATGGCGTTTATGCTCTTTGCGAGCCGCCCCATCGCCGTAGGCATGCTGCTGGCGCCGTTTAGGACGAACCCTCGCCAGGTTGCGCTCGTAAGCTGGGCGGGTCTGCGCGGAGCAGCTTCGGTCGTCTTTAGCCTCTTTGCCGTAGTGACCGGCGTTCCCGGCGGACACGACCTATTTGACCTGGTATTTGTGATTGCCGTGTCGAGCATTGTGGTGCAGGGCTCGCTGCTGCCGGCGGTAGCGAAGAAGCTCGATATGATCGATGCGGCCGGCGACGTGCGCCGCACCTTTAACGACTACCGCGACGAGGACGGCATGTCGTTTGTAAAGCTCAAGGTGGGCGCTGGACATCCGTTTGACGGACGCTCGCTCGCCGATATTGGCAGCGCGACGGACATGCTGGTGGTCTTGGTGCTGCGCGACGGTGCGCACCCGGTGCTGCCCAACGGCGATACCGTCATCGAGAAAGGTGACCTGCTGGTGATGGCCGCGCCAACGTTTGAAGAGCGTGCCGAAGTTACGCTGCGCGAGGTCACCGTGACCCCCCACGGTCGCCTGGCCGGCCAGCGTCTTCGCGATGTGCCGCAGGGCAAGCACCCCTTTATCGTGGTGATGCTCAAGCGCGACGGCCAAACGATCATCCCCGACGGCAACACCCTAATATATGCCGGCGACGAAGCCGTCATTGCCACACTGGCGTCGTAGTAACCAGGAGGTAGCTAATTTGGGACAAAGAGATCAAGCGCCTAGAGAACCTCATGTCTTCGCTCGCAGATTTGGATTTGCCTGAGGAGTAAGGTCACCCCTCCCCCATGTAACCATCCTGTAAATCATAGCGGCGCAGTCGAGTTTTACCGTGATGCGGTCGCGTCTGGCGCTCCACTGTGCTAAAGTATCCCGAACGTTCAAACGACTACGAGGGGAACAAGAAGATGGCACGTGTGCACAACTTCTCAGCTGGCCCGGCCGCGCTGCCTACAAGCGTGCTCGCCGAGATCGCCGACGAGATGATGGACTACCGCGGTTGCGGCATGTCCGTGCTCGAGATGAGCCATCGATCTAGCATGTACCAGCAGATCATCGACGACGCCGAGGCAACCCTGCGCCGCCTGCTGAGCATCCCCGACAACTACCGCGTCCTGTTTTTGCAGGGTGGCGCCACGCTGCAGTTTGCGGGCATCCCCATGAACCTCATGCGCTGCGGCCGCGCCGGCTACGTCGTGACCGGCAACTTCGCCAACAAGGCGTACAAGGAGGCCGCCAAGTACGGCGAGGCCGTACTGCTCGCGAGCTCCGAGGACACCAATTTCGACCGCATACCCACCATGGCCGACATCAACGCGCGCATTGCCGCCGAGGCCGCAGGCGACGGGCTCGACTACGTCTACATCTGCCAGAACAACACCATCTTTGGCACCATGTACCACGAGCTGCCCAACTGCGGCGACGTACCGCTGGTCGCCGATGTCTCGAGCTGCTTTTTGTCGCAGCCGCTCAACGTTGAGCGCTACGGGCTCATTTACGCCGGCGCGCAAAAAAACGCCGGTGCCGCGGGCGTGACCGTGGTCATCGTGCGCGACGATCTCATCGCAGATGGCCCCGCCTTTGCGCAGACGCCGCAGTACATGGACCTTAAGACCCAGGCCGCCAAGGGCTCCATGCTCAACACGCCCAACACCTTTGGCATCTACGTGTGCGGCAAGGTATTCCGCTGGGTCGAGGAGACCGGCGGACTTGCCGCCATGGCCGAGCGCAACTGGGCCAAGGCCAACCTGCTCTACGACCTGCTCGAGCACAGCGTGCTGTTCCATGGCACCACACAGGCCGACAGCCGCTCCATCGCCAACGTCACCTTCCGCACCGGCGACGCCGAGCTTGACGCGGCCTTTGTCGCAGGCGCGGCCGAGCACCAGATTCAAAACGTCAAGGGCCATCGCCTGGTGGGCGGCATGCGCGCCAGCGTTTACAACGCCGTAACCATGGAAGATGTGCAGGCACTGACCTCGTACATGAAGGACTTCGAAGCGCAGCGTAGTTTGAGCCCGCGATCTAACTAGCCCGCAACACGCGGACCGACCAGCCACTTCAAACCACTTGTTTTAGACAAACCTGCTAAGGAGTTTTCCATGCGCAAGATCAAAACCATCGACGACATCACTAAAGACGGCAAAGTCGAGTTTGGCGAGGGTTACGAATTTGTGAGCACCGCCGAGGAGGCCGACGCCATCCTGATGCGCTCGACCGACCTGCACGGCTACGAGCTGCCCGAGGGCATCCGCGCCATCGCCCGCTGCGGCGCCGGCGTCAACAACATCCCCGTCGAGGAGTACGCCAAGAAGGGCGTCGTCGTCTTTAACTCCCCCGGCGCCAACAGCAACGCCGTCAAGGAGCTCGTCCTGGGCATGCTGGTGCTTTCGAGCCGCGGCGTGGTGCAGTCGATGAACTGGGTACGCGACAACGCCGACGACCCCGAGATCCAGGTCGACGCCGAGAAGGCCAAGAAGGCCTTTGTGGGCCGCGAGCTTAAAGGCAAGCGCATCGGCGTCATCGGTCTGGGCAACGTAGGCTCCAAGGTCGCCAACGCCTGCGTCGACCTGGGCATGGATGTCTACGGCTATGATCCGTTCATTTCCGTCGAGCACGCGTGGGTGCTGAGCCGCGAGGTGCAGCGTGTGGGCACGCTCGAGGATCTCTGCCGCGGCTGCGACTACCTCACCGTGCACGTGCCCAGCAAGGCCGACACCATCGGCATGATCAGCACCGAGCAGATTAACCTGCTGGCCCCGGGAGCCGTGCTCATCAACTACGCACGCGAGACCATCATTGACGAGGACGCCGTCGACGCCGCCCTGCGCGAGGGCAAGCTCAGCTGGTTTAGCTGCGACTTTGCCACGCCCAAGACCGTCAAGATGCCGAACACGTTTATCACCACGCACTCGGGCGCCGGCACCGGCGAAGCCGAGGCCAACTGCGCCGACATGGCCATCAGCGAGCTCAAGGATTACCTGGAGAACGGCAATATCGCGCACAGCGTCAACTATCCTGCCTGCAGCATGGGCAAGGCGCGCGCCGCAAGCCGCATTGCCTGCCTGCATGCCAACGTGCCCAACATGATCGGCCAGATCACGGCGATCCTGGCCAAGGACAACGCCAACGTGCAGCGTATGACCAACGAGTCAGCCGGCGAGAACGCCTACACCATGTTCGACACCGACGAGCACCTGGACAGCAGCACCATCGAGGCGCTCAAGCAGATTCCGTCAATGTATCGCGTGCGCGTGATCAAGTAGCGCCGGCTGATCTGACGGGCAGTTCCCCATGTGGCCTGCCCGTCACTGACATTAAATGCCCACGGGGGCGCCTTTCGCACGAGAGGCGCCCCCGTTTTTGTGAGCGCTCCATTAAATGCACCGAGCCGCTTCTTGGCATACAATCTGTATGTTGACCTAACTATCTGTGAGGTGCCTATGGTTGATACAGATTTTGCTTGGCGGCTTACGCAAGGGCTCGTGCGGATCGACAGTTCCGACCCAGGTGCGTATGAGGGCGAGATTGAACGCTATATCAAAGCGTTGGTTGAGGAACGGTTGGCGCAGCTGAGCCATCCGGTACTCGATGCCGTGCAGATTGCAGAGCACGAAGTACTCCCCGGACGCCGCAATCTAATGGTCACCGTGCCGGGCCAAAGCGACGAGGCGCGACTCATCTACATCTGCCACATGGATACCGTCACCCTGGGAGATGGCTGGGACGCGGACACGCCGCCGCTCGGGGCGACCGTGCGGGACGATAAGCTCTATGGCCGCGGCGCCTGCGACATGAAGGGCGGTCTGGCCTGCGCCATTGCCGCTCTGGTCCATACGTTCGAGCGCGTGGCGGCGGATGGCGCGCTGCCCCGCCGCGGCTTTTCACTCATCTGCTCGGTCGACGAGGAAGACTTTATGCGTGGCTCAGAGGCCGCGATCGATGCCGGCTGGGTCGGTTCGCGCGAATGGGTGTTGGATACCGAGCCCACCGACGGACAGATTCAGGTGGCGCACAAGGGGCGTACGTGGTTCGAGATTGAAATGGCTGGCGTGACAGCGCATGCGAGCCAGCCGTGGAAGGGCGCGGATGCCGTCGCCGCCATGGCCGAGGTCGTGTGTTCGCTTCGTCGCGCGTTTGTAGCGCTGCCCGCGCACGATGAGCTGGGGCCTTCGACCATCACGTTTGGCCAAATCGAGGGCGGATATCGCCCCTATGTCGTGCCCGACCATGCCAAGGTCTGGGTCGATATACGCCTGACCCCGCCGACCGATACGGCCGCCGCGACGCGCATGGTAGAGCAGGCCATCGCCGTCGCCGAAGCCGCGGTCCCCGGTTGCCATGGCAGCTACACCGTGACGGGCGACCGCCCCGCCATCGAGCGCGACCCGAACTCTCCCCTTCTAGCAGCTCTCAAGCGTGCCGCCGATGACGTGACGGACGCGGACACGACCGTCGGCTTCTTTACCGGCTACACCGACACCGCCGTCATTGCCGGCAAGACAGGTAACCGTAATTGCATGAGCTATGGTCCCGGCTCGCTCGCGCTCGCCCACAAGCCCAACGAATATGTGCCCCACGCCGACATCGTTCGTTGTCAGCAGGTGCTAATCGCGCTCGCCGATAACGTGCTCTGGGACGCGAGCGGCCAAGTTGGGGCATAATAAGCCGCGAACAAACCGACTCGTGCGTTAGGACCGCCCATGAAAGCACTTCCGTTTCCCTGCATCCGCCCGGCTCAGGACTGCGTGCTCGAGGCGCTGCCTGCAATGGGCAGTATTCTGAGTGACAACGAAGCCCTGCGCGAAGCCATTGCCGATGGTCTGATGCTCAAGGACCCGGGTGCGGCGTATTACGTGTACGAATGCTCGGGCGAGCCGGGACGCGTGACGGGTGTCGTGGCGATCTGCCCGACGAATGTACTTGCGGGCGGCAAGGGCGATGCCAGCGCCGACGTGGCCGCCGCCGCGCGCGCGATCGCCGAACTCAAGATGCAGCCGCGCCCCGTGTCGCTCGCCTACGAGGCGTCGCCCGTCATGGATATCATCCTGGGCGCTGCCAAAGAGGGCGCGTCGCTCTACGCCGTCACCGACCCCGCGGGCATTACGCACCGCGTGTGGGAGGTCAAGCGCGAGGACGCTGTCGGCGCCATTCGCGCCATGCTCGACCAGGCGCCGGAGCCGGCACTGGCCGACGACCCCGCCTACGCCGCCGCTCTGACCGGCGCGTCGCAGCTGCTGGCCGAAGAGGCCCGTGCCGCCGGAACGTACACCGGCAAGGAGCCGTTCAACTTTACCGTTGCCGTGCTCTTCCCCGCCGCGCAGGTCAGCGGCGCCGCGCCGCAGGTTCCGACGGGTCTGCTCACGCACCAGGTCGCACGGTTCTAGCAAGACCAAACCGCCCGGCACAAAAATCGGCAGCCCAACAAACAGGGGGCGGAGATGCAGCAGGTGCATGCATCTCCGCCCCTTTTGCGTCGAGAAGTTATGCCGGCGACCCGTGCCGCCACGCTCGCGTTATCCGCGCTGCGGACCCGCAGTAGCCACGAGCGGTTCAAGCCCCAGCTCGCGCGCGTAGTCCTCCTGCGTAAAGACTTCGACAAGTTCAAACGTATCGGCCGCATCGTCAAACGCAAAATGCAGCACTGAGCAGTTGCCCGGCACGCGTTCGCGCTCGTCTGCCGCCGCGCCCCGCACGTGGTCCAAAAACTCCTTGATAGCCGAGCCGTGGCTCACCGCGAGCACGCACTCGTGGTCCGGACGTCGTATAAGATCGGTCAACGTCGCCACCATGCGCTCGCGCACCTGCATCTGGCCCTCGCCGCCAAACTGGCGATAGAAGTCGCGCCACGGGCGCTTGGGCATGAGCATCACGCGCTCGGCCTCAAAGTCGCCAAAGAACCACTCACGCAGGCCGTCCAGGCGCTCGTACGCCAAGCCCGGCCACAAGTTGGCGATAGTCTGCTCGGTGCGATGAAGCGTGGAGGTGTAGGCATGATCGGGCTCAATGCCGCGCGCACGTAAAAACATGCCGGCGCGCGCCGCCTGGTCGCAACCCAACTGCGTAAGCGGCGAGTCACTCCAGCCCTGAATAATGCGCTTAAGGTTGAATATTGTCTGCCCATGACGAACCAGATACAGGTCTTTGTTCATAGGGGTCCTTTCGTTCGTTACCAATCAAGGAGTGAAAACGCCCCGTCGCAATAGCCAAAATGAAGCACGGCGCCGTTGTCGGGTAGCTCTCCCCTGCCAGTCACATACTCAAGAAACTCCTGGCAGGCTGAGCCGTGGGAAACCGCCAGCACGCAGTCGTGCTGCGGCCTGGCCATGATGCGGGACAGCGCCGCGACCATGCGCGACCGAAGTTGCGCTTCCGACTCGCCACCAAAGGCAACCGGATAATCGCCCCAGGGCTGCGGCGGCATCTCGCGGTTTGTTGTACCCTCCAACGATCCCAAATGCCACTCGCGCAGGTCGTCGGCCAGCTCTATGGGAAGGTCCTCGCCGACGAGCAGCTCGGCCGTGTGGCGTGCCCGACCCAACGGAGACGAATACGCATGGTCAACGGCCACGCCGCGCGCCGCAAACGCCGCACGCGCCATCAGCGCCTGCTCGCGCCCGCGCGCCGTAAGCGGCGAATCGTGCCCGCCCTGCAAAATGTTCTGCACATTGAGCTCAGTCTGCCCATGCCGCACCAAATACAAATCTGCCACACGCCCTCCCCTCGTACCACCACAAAGGGGACAGGCACCTTTGTGGTGGTTTACCGCCGGATCACACCGCAGTGACGCTCAACTACACCAGCACGTCGGCGAGCGAACGCTTGGGTACGTGGTGCACCTGCGCCTCGTCGCGCCAATAATTGATGGAGCCGTCGGGGTTGGAATCAATTGCGTCGATCGCCTGTGTCTCGGCTGGCACGCCAAACGCCATGATCAGCTTGAGCTCATACTTGTCGTTATCGAGCCCCATGGCATCGATCGCGTGGGGCGTAAAGGCCTTGAACATGCAGGCTGCCACCTCGGGCGTGGCGCTGCGGGCGGCGAGCATCATCGTCTGCGCGGCAATGCCCGTGTCGACCTCGGTAATGGGAGCGGCGGGCTTGCCCGGAACGGCGCGCTCGGCCAGAATCGCGATGTAGCCGGTCGGGCGCTCGCCCTCGGCAGGACCAGGCCAATCCTTAAGCGCGCCGGCCCATGCAAGCTCATCAAATACGCGCGCGCAATCCTCGGCACCGCTCACCACATGAAAACGAAGGCGCTGAGCATTGGCGCCGCAGGGAGCCAGGTGCGCCAGTTCCGCCAGCTCGAGCAAAAACTCGCGCGGCACGCGCATGGACTCGTCAAAACGGCGGCATGTACGGGCACGACGGACCAGCGCATCAAACGCTTCCAGACCGAGCTTTTCGCAACCCTGCTTTGCCATCGACTCAGCGCTTACCGGCGCCGCGGGAACTGTTTCGTTCATAGGGACCCCCAATTTCGGGCAATTGTTCTTAGGAAAATCTAACCTAAAACGTAGGCAATAGCGAACAGGGCTGCAATGTTCTACACCTGTTGAATAGAAAATCGCGACGTGGGGAACAACGGAAACAATTCGGGGCCTTTGGGTTACGTTTCGCCCTCCCCGACCCATACGCCAGCGCCGTTAGGCGATACTGGTTGTAACGATCAAGGCTTACGCCGCACGGAAAGGAGACATTATGGGCATCTTTAAGAACGATGACCAAAAATCGAGCCAGTTTGGATTTGACGAGAAAAGCATGGCAGGCAAGGCCGTCAAGGCCGTGCGCTGGATTTACGCCATCACGGGCGTCTTGGCGCTCGTCGCCGGCATCGCACTGCTGTTTGCGCCCGCCAAGTCCCTCGTCTTCTTAACGACCGTCTTGGGCTTCTACTTTGTGATCACGGCCGCGATCAGGCTGTTTACCGCTGTTTTCGAGCCACTGCTGCCCACCGGCTGGCGCGTGACGAGCATCATCTCCAACCTACTCATTATCTTGGGCGGCGTCATAATCCTGCGCAACCAGGCCTTCTCGACCGCGACGCTCACCACGATGGTGGTTATCGTGGCCGGCTTTGGCTGGATCGTCGAAGGTGTCATGTCCATTCTGGAGTCCGAGCTTTCGTCCAACCGTGCCCTCGCCATCCTGAGCGGCGCGCTCTCCATCATCGCCGGCATGTTCGTGTTTATCTATCCGCTGTGGTCGGCCAAGATGCTCGTCATCTTTAACGGCGCCGCACTGCTGGTGTTTGGCGTAACGCTGATTGTTCGCGCTATTCAATTTGGCAAACTGGTGCACTAGATGCCGCGAACGCTCTTTATTGATGCAGACGCCTGCCCGGTCACGCGCGAGTCGATTGACTGCGCGCGGCGGGCGGGCGTCGCCGTCGTTATCGCCGGCAACAGCACACAGAACCTGGAACGCCACATTCGCCGCGACGATCCGCGCGACGTCGAGCATGCGCGACGCGGATTTTGGGTCACGACGCTCGATGCGAGCGTGGGCGCCGACAGCGCCGACTTTGCCATTGTCGAACGCCTGCAGGCGGGCGACGTAGTCGTGACGCAGGACATTGGCTTGGCGAGCATGGTGCTCGGGCGCGATGCCGCCGCCATCGGCGTACGCGGGCGCGTCTACGATAAGGCGACCATCGACATGCAACTGTTTATTCGCCACGAGGAAAAGAAGGTGCGCCGCGCCGGCGGACGCACTCGCGGTCCGGCGGCATTTACCAGCGAAGACCGCGCCCGCTTTAAACGCAACCTCACCGAGCTGTTACGCTAAACAAGGTAGATTTTTGGGCTTAGAGACCAAAGGCGGAGAGAACGAGTCCCCAACCGGCGCCGATGACGTACATCATGATCAGGAACACGGCATTTTCGCGGGCGCTGCGGTTGGTGCGGAACAGCACCAGATAACCCACGCCGGCGGAAATGAGCGTGCCGGCGAGCATCGGCGCCAGTTGCAGCGCGCCTTCCAGATACAGCTGCGTAATGACCACGCTCGCCGAGCAGTTGGGAATCAGGCCGACAAGCGCCGAGCCCAAGACGGCGAGCGTCTCGTTGCCACGCAGGAACTGCTCGATCGCGGACTCGCCGAAGGTCTCGAGCACGGCGACCAGAATCAGCGTCACCAGAAAAATGAATACCGATACCTGCACGGTGTGCGAGATGGCGCTGCGAATAATCGACAGGAGGGGCGCGCCCTCGTGAGAGTGGGAGTGACCGTGGCCATCATGGTGTTCATGCTCGCCCTCATGACCGTGATCGTGTCCATGTCCGTGTTCGTGCTCGTCCTCATCTTCATCGCAACCGCAATGGTCGCGCTCGCACAACTCGTGGATGTGGTCGGCGCTCACGCCCGCCTCGGCCACCTCGTCGATGATGTCACCGCCGCTGTGGTCGTCGTGCGCGCAGTTCACATGAGCCGGATTAGCAGCGGTCCCCAGCACGGTACGGCGAATCGCCGCATGCGCGCGAGCGTTACGACGCAGGCCGCGAATGGCGGCGTCCACGATAAAGCCCGTGACCAGCGCGATCAGTGCCTTCGAAGCCAAAAGCATCGCCATGGTCTGCACGGGAACTTGCTCGGCGAGCAACAGCGGCAACATCTCGTCGGAGGTCGAGAGGAACACGGCGACCAGCGTGCCTAGCGTCACGACGCGGCCAGCGTACAGCGTTGCCGCCATGGCCGAAAAGCCGCACTGCGGCACCATGCCCAGCAGCGAGCTAACCACGGGGCCCGCGGCGCCGGCGCGCTTGATAGCGCCGTTGACGCGGTCGCCCGCAACGTGCTCAAGTGTCTCGAGGGCAAGATACGTCACCAACAAAAACGGCACCAGGGACAGCGTGTCCTTGCCGGCGTCGAGCAGAATATCAATCAGTAAATCCATGACGGATGGAACCTTTCGTGTCTTTCGGCAGCATTGTAAAAGTCCTAGCGGTCAACTAGGGTATTGTAGTGGTCCCGGGCGCGGTGCCAGTAGTTGCCCATGGTAAACTATCATCTCGCCACAACTCAGTAACCCCGAGCCGCGCGACGCGGCCCGTCCAAGGAGCAGCATATGAATGTTTCGCAAGCACTCGAATACGAGCGCCAGCCGTTTATCCCCATGTTTATCTATGGCGATCACGGCGCCATGGAGTCCGAGCGCCAGAAGGGCGAGGAGGCCCTCAAGGTGCTCGAGACCGAGTACTTTACCGCCGAGGGCGACCCCGGCTTCGACTTTGCCACTGTGCGCGACCTGGCCGACCGCAACCGGGACCTGTGCGACCAGATCGGCGAGGCGCGCCTGCGCAACGTGACGCCCGCGACGCTCTCGCGCGGCCTGTCCGATGCCGACACCTGTGCCGCCATCGGCAAGATGCAAAAGCGCACCGCCGCATCGGTCATGCGCGAGATCCGCGGTGACCGCGACGCACTCGGCGTAGCCTATGCCCGCAAGCCCATCCAAGGCACGGTGCTGGGCATCGACATCGAGACCACCGGTCGCGCGCCCGAGCGCGGCTACATCATCAACGTGGGCTGGGAGATCATGGATCTCACCAGCGACGCCGTGCCGCATGACGCCGAGGCACGCTACTGCGGCCTGCCCGACATCTACCGCGGCGAGGATGTGCCGCTATCGAACATCCATCACATCACCTGGGACGACATCGACGGCAAAAAGCCGTTCCGCGAGAACAAGGAGCTGCAGAAGCAGCTGCTCAAGCTCATGAAGAAGTATCCCTATATGGCACATAATGCCGCCTTCGAGGACAGCTGGTTCAAAATCCACCTGGACGGTTACGCCGAGGCACGCCGCGCAGGCAAGATCATCGTCATCGACTCGCGCCAGATCTGCCGCAGCCTGGACGCCGACGTGCGCTCGCTCCCCCGCGAGTCCGCGCCCGCTGCGCTCGAGAACTGGGCGCGCCGCCGTGGCACCCTCGCCGCCGACGCCAACGAGCAGCACCTGGGCCTCGACGACACCGACCTCATGCTCCGTACCGTCCAAGCCGAGTTCAACCTCAAGAACCTGTTTGCGAAATAACCGATCCACCTGCGGGAGCGCCCGCCAGGCACAGCGCAATCCGTCTGGGCGCACCGGCACGCAGTAAACTAGGGCGCAGCCTTATGGCTTCACCCTAGTTTTCATCAAAACGAGCAAATACGCGTGCTTCACACAGTCGACTGGTTGGCCCACCTACATTTTTCGAGTTGTTCGGCCAGCTGAACCACTAGTCAAGGCCCCTCGAACCGCAATCGAGCGCTGTAGTCGCCTTAATTTCGCAACCAAGCCCCATTAATCTACCTGAATCAATTCGAATTAGACGTTGCGATCGCACCATTCATTTAGGATAAGGCCGAATAACTCAAATTATGTTGGTGAGACATCTGGACGGTCAGCAAAAACGCTTAGAGGCTACGAATTCGCAACTAAAGATCACCAAAAAAGGCGCAGCTGGCAGAAACCTCCCCAGCCGAAGCTGCTCCCTCGATACGACAGCTCAAAAGCCCACCGTTCGCAGAAGATAAGCCGTGCCCCAATACCGTTGCCCGAAGTTTCGGGCGTACGTGGCTTCTGCCATGCCATCATGCGTGTATGGGAATCGTTCTGTCACATACCACGGCACGCGCTGTATACCAAACAGCCAACTCGCTCGCTAGCTACGCGATCGATCCCATACCTATGGAAAAGATCAGGGTGTCTGCGCCGACCACGTCCGACCTGGAAGCGGCACGAGCATGGCTCAACAGAAAGAATGTCGATTCTGAAAGCATCCATGTGCTGACGTTTTCCAATAATGCCAAAAGGCACCGTAAGGGCTGCATCTGCCACTGCACGCGCTATACGTTTAATGCAGAAAGCTACCTAGAACTCGAGCCGAACGTCTACATCGTCGATATCAAGCTGTGCGCGTTAGAAGCAACAGCCGACCTCAACCTTACTGAGCTCGTTGAGTATTACTTTGAAATCTGCGGCTCCTACGCGCTTGAAACGTCCGACGAAACTCAATATCGCGAGCGCCCAGCCCTAACCAGCGTTGAAGAGCTCAGAGCCTTCTTTTCAAAGGCATCGGGGTATCGTGGATCCAATAAAGCCCTTAAGGCACTTTCTTATGTACGCGAAGGCTGTCGCTCCCCACTCGAAACGGCGTTTGTCATGATGCTGACAATGCCCAAGTCAATGGGTGGCTTAGCCATACGCGCTATCAAAACGGATTATCCGATCCCAGTCCCCAAAAGATACGCCGCCCTAACGCGACGGACGGTTTTCTACCTCGACGCGCTGCTCGAAAATTCGATGACCGATATCGAATACAGCGGCTTTTACCACGACGATCCCGAGCAGCAATCAATTGACGAGGAACGCCGAAACACGCTGCGAAACATGGGATATGCCGTTATCACAGTTAGTCGTCATTCGTTTTTCAAGCAGTCCGCTTTTAGACGGGTCATGGAAGCGATTCGCATTCGCGAGAAGATCTGGCCCGGTCGGCTACCGGATAACTTCGCCATCCTGCAAGAAACTCTTCGTCAATTTGTCTTGCGGCGCTACTTCGAATACGGTCGCCGCGTCCTGGAGGCACTCAAAGAAGAAGAGGCCACCAAGCGCGAAATTGCAAGCCAATATCCGCAAGCTGATGACCCGAGCATCAACGATGTGCCCGAACCCGACGACATGCAACACGTCGGGGCCCTTGCTGAGGAAATCAATGGGCCTTGGGAATGCGACATATCCGTAAAAATCGATGAGAACCGCACGGAAGACGATGCGATTATTGATCTAATTGAGAATTCGCTCTTCTAAAGGCGGTCTCTGCGGATGTCCACCTACATTTTTCGACTTATTCGGCCAACGATGTGCCTGATTGGCTACGGCAATGCTCAATTTAACTTTAGATAAAACTGATGCCACAGGAACTCCCGTAGAGAAAGAACTGATTCTCACGATATTTAACAAGATTAAGTACAAATATGAACAGTTCTGATGCTTCTCGAGGCGGCTTTCTTAGCATGCTGGCCGAACATCTCGAAATATGTTGGCGAGCATTGCGTCGATGCATCCCAACCCACAGAAAATTGCAGAGGCGGCAAGCAGTCATCGAAATTATCGCAAATTGTATTGACATATGAACATGCGCTCATATAATCGGAAGTAAGTTATATGAGCGCATGTTCATATGAAAGGATGCTGCAATGAGCGAACACGCTGATGAAACGAAACCCGACATCGAGGCCAACGAACCCGTGATCCCCACCACCTGCTCGCCCGAGGACCTTCCCGACGAGGAGCTTCTCTACGACCTCGCCGACCTGTTCAAGGTCTTCAGCGACACCACGCGCATCAAGATTCTCTATGCCCTCATGGGCCGCGAGCTCTGCGTGGCCGACATCGCCGAGGCGACCGCGACCTCGCAATCGGCAGTATCGCACCAGCTGCGCACGCTTAAGCAGTCGCACCTGGTCAAGTTCCGCCGCGACGGCCGCAACATCCTCTACTCGCTTGCCGACGATCACGTCTACACCATGCTCAACCAGGGCATGAGCCATATCTGCGAATAGCAACCAACCACGGTACCAGCGCGGCCTGCACCCAAGCCGCAAAACAGGGAAAGGAACCCACCATGAAAAAGCAGTTTAAACTCGACGAGATCGACTGCGCCAACTGCGCGCGCGAGCTTCAGGACGAGCTGGCCAAGCTCGAGGGCGTCAAATCCGTGTCCGTCAACTTTATGACCCAGAAGCTGACGCTCGAAGCCGATGACGCCGAGTTCGACGAGGTCCTCGATCGCGTTGTAGAGTTTACGGCCGACGCCGAGCCGGACTGCGAGATCATTCTCTAGCCCAGGTTTACGCCAACCTGCAAAGGCCGCGCTTGCCGCGGCCTTTGCACGCGAAATTATATGAGTGAGTGTTCATACATTCAAATGGGAGGATACGAGTCATGGCCACCGCCGACCCCAAGAAGAAAAAGAAGAAGCGCAAGAAAAAAGAGTCACTCGAGCATAAGCGCAACCGCATCCTGGTAGCGCTGGGCATTTTTGCCGTGGTGTACGCCCTCGACGAACTTGGCACCCTCACCGCCGCATTCGGCACCCCGGGCGACATCTACGCCAGCTTTGTGCTGTTCCTCGTGCCGTTTTTGATTGCCGGCTACGACGTACTGCAAAAGGCATTCAATAACATCCGCCGCGGCAAGGCCTTCGACGAGAGCTTCCTCATGGCCGTCGCGACTATCGGCGCGTTTGCCATGGTGCTTTTCCCCGATACCGACCCGCACATGGCCGAAGGCGCCGCCGTCATGCTGTTCTACCAGGTCGGCGAGCTGTTCCAGGCATACGCCGTGGGCAAGAGCCGCAAGTCGATCAGTGCCATGATGGACATCGTGCCCGACTACGCCAACGTCGAACAGCCCGACGGCACGCTCGAGCAGGTCTTCCCCGACGACATCGCCGTCGGCACCGTGATCGTGGTCAAGCCCGGCGAGCGCGTGCCTATCGACGGCGTCATCGTCGAGGGCGAAACCCAGCTCGACACCGCCGCGCTCACGGGCGAGTCAGTCCCCCGCCCCGCCAAGTCCGGCGACGATATCATCAGCGGCTGCATCAACATGACGGGCCTCATCCACGTGCGCACCACCAAGCCCTTTGGCGAGTCCACCGTCGCGCGTGTTCTGGAGCGCGTGGAGAATGCCAGCGAAAAGAAGGCGCGTACCGAGAACTTCATCACGCGCTTCGCCCGCGTCTACACGCCCGTCGTCACGATCTCCGCGGTGCTTCTCGCCGTGGTGCCGCCGCTCGCCGGCATGGGCGCCTGGTCCGACTGGATCCTGCGCGGCCTCACCTTCCTCGTGGTGAGCTGCCCGTGCGCGCTCGTCATCTCCGTGCCGCTCTCGTTCTTCGGCGGCATCGGCGGGGCGGCAAAATGCGGCATCCTGGTAAAGGGCA
>CAJMSV010000037.1 GCA_905216175.1 uncultured bacterium | reverse complement strand
CATGCAGGACCTGCTCAACTTGGGCAACGAGGCGCGCATCAACACCCCTGCCACGCTGGGCGGCAACTGGACCTGGCGTATGCTCGACGGCGCCATCACCCGCGAGCTCGAGCACAAACTCACCGACTGGACCGAGACCTACTTCCGCATCCCGTCGGAAGCCGAAATCGAGCTTCCTCAATAGGAGCTACCGCGCCCAACCCCTCCCCACCGTGCGGACGCGCTTGCTTTTCCCGCGCGAGGCCACCCCAATCCCCTCGCGCGGGCTTCTTATGAATTGCAGACATGAAACAACCCATCACAGGAGAAAACATGCCCCAAATTAACCTCATGGAACTCGCCGAGCAGTCATTTGGCACCTCGCTCGAGCAGCTCGACGACCGTCGCATTTACAAGCTGCTGGTCAAACTCGTGCAGGAGCGCTCCGCCACCTGCCCGCTCAACAACGGCAAGAAAAAGCTCTATTACATTTCCGCCGAATTTTTGATCGGCAAGCTGCTCATCAACAACATGATCGACCTCGGCATCTACGACGAGGTTAAGGACCAGCTCACCGCCGCAGGCCACGACCTCAACAAGATCGAGGAGTTCGAGGTCGAGCCGTCGCTCGGCAACGGTGGCCTGGGCCGCCTGGCCGCGTGCTTCCTGGATTCCATCGCCACGTTGGGCCTGACCGGCGACGGGGTGGGCCTCAACTACCATTACGGCCTGTTCCGTCAGCGCTTTGTCGACAATCAGCAGAAGGCCGTCCCCGACGAATGGCTCGGCGAGCAGGATATCCTGATCGATGACGACCGCTCCTACACAG
Source organism: uncultured bacterium (assembly GCA_905216175.1). GTDB lineage: Bacteria > Actinomycetota > Coriobacteriia > Coriobacteriales > Coriobacteriaceae > Collinsella. Next base: position 15,616 of record CAJMSV010000037.1, on the reverse strand, counting down.
TTGAGTTCGGAGACTTTGCCGTTACCTCCAAGCTCGTCAACATCGACGTGCCCGGCTACGGCCAGCCCGCTAAGAATCGCCTGCGCCTGTTCGACCTGGCGAGCGTCGACGACGGCCTGGTCCCCGGCAGCTCCATCGACTTCGACAAGACCGAGATCGCCAAGAACCTCACCTTGTTCCTCTACCCCGACGATTCCGACGAGCAGGGCCGCCTGCTTCGCATCTACCAGGAATACTTCATGGTGAGCAACGCCGCCCAGCTCTTGATCGACGAGGCCGTCGAGCGCGGCAGTAACCTGCACGACCTGGCCGATTACGCCGTTGTCCAGATCAACGACACGCACCCCACCATGGTCATCCCCGAGCTCATTCGCTTGCTCACCACCGAGCATGGCATCGAGTTTGACGAGGCCGTGGCCATCGTACGCTCCATGGTCGCCTACACGAACCACACGATTCTTGCCGAGGCGCTCGAGAAGTGGCCGCTCGCCAGCCTGCGGAAGGTCTCCCCCGCCATCGCCGACATTATCGTCAAGCTCGATGAGATCGCGAAGGCCGAGCACGATGACCCGCGCGTCGCCATCATCGACGAGCACGACACCGTCCACATGGCCCACATGGACATCCACTTTGGCTTCTCCATCAACGGCGTAGCCGCCCTCCACACCAAGATCCTGGAGGACACCGAGCTTCATCCGTTCTACGAGATCTATCCTGAGAAGTTCTCCAACAAGACCAACGGCATCACCTTCCGCCGCTGGATCCATGGGGCCAACCCCGCGCTCGCTAGCCTGCTTGACGATGTGATCGGCACCGGCTGGCGCAGCACCGGCGATCTGAGCAAACTCGCCAAGTTCGCCGACGACAAGGACGTTCTTGAGCGCCTGGCCACCACCAAGGTCGAGGCCAAGGCCATCATGCGCCAGTTCATGGCGCTCGAGCAGGGCGTGACCATTCCCTCCAACGCCATCATCGACGTCCAGGTCAAGCGCATCCACGAGTACAAGCGCCAGCAGATGCTCGCGCTCTACATCATCTGGAAGTACCTCGATATCAAGAACGGCAACAGACCTAAGCACCCCGTCACCATCATCTTTGGCGGCAAGGCGGCGCCTGCCTACACTATCGCGCAGGACATCATCCATCTGATCTTGACGCTGTCGCAGTGGATTGCAAACGACCCCGACGTGGCTCCCTACCTGCAGGTTGTCATGATCGAGAACTACAACGTCACCGCCGCCGAGCGCGTGATCCCCGCCGCTGATATCTCCGAGCAGATCAGCCTGGCCTCCAAGGAGGCGAGCGGCACCTCCAACATGAAGTTCATGCTCAACGGCGCCCTAACCCTGTGCACGCTCGACGGTGCCAACGTGGAGATTGCCGAGCTCGTGGGCGACGAGAACATCTATACCTTTGGCGCCTCGTCCAAACAGGTCGAGCAGCTCTACGCCGACGGCACCTACAACGCCGGTGCGCTCTACCGCAAGCCCGGCATTAAACTGCTGGTGGACTTCATCACCAACCCGGCCTTTATGGCGACCGGCAATGCCGAGCGCCTGCAGCGCCTGCACGACGACATTAAGGGCAAAGACTGGTTTATGGCCCTGCTCGACATTGAGGAGTACATCCAGACCAAGGAGCGCGTGCTGGCCGACTATGAGGACCAGGACACCTGGATGCGCAAGACGCTCATCAATATCGCCAACGCCGGCACCTTCTCGTCCGACCGCACCATCTCCCAGTACAACGACGAGATCTGGCACCTGAACTAATTTCGCTCCCTTTACCCATCCTCCTGAAAGCGGAGTCGCGGCAACGCGGCTCCGCTTTTTGTGCCCGCACGTTACCCTGCAACCCGACTCGACCGAAGAATCTCAATCTGTAACAGCTACTCGGTAAAAACGGCCCCAGCTGTTACAGATTGAGACATACCGGCCCCTCCCCTTGGGTCTATCTCGATCTGTAACACTTAGCGTCCGAAATCGGCCCTACCCGTTACAGATCGAGACAAGCGACCGGTCAGACAATCCCAACACAAAGAAAGGCTCCCCTCTCGCCCAGTGGACGGGAGGGGAGCCTTATATGTGACCGCGGCAAAAGGATGGCAATACCGCAGTCGCCCAAAGGGAGGGCCTGGATGCACCGGGCCTAGATAAGGTTCTTGCCAGATACCTTATCGAAGAGATGGGTCGCGTTCTTCTCGAACTTGAACCAGATGGTGTCGCCAGCCTTGAGCGCGCCCTTGGCCTCGAGGTCGACGACGGGGATAATCAGAACAAACTGGCCGTCGGGAGCGGTCACGTGGACATGCTCGGTCGAGCCCATAAGCTCGGTCACCTCGACGGTACCCTGGAGCGCGCCCTCCTCGCCCTTGTCGGCAAGCAGGATCTGCTCGGGACGCACGCCGGCCGTAATCTCCTTCACGTCGCCGCCGTCCCAGTTGAGGGCAAGCTGAGCGCAAGTCTCGGGGGCGAGCGCCACGTTCATATCCTCGGTCTTGACGGTAAAGCCGTTGCCCGAGCGCACCAGCTGGGCATCGAAGAAGTTCATCTGCGGCACGCCGATGAAGCCGGCGACGAAGATGTTCGCGGGATGGTTGAAGACCTCCTGCGGCGTGGCGATCTGCTGGACAACGCCGTCCTTCATGACCACGATGCGGTCGCCAAGGGTCATGGCCTCGGTCTGGTCGTGAGTAACGTAGATGAAGGTGCCCTTGATCTCGTGGCGCAGCTTAATGAGCTCGGCACGCATCTGGTTACGAAGCTTGGCGTCCAGGTTGGACAGCGGCTCGTCCATCAGGAAGACCTTGGGGTCTCGCACGATGGCGCGGCCGATAGCGACACGCTGGCGCTGGCCGCCCGAAAGCGCCTTGGGCTTACGGTCGAGGTACTCGGTAATGCCCAGAATCTCGGCAGCAGAGCGAACCTTGCGGTCGATCTCGTCTTTGGGGACCTTCTTGAGCTCAAGCGTAAACGCCATGTTCTCGTACACCGTCATGTTGGGGTACAGAGCGTAGCTCTGGAACACCATGGCGATGTCGCGGTCCTTGGGCGCCACGTCGTTGACGCGCTTGCCGTCGATGAGCACATCGCCCGAGGTAATGTCCTCCAGGCCGGCGACCATGCGCATCGTCGTGGACTTACCGCAGCCAGAGGGGCCAACGAGGACGATAAACTCCTGGTCGTGAACGGTGAGGTTGAAGTCCTCTACAGCGAGCACACCGTCCTCGGTAACCTTGAGGTTGTGCTTCTTCTCCTCGGTCTTCTTCTTTTTGCCAAAGAAGCCCTTCTTTTTTGACTCGTTGTTGGGATACACCTTCTGAACATGTTTGAGAACGATCTCGGCCATGTCTTTACCTTTCGATACGCGGCGCCGCGCTGAGGGGCGCCGCCAAAACTTGCAAAACAGTTACGGCATCAGCCCTTGACGGCACCTGCCACCACGCCGTCGATGATGTACTTCTGGCAGAGGATGTACATGATGACGATGGGGATAACGACCATCATGATGCAGGCCATCATGGGGCCGAGCTCGACGTGGCCGTAGCCGCCGCGGAAGTACTGGATCAAGATAGGAATGGTCTTGTACTTGGTGGAGTCGAGCGTAAGGTAGGGCAGCAGATAGTCGTTCCAGACCCACATGGTCTCGAGGATGCCGACCGAAAGATAGGTGGGCTTCATGATGGGAAGGACGATCTTAAAGAACACCTGGACCGGGTTGCAGCCGTCGATCATGGCCGCCTCCTCAATCTCGAGCGGAATGTTCTTTACAAAGCCGGCGAACATAAAGACCGCCAGGCCCGCGCCAAAGCCGAGGTAGATAAAGCAGATGTTGAACGGCGTGTTGAAGCCGATGCGGTCCGCCAAATTGGACAGCGTGAACATGAGCATCTGGAAGGGCACGACCATCGAGAAGACGAACAGGTAATAGAAGAAGTTCGAGATCTTGCTGTTGACGCGCACTACGTACCAAGCACACATGGAGCAGCACACCAAGATCAGCACGACCGACGTGACCGTGATGATGAGCGAGTACATAAATGCCGAGGCAAAGCCCTGCTCGTTAAGGGCGTGCATGTAGTTTGCGAGGCCGTTGAACGTCTCGGGCGTGAGCAGATCGAACGCCGTGGTGGTGCTGATTGCGGTCGCTTTCTTAAAGGAATTGAGCGCAATCATGAACACGGGGTAGATCCACGCGAGCGACAGAATCGTAAAGAAAATCGAGAGCGCGCGGTTGATAACCTTATCGCGTTTCATTACTGCTGCACCTCCTTGGACCTCGTGGCCTTAAGCTGAATCATGGAGATGGCTACGACCAGGATGCAGAAGATAACCGCCTTGGCCTGACCGATGCCCTGCCATGCGATACCGGCACGCGAATAGATCGTGTTGTAGATGTGCAGGGCGAGCATCTCGGTGGAGTGCGCGGGGGCGCCGCCGGTAAGGGCGAGGTTCTGGTCGAACAGCTTAAAGCCGTTGGTGATGGACAGGAACAGGCAGATGGTGATGGTCGGCATCAGGTTAGGGATCTTAACCTTCCAAAACGTCTGCCATGCCGTGGCACCGTCGACCTTGGCGGCCTCGATGTAGTCGGACGGAATGGACTGCAGACCAGCGATGTAGATGATCATCATGTAGCCGACCTGCTGCCACAGGGTCAGGATGATAAGGCCCCAGAAGCCAGCAGCAGAGTTAAGGGCAATGAGCTGGGCGCCCACGTTGGAGAGTAGGCAGTTGATCAGAATCTGCCAGATGTAGCCCAGCACGATGCCGCCGATCAGATTAGGCATAAAGAAGATCGTACGGAAGATATTGGTGCCCTTGAGCGCTTTGCGGGTGAGCACCTGCGCAATGGCGAGGGCGATCACGTTGATGAGCACCGTCGACAGGAAGGCAAACGCCACGGTAAAGAAGAACGACGTGGCAAACTGCGGATCGGACAGTGCGCGCACGTAGTTCTCGATACCGACAAAGTGCGTATTGTTGATGGTAATAAACTGGCAGAACGAGAGATAGAAGCCCTGGATAAAGGGGATCACGAACCCGATCATAAACGCCAGGCACGTGGGCAGCATAAAGAGCGGCCACCAGCGCTTGAGTGCTTTGCCCATAGAAGGGTCCTTTCAATATGCAGGGGGCGGGCAAACCAACGTCTGCCCGCCCCCTGTCGCTAATCAGATAGCTTGGGCAGCAACTACTTACTCGGAAGCAGCCTTCTCGGTCTTCCAGCCATCGACGAAGGCGTTCTTGACGCCGTCCCACTTGCTGTTGTCGGCAGCATAGGCGATCAGAGCCTGCTTGAGGTTCTTCTTCCACTCCTCAGAGGGGATGTAGACGAAGTCCCAAGCGACGGTCTTCTTGCCGTCCTTAGCCATGGCAACGGCCTGCTGCGAGAAGACGTTGGTGGTCTCCTTGGCGCTCTTGAACGGAGCGGTCAGGCCCATCTTGTCGGCGATGATGCTGGTCGGGGTGTCAGCGGTGACGCACCAGTACATGAAGTCCTCGGTGGCCTTCTGAGCATCCTCGGAAGCCTGGGAGCTCACGCACCAGTAGTTCTCGCCGCCGGAGCACAGGCCCTGGTTCTCCTCGCCGTCAACGCCGATGTAGATCGGCAGCATGCCGAGCTGGTCGTCGGTCATACCGGCCTTGGTGAGGTCAGCGTATGCCCAAGAGCCGTTCTGATAGAAGACGGCCTTGCCGGTTGCGAACTCGTTGGTGGCGTCGTCACCGGTCTTGGAGGCAAGCTGCGAAGGATCGCAGGTGGAGTCGGTGATGTACAGGTCGAAGATCTGCTTGAAGTTGTCGAGATACTCGCCCTTGATCTCGTCGTCCTCCTGGTTGTGCTCCTTCTCGAACTCGTAGTAGAGCGGGAGGTTAGCGAGGTGGGTGGTGTAGCGCCAGCTGGAGGAGTCATCCATGCCAGCAGAAGTGAAGGCACCCTCAACGCCAAGCTCGTCCTTGCGGGCCTGGATGTCGTCGGCACAAGCCTTCAGCTTGTCGAAGGAGTTGATGTCCTCGGCCTTGTAGCCAGCCTTCTCGAGCAGCTGCTTGTTGTAGATGATGCCGTAGCTCTCCTGGACCCAGTCGATACCCAGATCCTTGCCGTCGGACTGCAGAGCCAGGGAGTCGTCGATGAGCTCACCGCGGAGCTTGGTATCGGACAGGTCGGCGCAGTAATCCTTCCAGTTCTTAAGACCGGTGGGGCCGTTGACCTGGAACAGGGTCGGAGCGGAGCTCTTGGACATCTCGGACTTGAGCTTCTCCTCGTAGGTGTTGGAGGCGGCGGTCACGATCTTGACCTCGACGCCCTTCTCCTTCTTGTACGCCTTGGCGATCTCCTTCCACTCCTTGTCGACCTCGGGCTTGAATTGGAGGAAGTAGACCTCGGCAGCGTCACCAGAAGCAGAGGAGCCGGAGCCGGCGGAGCCACCGCAGCCCACGAGGCCCAGACCAAGAACCGCAGCTGCGGAACCAGCAAAGCCCAGGAACTGCCTTCTGCTCATTTCGTTCTTCATTACAATCCACCCTTTCACACCGTGGCGGCACCCTTTGCCGCCGCCTTCGGAGATTGGCTCGGGGACTTTGCCCCTTTTGCTGATTTGTACGATACGCTATTTGGCTACTTGTTTGAACAAGTATTACTAGAGCGGTAGAAAAACTTCGGTGAACGGTAATTTCAACTTGATACTTGACAAGTTTTGTATAAACAATTATTTGTTATCAAATGCAGCGAAAACGCCCGGTCAAGCCGATGCATCGTCGGTTTGACCGGGCGTTTTCGCTTTGAGGGCATGAGTCTCGTCAGGCTGCGAGCTAGCCGGCTATCGCTTGGAGTTGACGCGGTAATGGAAGATCTCGGGATGCGTGCGGGCATGCGTGACCTCGAACAAGACGCCGTCCGAGGTGTACGACTGGCTCTCCATGACGGCGACACAGTTGTATTTGCCGAGGTCAAGATAGCTGCAGTCCTCATCGTTGGCAAGCTCGACGCTCACCGTACGGCGACTCGCCATCACCTTGACGCCGCGTTTGTGCTCCAGATAGTCGTAAATTGACTTTGCGGCGATCTCGGGCGTCAGACCCTTGGCGATCGACTCCAAAAAGTAACCATGGTCTACTTGGCGCGCATTGCCGTTAAGGCTTCGGACACGCACCACGCGAATCAACTCCTCGCCCACCTTAAAGCCCAGGCGACGAGAGAGCTGCTCGGTGCAAATCAAATGCTCAAAAGACTTAACGTCCGTCGATGCAACGGCATTGTTGCGCTTTGCAAATTCGCCAAACGACTCAACTTCCTCGAGTGCGCCCAACATGTCGGTTTCGCCCTTAAGCCAAATAACGCGCACGCCCTTGCCGTGTATGGGCTGCACAAACATCCCGTCGGCCAGCATACCCAAGGCGCGACGAACGGTATTGCGAGTACATCCGAACTCCGCGGTCAGCTCGGCTTCGGTTGGCAGCATCTCCTGAAACGCATAGGTCCCATTAATGATGCGCGAGCGTATTTCTCGGTAGATTCCTTCGTATATCGCTTTTGGCATTGTTTCACCTCTACATTATTTATTTCCGGCTAGGCACGATAGCATTTCTTAAAGTTGTTTAAACCGAATATCGGTAAAGCGACAGGATTTAACCGTTGACGGTTTCTGTCGTGCCCAAATCGGTTTCGCTCAAAACTGCCAGCACGACAATCGTCTGGTCCTCTACAATGAATCCATTGTTTAAACGTTTCCCCACGCGCAACGCGCCTCGATATTCGGAAGGCAGAACATGCTGCAAAAAATCCAACGCTTTGGCGGGGCAATGTTCGCTCCCGCCATGCTGTTTTCTATATCGGGCCTCATGGTCGGCGTCTCCGCTCTCGCAACGACTGCAGACATCGTCGGCGATCTAGCCGTATACGGAACCCCTTGGTACGTTTTTTGGGCCATCATCCAGCGCGGCTCATGGACGGTCTTTAAACGCCTCCCGCTCCTTTTTGCCGTAGCGCTGCCTATCGGTCTTGCCCAAAAGCAACCGGCACGCTGCTGCCTCGAGGCACTCGTGGCCTATTTTGCCTATTGCTTCTTTTTGAGCGAGATCATTAAGCTGAGCGGAGACAACCTTGGGCTTAAGTACCCGTCATCTTTGACCCCCGCCAACGGTATCACCGTCATCGACGGCATCAAGACGCTCGACACCGGCATTATCGGCCCGCTGGTGGTATCGGCAACCGTCGTCGCCATCCATGACCGCTTCTACGATGCCAAGGTTCCCGATTGGCTCGGCACCTTCTCGGGCTCCTCGCTGGTCTACCTCATCAGCTTTTTTGCCGTGTTTGCCCTTGCCGCTATCTCGGCCGCCATCGTGCCCTCCGTATACGCAATGACCGAAACGCTGCGCCATGCACTTACGAGCGTCGGCCCCTTTGGCGTGGGCATCTTTGTGTTTTTGGAGCGAGCGCTCGAGCCCATGGGGCTGCACCACCTGCTTTACATGCCGATCTACTACGACAACCTGGTCATTAACGACGGCATCTACGCCACGTGGAGCAGCTTGCTCCCCATCCTCTCCCATAGCACGCGCCCCCTTAATGAACTTGCGCCGTGGGCCGGTTTTACCGCCACCGGCTGGGTCAAGCTCTTTGGCCTTCCTGCCATCGCAGCCGCGTTCTACTCCACCGCAAAACCAGAGCGCCGCGCCGGCCTCAGGGTCATCCTTGTTCCCGCCATCATCGCCTCGGTGGTTTGCGGCGTTACCGAGCCACTCGAGTTTCTCTTTATGTTCACCCACCCCGGGCTCTTTTTTCTCTATGCCGTCTTATCGTCTTGCCTTGCCACAACCATGAATCTCTTTGGCATCGTCGGCATCTTCTCGGGCGGCCTCATGGAGATGGCAGCCTTCAACTTTATTCCGCTCATGCGCACGCATGCCGGTGCCTATCTTTTGGCGCTCGGTATCGGCCTTGCCTTTAGCCTCATCTTTTTTGTTAGTTTTCGAGCACTCATCTTGGTCTATGACCTTAAGACGCCGGGCCGCGAGGATCATGTCGCCAATCGCGCGGCAATCGATCGTTTGACGGAAAGCGGCTTTGCCAAAGAGCAATCTCCCAATGACGAGGTCAATAGTCAATCCGATCAAGATCACGTCCTCGCTGAGCGGGTAATTCAGCTTTTAGGTGGCGTTGGCAATATCGTGGGCGCAACCAACTGCGCCACGCGCCTGCGCGTCGAGGTCGCAGACCCTTCCATCGTTGCAGATAACGCGTCGTTTGTCGCGGTGGGCGCCAAGGGCCTCATCATTACGGGCAAGACCGCCCAGGTGATCATCGGCATCTCCGTTCCCCGCGTTAAAGAGCATTTTGACCAGATCATGGGCCTCGAGCCGGGATTTGTGCCCACCACCTCGGCCTCCCCTGCCGCCAGCGCAGCCCATAAGCGCGGCGATATTTGCTTCTTCGATATCGACGGAACGCTCGCCTGGCAAGACCCCAGGCTCGCCCAGGACCTTCCCGAAGACGAGCGGGACCTCTCCCCCTATCCCAACGAGGCGGTTTCGCAGGCAATCCGCGAGTTTGTCGCCAACGGCAACATGGCCTTTATCTGCACAGGGCGCACCCTCAGCTGCATCCACCCCAAACTTCTTGAGCTGCCCTGGACCGGCATCGTCTGTCTTGCGGGCGGTTACGCCGAGATCAACGGACACGCAATTCGCGATCTGTCGATGACGCCCGGCATGCTGCAGCGCCTTGCCACCTATCTTGAGCAGTCGGGCGAGGTCATCCGCTTTGAGGGCCTCAACGGCGTCGTGCGCATGAGTGCCGATGCCCCCGATGCCCCCGGATACGCGCGCACCTTGGGCGACGCAGTCACGCAGCTGCAACATTACAGTGCCTACAAGATCTTGATGTCTACATCGCTCGCCAACCACATCGCTCAAGATAAGGCACTTGAGCCGCTGCTGTGCTTTAACGAGCTCGAACTCGAGGTAACCGAAATCTCGCCCCGCGAATGCACGAAGCGCGGGGGCATCCAGTCTGTACTCGACGCCCTCGATCCCCACCACGGAACCGTATACGGCATCGGCGACGCCAGCAATGACGTCTCGCTGATGAACGCCGTCGATGTCGGTATCGCCATGGGCAATGCGCCGGACTATCTCAAAAAGCGCGCCGACTACATCACCGACTCGGTCGACAAAGATGGCGTCGTCAAGGCGCTCGAGCACTTTAGGCTTATATAAGCAGCCGGCACGCGCACGCGTCCCGTTTCCCCAAATCGCCAAAACAGACGCGCCGGCAACTCCAATGTGGCAATATGGTATCTGCACACCGCAACGATGCAACCTAAGAAAGAATGCGAGAACCCGTGTCCAGTCCGTTTACCAGCTTTTTAGCCCAGCACTTTGACCAGATCAACGACTATCTGGCCACGTTCTTTGACGGACAGGCGGCCTCTGCCGATATCGAGCGCTACCTGTACGCGCCGCTCTCGGCTTTTACGGCCAACTCCGGCAAGCGCCACCGCCCGCTTATCTGTATGCTCGCCGCAACCGCAGTGGGCGGTAGCTTTGAGAGCGCCCGCAGCGCCGCGGCAGCCATCGAGCACTTCCAGTCGGGCGCGCTGATCCACGACGACATCGCCGACAACGGACAGCTTCGTCGAGGCAAGCCCTGCATGCACCTTACCGAGGGCACGGGCCTTGCCATCAATTGTGGCGACCTGGCGCTCACCATGGTCACCAAGACGGTTCTCGACGACCCCACGCTGGAGTCCGACGTGAAGCTGCGCGTGCTCCACGAGCTTACCGAGATGATCGTCCGCACCATCGAGGGTCAAGCGCTCGACCTGGGTTGGGTCCGTGACGGGCGCTTTGATATCTCGGTTGATGACTACCTGGACATGGCGACGCACAAGACCGCGTTTTACAGCGGAGCCACGCCGCTTGCCGCCGGAGCCATTATCGGCGGCGGCAGCGATGAGCAAATCGAAGCGCTGCGCGCCTTTGGCCTGCACACGGGCCTTGCCTTTCAGATTCAGGACGACCTGCTCAACCTTGTCGGCACTAAGGAAGCCGCCAACAAGGACTTCCGCACCGACATCACCGAGGGCAAGCGCACGCTTGTCGCCGTTCATGCCCTCTCTGATGAGCGCCACCACGACGAGGTCGAGGAGCTTCTTTCCTCGGGCACCGATGATCCCGCGCAGCTCGCACGCGCCGCGGAGATCTTCCAGGAGACCGGCTCTATCGATTACGCCCACACTTACGCGCTCGACCTGACCGCTAAGGCCAAAGCGGCCATCGAGAACGTTGAGCTTGATCCGCACGCACGCGAGCTGTTCCTCTCCATGGCAGATTTCTTTGTGGAGCGCCTTAACTAACGGGGGTTATAAAACCTGTCAGCAGCGTATTTAGGCACAACTTGCTACACTGTTGAGTGCATGTTTATGCATCCCTTTGCGTTGTCTATCCGACAGACGCTCAAATAGTACGAATGGTACGCCGAAAGGGGTTCGTTCATGGAACCTATTACAACGGGCATGCAAGGAGCAGCCGTCGAGGACGTGCAGTCTCGTCTCCTGCAGCTCGGCTACACGATTGATGCCGCCGAAGTCACCGACAAGTACTTTGGAGCCACCACTGAGCAGGCCGTCAGCACCTTCAGACTCGACAGCGGCCTTGCTGCCGGCCATGCCGTCGATATCCCCTGTTGGAGCGCCCTTGTAGACGCTTCGTATAAGCTGGGCGACCGCACCCTCTATCTGCGCATGCCCAATTTCCATGGCGCCGATGTGCAGGCCCTGCAGCGCGCTCTCAACGTTTTGGGCTTTGCCTGTGGCGAAGACGACGGCTACTTTGGCCCGCATACCGAGGCCGCCCTACAGCAGTTCCAGGAAAATGTCGGCCTGTTTGCCGACGGCATGGCCTTCCAGGACACCTACGCCTACATCAACCGCCTGCACCATGTGTGGGAGGGCAAGCCCTCGGTCACCGAAGCCGAGTCCCGTATCGGTTTTGCTCGCGCCGCCAACGTGCTCGAGCGCTTCCAGATCGCCGTTATCGGCGAGGACCCCATCGCACGCAGCGTTGCGTCGCGCATGTGGAATATCGCCACGGCAACGACCGACAACAGCGGCATGATGCTCTGCGACTCCGAGGTCCCAACCGACGTTGACCTAGTGCTCGAGATCGCAAGCGACGAGCTGCCCGCCGACGCCGCACCGCGCGCCACGATTGCCCTCGCCGAGTGCCACAACCTGGCCCAGCGCATCCGCACTGCCAATGTCGCCGCGCAGCAGAAGCCGGCTCGCATTCGTATTGAGCTCACGGGCATGACGCGCTACAACGGCACCTTCACGGCCAGCGACGCGCAGACACTCGCCGTACGCCTGCTCGATGGCGTTTGCGATGCCCTCGCAGATTAGGTAAACTAAACGAGTTGCTTTTGGGCAACACCACACATTGGGACGTAGTTCAACGGTAGAACTCCGGTTTTTGGTGCCGGCTGTTGGGGGTTCGAATCCCTCCGTCCCAGCCATTAAAATTGAGCGCCCTGAGCCCATAACGGCCCAGGGCGCTTTCTTGTGGGCAAGCGGAGGGATTCGAGAACCCGCAAGGGTGCGGAGCTGAGGAAACGCGAAGGCGCCCCAAGCTCATTAGGACCAAGAGCGCCTTACATCTTGAAATATCAGCCCAATTCCGAAAAGCGAGCCGCCTTCTACAACGTGCCGTGTGGCCCCGGCGGGCCGGGCATTAAGTTTGTCGCGAGTTCCGCACGCAAAGAAGGCCACTTAATGTGGCCTTCGTCTTGCGCAGGACTGTAGAGCAGCAAACTTAATGCCCGGCCCGCCGGGGCCACGCGTCCCTAATTATTGAGCATGCGGTCGAAGCTTCCCGAGTCGCCATCCCGATAGTCGGCGGTCATCAGAATCTCCTGCGGAATGCGTCCGCCCTCGCGCAGCACGTTGCGGAACTGCACGCGCGTGACCATAGGCAGATCTTTGATCGTCGCCGCTAGGTTCTGCGGCACGCCCTGGTTGGCAGCCGCGGGCTCGCACTCTCCGCCGGCCTTTACGCGACGCTTGTGCTCGGCGAGCATGGCACGATACATACCGGCATGCAGGCGAATCTCAACGACATTGGCATTACGGGCCTGTTCGACGATGCGCGCACCCTCTCGATCGATGTCGCCCACGTAGTAGACATAATTAAAGCGATAGCCGATCTCGGCCAGATAATCATCCAGTGCGTGCGAAACGCTCGCCTTGCAGCCGCCACCAAAGATCACGCCACCAACTTTGGTGCCAAAAAGCTTGGCATGCTTGCGGCCGCGCAGGAGCTTGACGATCTCGTCGTAGGTGTCCAAGTTCTCGACCATAATGAACGGCTTGTCGGCTCCCAGCGTAAAGAAGCCCGTAAAGTGCACGGGGCGATTGGGGGCGACCTTGATCGCCTGCATGCTGATGCCCTTTTCGGTCATACGCCTGATCAAGCGCTCACCGTGCTTGCCGTCAAAAGCCTTCTCGTCGTTAAAGATCTGGTAGGCACGCTGACGGCGCGAGGCAACCGGCGTATCGACACCTCGGTTCTGCTCGATCCAAGCCTGGATGATTGCGATTTCCTCGGCAATCTTGCGGTTGGACATCTCGTTGTGCTGAGTGCGCTGCGGAGCCTTTTTGCCGTCCTTGCCCTCGACCTTTACGATCTGTGTCTGCTGCTCCTTGATCTTAGAGAGCGCCGTGGGCGTAGGGACAACTTTGAGCAGCTGCCTGCCTAAAACGCGGGCAAGGGCAAACGCCGAGACCTCGCCGTGAACGGCCGACTTGGGCTGCTGGGCAGCAGTATCTGCTGCGGCAGACTCCGGCTTCTTCTGAGACTTGCGCTTAGAATCGCCTTGGGGATTGCGCTCGCGCTTCGGCATAGACGTCTGCTTCTGCGGACGATCGGACTTGCTCTCCTTCGCCGGCTGGCGCTTAGGCTGCCCCGAAGAAACCTCGGCCTTCGCATCTTCGTCCTGCGGCGTGGTCTTCTCGGTCGCAGTCTCGGCATGGGAACTGCGGCCCCCACGATGGCGACGGCGACGAGGCTTGCTCGACGCGCCCTGCTCCGTCTGCTCATCAGTAGACTGCTGGCCCTTGGCCTCGGCATCAACCTCAAGCTGCGGCTCAACAGGCTTCTGTTCGCGAGCCGCCGGCTCAACGGCCTTCTCGTCCTTCTCGTCCTGAGTGGCCGAAGCCGGCTCGCTCTTCTCCTGACGCCTCACGGGATACGCGCGCCCCGCAAAACCACGGCCGGGACGACACGAACCCGGAGCCCTCTTGGCAGACTCCTCAACATCGTCTGCAACCTCAGAAGACTCTTCGACCTCACGCGCGGCATCCTGCGCTGCAGCCTTAAAGTGAGCACCGCGACGACGCTTGGGCTCTTGGGCCTCCACGGGCTTTTGCTCCTTCGCGGGCTTCTGCGACTCGACAGCAACCTCGGTCTCAACAACCTCAGCATCCGTCTCACCCTTTTGAGCAACGGCGCGACGGAAGCGCTCCTGCTGGGCACGGCGCTGCGCATCGCGCTTGCCACCCCCGCCAAAACCGCCGCGTCCTGCCTTGGCCGTAAAGGCACGCACGACGTTCTCATCGAGCAACTCATCGGTATCGACATGCTCACGCGGGGCAACTTCTTCCACAGCAGGCACGTCAGCGGAATCCCCGACGACAAAATCCTCGACGGACTCGGCAGGCTGCTCCTGGGCATCGCGGATCTCGGCATTGATGGTATAGAACGCCGGGCGCCCGTTAATGCCGCTACCCTCGATCTTGGTCACGATATTTGCCGCGATAAGCTCATCGCGCATCGCCTTGGTGTCACATTCCTTATCGACGGAGCGGAAAATTTGCGCCAGCGCGCTCGACTTGATCTTGAGTGCCTTGCGGCAAAGCAGGTCGTAGGCAACCAGCTTTGCCCGCTCGGCAGAAAGCGACGTTTGTCCGCTCAGACGCTCAGCCAGAGCATCGACATTATTTTGGTTATCGGAATATACCGTCTTGGCCACGGGGCCCCTTTCATATGCACACATATACGTCTATATGGTACAACGCGCGCCCTTATCCACGCAAAACATCTGCGAGAACACTCGAGCGTCACCCGCTTTTGCATGAAAAAAGACCGAGCCCGCGAAGTCGCGGACCCGGTCTTTCCGAGTCATATAGATGTGACGTTCAACTCGTCAGGTCGACTAAGCCTTGGCGGCCTCGGCGTCGACAGGAGCCTCGGCAGCAGCAGTGCGGCCATACTCGGCCTTGCCCATCTCGGACCACTCGGGCTCCTCGTCGGGCATGGAACCGGCCTCCTTGCCGAAGAACTCCTTGAGGCAGTTAACGGCAACGATGAGGCCCAGGACCATCAGCAGGACGGCAAAGACGAGCTGCAGGCCCTTGGTGGCGGCGACGGAGACAGCAGCCGTGGTGGCAGTAGCCGGGATGGTACCGAAGAAACCGTAGGCCTGGACGGCGGTCATGCAGCCCATGGCGCTCTGGACCAGCGAGGTGAAGGTGCAGCAGAGCAGGAAGGCGACTGGCACGAAGAGAATCCAACCCTTGCGTCCGATGCACAAGCAGAACACGGCGAGAGTAATAATGGTC
>CAJMSV010000036.1 GCA_905216175.1 uncultured bacterium | reverse complement strand
CATCATGAGGGAGATGAGCATCGATGCTGCCGAGGCTATAGCGATCTCAAAGATCGTCTGTCCCGTCGAGGGGATGCCCACGCTGTTGAATAGCGGGATGGAGACGATGCTCAGAAGCGCGGCGGCGCACGCCATGACAGCCGAGAAGACAATGATGCTCAGGTAGCGTGCGCAAATAATGTCTTTGCGCGTGAGAGGCAGCGTTGCCCGATAACGCTCCCATCCGTTTTGATTGTCGAAGCCGGCCAGCGAGCTCATGACCATGATGGGCGACATGGCGCTGACCGCGCAGGCGCCGGCGCTCATGCCGGAATCGCCATCCGACGCGTTGGCAAGGGTTAGCACGACGAAGATGAACAGGCTGACGCCCGCGATGCTCGGGATAAGCGTGCGAACGATGGCGAGCTCGGACATAAAGGCGCGTTTCATTTCGAAGCCCCTTTCAGCATGAGGCGAAGATAGTCATCAATGGTTGCCCGGTCGCAGGGAATCTCGGGAAAGGCCTCGAGCGTTTCGCGACGGTTGGGCACGAGCACGTCCACGCTATAGGCGTGGTGGACGGCACGGGCGCCTTCGACGCAAGTCATAAGCTCGGCAGCCTGTGCTTGGGTACAGTGGGCGATGCCGGCGCGGTCGGTAATGTCCTCGCGCGGCAGGTCAAAAATAATCGCGCCATTATCGATGCAGATGACGCGATCAGCGGTGCGATCGAGGTCGGACGTAATGTGGCTCGAGAGCAGCACGCTGTGCTGGCCGTCGGCGACAAAGGCAAGCAGCTCATCAAGCAGTTCCTCGCGTGCCATGGGATCGAGGCCCGCGGTGGCTTCGTCCAAAACGAGCAGCTTGGCATTGTGGCTGAGTGCACAGGCAAGCTGCAGTTTCATGCCCATGCCGCGGGAGAGGTCCTTGACCTTTGTCTTGGGATCGAGGCCAAATCGGTTGATGAATCCGGCGAACGTTTCGCGCTCCCACGCGGGGTACGCCGGGCCTACGAGCGACTCGACCTGGCCCACCTTGAGCGTGGAGGGGAAGGGGCACGTGTCCAGGACAAGACCGACGCGGGAGCGTAGATGGCGTTGCGACCCATCGGGCGCGTCGGCGCCACAGCGCTGCCCAAACAGGTGCACCTCACCGGCATCGAGCTTTATAAGCCCGAGCGCGGCGCGAATCGTCGTTGTTTTGCCGGCACCGTTTGCGCCTACAAAGCCGACGATCTGGCCAGGCTCCACGGCAAGCGTGACGTCGCGCAGCGAAAAGCGATCGCTCACATGGCGCGATGCACCTTTGATTTCTAGCAAATATTGCATGGTATAGCCTTTCTTGCAGATGGCTACTGCATGGTTTCGGGGGCTACCAGGTCGAGCATCTCGTGCAGCTTGTCGCGCGTGACACCCAGGGTTTCGGCTTGGCTCGCCGCTTTCGTAAGCAGCTCTTCGATATGGCAGAGCTGGTTCTCGCGCAAGAGCTCCTGGTTGCCCTCGGCGACAAAACAGCCCTTGCCCTGCACGGTGCAGATAAACCCGAGCTGCTCCAGGTCGGCGTAGGCGCGCTTTGTGGTGATGACGCTCACGCCAAGATCGCTCGCGAGTGCACGGATGCTGGGGAGTTTGGCTCCCGCAGCGAGCGTGCCCGATAAGATCTGAACTTTGACTTGCGAGGTTATCTGCTCGTAGATGGGCTTGTCGCTCGAATTGGATAGGATGATGTCCACAGCGGCTCCTTAGCTGTTGGGCTACACGTGTATATAACCGGTAATCACAGTATATATACACTATGCACAGTTATGCAAGAGGCAAATACGGATTGGGCCGGCTACCCAGGCCCCAACTGATGAATTTGTCCTGATAGGTGCCCTGCTGCAGCATTTCGCGGCTACAATAGTGCGGTTACAACGACGTAATGCACTCAATGCAAGAAAGGATCCGCATGGCAAGCCTGTCGGATGAAATCTCGTCGCGCCGCACATTCGCGATCATCAGCCACCCGGACGCCGGTAAGACCACGCTTACCGAGAAGTTGCTGCTCTATACCGGCAGCATCCAGACTGCCGGCTCGGTCAAGGGCAAGAGCTCGGCCAAGCATGCCGTCTCGGACTGGATGGACATCGAGAAGGAGCGCGGTATCTCCGTTACCTCCTCGGTGCTGCAGTTCACCTACAACGGCGCCTGCGTCAACATCCTCGATACCCCCGGCCACCAGGACTTCTCGGAGGATACCTACCGTACCCTTATGGCCGCCGACGCCGCGGTCATGGTCATCGACGGCGCCAAGGGCGTCGAGGCCCAGACCAAAAAGCTCTTTAAGGTCTGTACGCTGCGCCACATTCCCATCTTCACCTTTGTGAACAAGCTCGACCACGAGGCCCGCGATCCGTTTGAGCTCATGGAAGAGATCGAGAACGTTCTGGGCATCAATACGTATCCCATGAACTGGCCGATCGGCAGCGGCCGCAACTTCCGCGGCGTGTTCGATCGTCAGACTCGTCGCGTCATTGCCTTTGAGGGCGACGGCCACGCCAACGCCACCAAGAAGGTCGCCGAGGTCGAGGCCGAGCTGGGCGACCCTGCCATGGATGAGCTCATCGGCGAGGAGAACCATAAGAACCTGATGGACGACATCGAGCTGCTCGATGGCGCCGGCGACGAGCTCGACTTGGATGCCGTGGCCTGCGGCAAGCTGAGCCCGGCGTTCTTTGGCTCGGCGCTCACCAACTTTGGCGTGGAGCCCTTCCTCAAGGAGTTCCTGCGTCTGGCCCCGACGCCGCGCGCCTATACCGATACGCTCACCAGCGAACCGGTCGATCCCTGCCGCGACGACTTTAGCGGCTTCGTGTTTAAGATCCAGGCCAACATGGACAAGAATCACCGCGACCGCATCGCCTTTGTGCGCATTTGCTCGGGCAAGTTCGAGCGCGGCATGGATGCCTTCCACGTGCAGGGCAACCGCAAGCTTAAGCTTGCCACGGGTACCTCGATGATGGCCGATGACCGCGCCATCGTGGACGAGGCGTACGCGGGCGATATCGTGGGCCTGTTTGATCAGGGTATCTTTAGCATCGGTGATACCGTGTGATCCGGCAAGCGCCACGTGCAGTACCCGCAGATCCCGACGTTTGCCCCCGAGATGTTCGCTCGCATTACGCAGGTCGATACGCTCAAGCGCAAACAGTTCGTCAAGGGTATGGAGGAGCTTGCCCAGGAGGGTGCCATCCAGATCTTCCGCGAGCTGGGCGCTGGCATGGAGAGCGTCATCGTGGGCGTGGTCGGCGTGCTGCAGTTTGAGGTGCTCGAGCGCCGCCTCAAGGCCGAGTACCGTGTTGAGGTTCGTCGCCAGCCGCTGCCCTATACGGACATTCGCTGGATCCAGAACGACCCCGATACCATCGATATCCCGGGCCTTTCGCTCACGCGCGACACGCTGCGCGTCGAGGACATGCGCGGCGGTAAGCTGCTGCTGTTCACGAGTCCGTGGAACGTGGATTGGGCAACCGATCACAACCCCGATCTTATCCTGTCGGAGTTTGGCAACGTAGCCTTTTAACGCATCGCGCGGTGGCCCTGTGGGGCTGCCGCGCCGCTTGCTTGCCTGATGCCGTGTGAGCGGCTATCATACCCACCGTCGTCTCAAGACCGGGGCGTCCGAGCAGTTCGGGTCCGATATCCTGCTCGTTAAACCTAAAACCAAAGGAGTACATAATGATCAAGAAGGTCATGGAGGACTATAAGGTCCTGTTGCGGAGCATTCCCGCGGCAACGGTTTCGCTGTTTTTCGTGAGTGTCATCATGATGAACCTGCTGGCCAACAAAGAGCTCATCAGCCTGCCGTATCTGGCACTCGATTGCGGCTTTGTGGTGAGCTGGGTTTCGTTTTTGTGCCAGGACATGATCTGCAAGCGCTTTGGCGCCAAGGCATCCATCAAAATCTCTATCCTCGCGCTGCTGGTCAACCTGGCCGTGAGCCTGTGCTTTTGGGCATGTTCGCTCACGCCCGGCATGTGGGGCGCCTACTACGACACGGGCATGATTGAGGTCAACACCGCCCTTAACGCCACCATCGGCGGCACCTGGTACGTGGTGCTGGGCTCTTCGCTGGCAATGCTCGTTTCTGCCGTGGTTAACTCCACGCTCAACCAGTCGCTCGGCCGTATGCTCAAAAAGAATAACTTTGCGAGCTTTGCCTTCCGTTCCTATGTGTCCACGGGTGTTGGCCAGTTTATCGACAACCTGGTCTTTGCCATCGTGGTGAGCCACACGTTCTTTGGTTGGACCTGGGTGCAGGTCCTCATGTGCTCGCTGACCGGCGCTGTTGCTGAGCTGCTGTGCGAGGTCTTCCTGAGCCCCGTGGGCTACAAGGTCGTGCGCGGCTGGGAGCGCGAGAATGTGGGTTCCGAGTACCTCGAGCGCCACGCAACCGCCTAAGGAGCAAGTATGCGGGTTTTGATCACGGGCGCTTCGGGCGGTATCGGAGCCGCGTGCGTGCAGCGCTTTTTGGATGAGGGCCACGAGGTCGTGGGCTTTGATCTGCTGTCGCCGGCGATCGACCACGCGCGCTACCGCCATCTGATCGTTGATGTCCGCGAGCCGGACTCGTTTCCAAGCGACCTTGAGCCTCAGGTAATCGTGAACGTTGCCGGTACGCAGGATTCGACCGACGACATCGCCGCCAACCTGTGTGGCACCATCAATGTGACCGAGCGCTATGCCTTTATGGGGGAGGGGCTTGCCGCCAAGCCGGCGCCGGCTATCAAATCCGTGGTCAATGTGGGGTCGGCGAGTGGGCATACGGGATCGGAGTTTCCCGCCTATGCCGCCAGCAAGGGCGGCGTTATCGCCTACACCAAGAACCTTGCAAACCGCCTGGCACCGCAGGCCATCGCCAACAGTGTGGACCCGGGCGGCGTTATCACACCGCTCAACCGTTGCGTGATGGAAGACGAGCACCTGTGGAGCCAGATTATGGAGCTCACGCCGCTTAAACGCTGGGCCACCGCCCAAGAGATCGCCGAGTGGATCTACTTTGTGGGCGTGACCAACCGGTTTATGACCGGGCAGAGCCTGCTGATCGATGGCGGCGAGGCCGGCCGCACACAATTTATTTGGCCCGAATAGGAAACGCGCCCGATGGAAAGCTGTCGGGCGCGTTTTTGATGTATCGATTTTTAGCCGAGGCAAGTCCAGTTGACGGGGGTCGAGCCGTGCTGTTCAAGTAGCCGATTGGCGGCAGAGAAGGGGCGCGACCCCATAAAAGCGGGGAGTTCTGCCGTGGCACGGTTGGCCGAAAGCGGCGAGGGGTGCGTAGAGGCCAGGCATAACTTGCCGGTTGCCTTGTCCGCGCCGGTAGCGGCGAGCTTGCCTTCGACCATCTGCTGAGCAAAGCGGCCCCATGCCAAAAAGACTACCGGCTGGGACAGCTGACAGCAGCGTTCGATAACGTAGTCGGTGAGCGTGCTCCAGCCCAGTTTGGCGTGCGAGTTGGCGGCATGCTCGCGCACGGTGAGCGTGGTGTTGAGAAGCAGGACGCCCTGTTGTGCCCATGGGGTTAGGTCTCCCGTGGCGGGAATGGGGCAGCCTAGATCGGCATTGAGCTCCTTGTAAATGTTGCGCAGGCTCGGCGGCAACTTGGTTTGCGTTGCGGGGACCGAGAACGACAGCCCCATGGCCTGGTTGGGCCCGTGATAGGGGTCTTGACCCAAGATGACAACCTTGACCTGGTCGGCCGGCGTGTAGGCGAGGGCATTGAGGATGTCGTCTTGTGCCGGGTAGATGGTTTGCTCGACACGCAAAAGGGCGATGCGCTCGAGCAGCTGGTTCGTAGTGTCACGTACCGGCTGCGGCGCATCGCCCAACCAAGTTGCTATGTTGCGGTCGCGGGTTACGGTGTCCATGGGGCTCCTTTATGGCAGATGCTCTGTTGGCATCTATTGTAAAGGCGCACCGGTTGCCTTTATGCCACGGCCGTATGAAGAGTGGGGTCTACGAGACGTGCTCGGGCGCTCCTGCCATGCGAGCCTGTCCATGCGCGCGGAGGCGCGGAAGCTCGACGGTTGCCACCCTGAGCCCGGTTAGGATGAGGGCGGCGCCAAAGAAGGCGATGGGGCTCAGGACCTCGCCAACCAAGAAGAACGAAAAGACAGCGGAGCAGACCGGCTCAAGCGAGAAGGCGAAGCCGGTGGTCTCGGCGGGCACGTGGGGCTGCACGAGCGTCTGGGTGATAAAGCCATAGGCAGAGCAGATGAGTGCGAGGGCAACGACAACGACGATCTCGCTGGGCGTACTGGGAAGTGTGAAACCGCCAAAGACGCATGCGGCGATGCCCGAGAACAAGCCGCCGAAGCCCAGCTGCCAAACGCCCAGAGCAAGCGGGTTGACATCTTCTACAAAGCGCTTCGCCACAATGATGTGGCCGGCATAGACAAAAGCGGAGAGCAGCATGATGATCGCGCCGGGATTCAGGCTGGTAAAGTCGGCGCCCGAGAGCAGCAACATACCGCAGGTGACGATGGCGGTGCCGACGAGCACTTTGCGCTCGGGGGCGCGACGCAGCAGGGCGGCGTTGGCAAACGGCACGATCACGACCGTCAGGCTCTGCAAAAAGCCGGCGGTGGAGGCGGAGGTGAGGCTGGAGCCCAGGCACATGCAGGTGAGCTCGGTTGCCATAATGGCGCCGATGATGGCGGCACGGACCATAAGGTCGCGGTTGATGCGCAACGCGTGCTTGTGGAAGAGCGGCAGGCAGACCACAAAGGCGATGATGCAGCGTAGCGCGACGATACTCGTGGCGTTCATGCTGTCCATACCGATCTTCATGAGGGGGTACGAAAAGCCCCATGCGACGGGAACGGAAAATGAGAGCGCGATTGCTTTTTTGCGATCCATGGGACTCCTTTTGTTACAGAACGGTTTCGTACAAAGGATTCTGCTCCCAGATGTGAATGTAGTAAAGCGAATGTATCTTCAGTATGATTAAGAGATACTAATGTCAGTAGGAAAAATCCTGGCAAAACGTTTTACGGCTGCATTGATGTGGAGGCACAATGGCATCGCGGTATCAGATTGTATGTATGGTGGTCGACTGCGGCAGCCTGAAACGCGCGGCCGACAAGCTGGGCTATACGCAAAGTGCGGTGAGCCAGGCCGTCAAGGCGCTCGAGCGCGAGCTGGGCACCACACTTATCGAGCGCGGTAAGCAGGGCGTTTCGCTTACGCGCGACGGTAAACAATATCTGCCGTACCTGCGCCAGATTGTGACCGCCGAGGTCGAGCTCGAGGGCAAGCGCCAGGAGCTGCTGGGGCTTTCGTCGACCGATATTCGCATCGCGACGTTTACTAACGTGAGTCGTACCGTGCTGCCGCGTGTGATCCGCGACTTTGGTGCGCTGCACCCGGGCGTACGCTTCACCCTCAAACAGGGCGATTACACGCGCAACGCTCAATGGGTGCACGATGGCGTGGTTGATTTTTGTTTTACGGCACGCGGATTTACCGCTGGGCTCGAGAAGCGCGTCGTCTATCACGACGAGTTGGTAGCATTGTTGCCGGCCGAGCATCCGCTGACGGCAAAGGAAAAGGTGACACTTGCCGACCTGGCGTCCGAGCCGTTTGTGCTGCTGGATGAGGGCGAACAGAGTCTGGTGCTCGATGCATTCGCGGCGCATGGGCTGTCGCCGCACGTGACGAGTGAGGTGACCGATGACTACACCATCATGGCGATGGTGGAGGAGGGCCTAGGCGTGAGCATGCTCTATCGTCGTACTGTGGAGGGCATGCGAGCCGATATTCGTGTGCGGCCCATCGTGTATGCCCCCTCGCGCGACGTGGTGGCCGCCTGGCGCAGCTGGGACACCATGCCCATCGCCACGAGGCGCTTTATCGACTATATGAGCTCACATATTGTCAATTAATGACTGGCGTGGCGTTGAGTGCGGTGTTTAGCGGGCTGTTGCTTTGGCTTGGGTGGCGCGATAGGTGCGTGCCGGGTGGCAGAGTAGTACCGCCACGACCATAAAGAATGCCGTGGTGCCCAGGCTGATGGGGTAGACCATCATGATGTTCGCAAAAGTGCGGAAGTGCGGGAACACGCAGAACACCCAATAGAAGCGGATGCCGCAGACGCAGATCATGGTGATGAGGGCGGGGGTGAGCGAGATACCAAAGCCGCGCTGGTAGCCGGACATGTTTTCGTAGAACATGCTAAAGGCGTACGCCGGGAAGATCGAGCATACGCGGATATAGCCGATCGAGACGATGTTGGGATCGCTGTTGAACAGCGATAGGATCTCGCGCCCCAAGCCGACAATAACGATAATCGTGGTGAGTGCAACGATACCGCCTTCGACCAGGCAGACCTTGAGCGTCTTGGTGCAGCGGTCGATCTGGCGGGCACCGTGGTTTTGTCCCACAAAGGTGGTGCAAGCCTGGCTAAAGCTGTTGAGCAGGTTGTAGCACACGTACTCCAGGCTCATGGCGGCACTCGATGCGGCCATGACCTCGGTGCCCAGACTGTTGATGGCAGACTGGATGATGATGTTGGCGACAGCAAAGACGGCGCTTTGGATGCCGGCGGGCAGGCCGATCTTGACGATGCGCTTGAGGGCGACGGGGTCGATAGCCAGGTCGCGTGGGGTGACGCGGACGACGGAGTCGGTCTTGAGCAGGCGGATAAAGAGCGTAGCTGCGCTGACGGTGTAGGCGATGGCGGTGGCGATGGCGACGCCCGCGACGCCCCAGTGGAGTACGGGGACAAAGATGAGGTCCAGGCCAATGTTGAGGACGGTGGACACGGCAAGCGCCTGCAGCGGCATGCGGGTGATGCCGACGGAGCGGAAGATCGCGGCCTCAAAGTTGTAAAGCAAGATCGAGGGCATGCTCAGCAAAAAGACGCGTAGGTAGAGCGAAGCGAGCGGCATGGTCTCGGCAGGAACGTTGAGCGCGGCGAGCATGGGCTCGGCAAAGATCTCGCCCAGGGCGATGACGACAAAGCCTACGAGCGCCATTAAAATCGAGGTATGGACGGCGCGTTTGACCATGTTCTGATCGTTGCGGCCGATAGCGTTGGCGATGACCACGTTGGAGCCAAGCGACATGCCAATAAACAGGTTGAGCATAAGACTGGTAAGCGG
The DNA here is from genome assembly GCA_905216175.1 of uncultured bacterium. Classification (GTDB taxonomy): domain Bacteria; phylum Actinomycetota; class Coriobacteriia; order Coriobacteriales; family Coriobacteriaceae; genus Collinsella. The sequence continues at coordinate 7,363 of CAJMSV010000036.1, read as the reverse complement.
AACATTGGAGCCGACCGCCGCCATGGCGAGGGTTCCCTGGTCGCCCGAGAAGTTACCGATGATGACCGTGGCGATGAGGTTCGACAGTTGCTCCAAGATGCTCGTGGCGGCCACGGGGAAGGCGAACAGGGGAATGTTACGCCACAGCGAGCCGGTGGTCATGTCAATGTGCTTAGATACGGTGTCAGCCATACGCTCTCAATCTCTACCATGCTATTTCGTGCTCATTTGCGCAGACGATGATACTCCTAATGCAACCAGTCGGCACTTAGGGACGTTCCTTTTCTGTCGGCAGCTGGGGACACTCCTTGTAGTCATTGGGGACGTTCTTAAACGACTAGTCAAACAAGAACGTCCCCAATGACTAGGTGGGAAAGGCGTGCGACAATGGTGGGCGTTGTGTTGTTCGCGCTAAGGAGTTGCCATGTTGTTGTGTCCCGTTTGCCATGAGCCGTTGGTGGACAATGAGCGCGGTGCTGCATGCGCGGGCGGACACCGGTTTGACCGTGCGCGCGAGGGCTATCTATATCTGCTGCGCTCGTCCAAGAGCGGCGACTCCATGGGCGATCCCAAGTCGCAGGCACGCAGTCGTCGTGACTTTCTGAACCGTGGATACTATGCGCCGTTGCGCGATGCAATGGTCGAGCTGGTGCGCGAGCGGGTGTCTGGGCACGCCGCGTCTACGAAAGACCCCATGACGCTGCTCGATATTTGCTGCGGTGAGGGCTATTACACGAGTGCCCTGGGCGCGGTGCCGGGCGTGGACGCTTACGGGTTCGACTTGGGCAAAGAGATGGTGCGCCTGGCCGCCAAGCGCGGCGATGCGACCTATTTCGTGGCCAATATGAAGGACATTCCCGTGGCCGATGGCGCCTTCGATATGGTGACCGAGCTATTTGCCCCCTTTAACGAGCGCGAGTTTGCCCGCGTGCTGGCGCCGGAGGGTTCGCTCTACACCGTGGTGCCAGGTGCCCGTCATCTCTTTGGGCTCAAGGAGGTGCTCTACGATACGCCGTACCTTAACGACGAGAAGCTGCCGCAGACCACCGAGCTCGAGTTGGTCGGAACGCAGCGGGTATCTGCGAATATTACGCTTCAGACCCAGGCCGATATCGAGGCGGTGTTCCAGATGACGCCGTACTACTACCGCACGCGCCCTGCCGACAAAGAGCGCCTGGCAAACCTGGACACGCTCCAAACCGATATCGACTTCATCATCGCCGAGTACCGCCACAGCTAACAACCTGCCAAAAAAGGGACAGGTTTATTTTGGTAGGTTTTATCTAGGCAAACGTAAAGGGCCGACCGCGGAGATGCGCGATCGGCCCTTTTTAGCTGCTTGATAGCAGAGGCTATGGGAGACAGGTGCCTACAGGCGGTCCTTGTTTTCGGCCTTAACGGCGTGTGCCTGCTGAACAAAGAACAGGTCGTACACCACGATGACAAAGGCGCCGATGTTGACGGCGCTGCCGCCGAGCGCGGGAAGCGTGAGCACCGCCTGGGCAAGCGTGGCGACCGCGGCAACAATACCGAGCTTAAACGCGCCGTCTACCTGCGAAGGCTTGTTGGCACCCTTGATGCCCGCAACGCCCGCGGCGAGATCGATGAGGCCCTTGGCGATAACCACGGCCGCGGCGAGCATGGCGTTCGATCCGTAGACGGACTCGAGTTTGTCGGTCGCGATGCCGGCGATTCCAATGACGAGACTGGCGATGCCCAGAACAAAATAAATCAGGGCAAGGATTTTGAGTGTCTTGCGAGCGGCGCTCATAGCTGGTCCTTTCGATGCGGGCGCGGAGAATCTGTCGCACCCAGGTTGCGGCACATATCGTGAAGCACATTGTAGTTCAACGGGGCGATGCATGCGTTTGAAAGCGTCTCTTGCCCGCACGGTCCAACCTTTCAAAAAAGAAAGCTGGGCGTAAGTCAAATCGATGGCAGCGTATGCGCGGCGCTGCGATGATGGGGCCATGGTAAGAGCTGGACCGAAGGAGAAGCCATGATGTACGGAGCAGGGCAAGTGCGTGAGCCGCGGTCGTTGGGAAGGCGCATGAGTGATTCCGTGATCGCTGCCGTGTGCACGGGATTGATGGCGGTGCTTTGCATTGGGATGCTGTGGGCCATGTCGCATGTGGGACAATAACGGACGGTTGGGTGTCGTCATGAACGGCGCTCGCGTATTCGTTTTGCTTGCTAAGGAGTACCCATGGGCGTCGTCGATCCCTTTTCTGTTGCTCGGGCCGCGGGGCTTGAGCTGACCGGGAAGTCCGAGGGCCTCACACTCACCGACGGTACGATGGAGCTGCGTGCCGATTTTGGCCGCATGCTGCCACGACTCAAGCAAGGCCGTCTGCAGCAAGAGCTGCTGGTAAAGGCTGCGCGCGTAAAAGGCATCGAGCGCTCATGGGCGATTGATGCCACGGCAGGCTTTGGCGAGGATTCGCTGCTGTTGGCGGCCGCGGGCTTTACCGTCGATCTGTATGAGCAGGATTGCGTGATCGCGGCACTCCTCAAGGATGCTTTGGATCGCGCGGCAGATGATCCGGCGCTTGCGACAGCCGTGGCGCGCATGCGCTTACATGCGGGCGAGGACAGTATTACCGGCCTTCGCCATACAGCTGAGCTGATCGGGCAGGGCGAGCTCGCGGCTCCCGACGTGGTGTATCTGGACCCCATGTTTCCCGAGCGTACTAAAAGTGCGGCGGTCAAAAAGAAGTTCCAGCTCCTACATCATCTGGAACAGCCGTGCGCCGATGAGGAGACGCTGGTCGAAGCTGCGCTTGCGGTGCATCCGCGCAAGGTGGTTATCAAGCGACCGGTGAAGGGGCCGCTGCTTGCCGGCGTTAAGCCGAGCTATCAACTTGCGGGCAAGGCAGTTCGTTACGATGTTTTAGTGCCGCCGCGCCCGTAACTTGCGTGCGATTACCGGCGCTTCGCTAGCGCCGTGCCGATGCGGCGTCTATTTCCATGGGTGCGACGTCAGGTGCCATCCACCGCAGTATTCGCATTTGTAGCAGGCCAAACCACGCCGCCCGCGGTTTTCGCAGTCGGCCATAACTGCCTCGGCCTCGGCGCGCGTGTCGTACCGGTTTTTGCGCTCGCACGACTTGTAGCGCCAAGCCTCATCGCGCTCGGCGTCCAAGGCGTCGCGACGCTCGTCCTCGCGCGCAAACAGGTCGCTCATATCGCCGCCGGTGGCAGCGCCCAAAAACTCGCTTTTGGCCTTTGACCAGGCGGCTCGCTTTTTGCTCCCCATCTGCATCGCGCCCCTCTCCAAACGTTGGTATCATTGCTCAATCAAAGTGATACCAATAAACGTGAGGTCGCCGCGTGATGATCAGAAAAACCCTCGATACCGACATTCCCGCTGTCATGGCTATCTATGACGCGGCCCGCGCCTTTATGCGCGCGCATGGCAACGCCACACAGTGGCCCGAGGGCACGCCTTCTGCCGAGCAACTGGCTGCCGATATCGCCGCCGGTGGCAGCTATGTGTGCGAAGTCGATGGCCGCGTGGTGGCGACGTTTGCCTTTTTGCCGGGCCCGGACGAGTGCTATGACGTAATTGAGGATGGTCAATGGCGCAGCGACACTCCGTACGCCGTGCTGCACCGTGTGGCGTCCGATGGCACCGTGCACGGTATCGCGGCTGCGATGTTTGCCTTTGCCAAGGAGCGTGCCGATCACCTGCGCATCGACACGCATCAGGACAACCTGCCCATGCAGGGCGCGAGTATTAAGGCGGGGTTCGAGCGTGCCGGCGTCGTGTATGTGTCGGACGGCACGCCGCGTGTTGCGTTCGACTGGCTGCGTGAGGCGTAAGAGTAGGGGCACGTGTCAACAATTCGCACGAACGAAAATGGTCCCGGGTGGGGCCATTTTCGTTCGCTGCGCTGATTTGCAAGCCGGCTTTCGCAAGGCGCGAACCTACGAAAATCGCCGCGCGGCAACGCAGGGCGATGAGCTTGGTCGGGGGATAGGGCCCGCTTCGCTCGCCGGCCCGTAAATTGTATCATCCAGTGTGGAGCGTGAACGCCCGTTGCCGCGTGCGATGGGCTTGCAATAAGAGGAGAGCCATGTCGAAGCAAGCGGTCGTTGGAATCTTGGCGCACGTCGATGCCGGCAAGACCACGTTGGCCGAGGTCATGCTGTTCAACGCGGGTCGCATTCGCAAGCGCGGCCGCGTGGACGATGGCGATTCGCATCTGGACACTAACGCGATCGAGCGCGAGCGTGGCATCACGATTTTTTCGTCGCAGGCCGTGCTCGACCACGGTGATACCCACGTCATGCTCGTGGATGCGCCCGGCCACGTCGATTTTTCGGCCGAGGCGGAGCGCACGCTGCGCGCGCTTGACTATGCGATATTGGTTGTGGGTGCCAACGACGGCGTGCAGGGACACACCGAAACCCTGTGGCGCCTGCTTGCACGTTATGACATCCCGACATTCATCTTCATCAACAAAATCGATTTGGAGAATCCCGGCCGCGATGTTTTGCTGGCACAACTTGGGCAACGTCTCTCCGAGGGCTGCCTGGATGCCGGCGAACTGCTGGCGGGCGGGGCCGTTCAGGAGGACGCTGCCGCGTTAGACGAAGAAGCGCTCGAGGAGTTTCTTGAGGCGGGTGAGCTTTCCGTCGCGACGCTGTCGCGCATGGTTGCCGAGCGCAAGCTCTTTCCCTGTTTTGCCGGGTCGGCGCTCAAGGACCAAGGCGTGGACGAGTTGCTGGATGGCATCTGCGCGCTGATGCGTGAACAGGCGTGGCTCCCGGAGTTTGCCGCGCGCGTCTATCGTGTCAGCCGCGGGGATCGCGGCGAGCGCTTGGCATGGGTTAAAGTAACCGGCGGCACACTGCATGCCAAGCAGATGATTGACGGACGTTCCGGTGCCGAGGCATGGGAGCAAAAGGTCGATCAGGTACGCATCTATAACGGCGAGAAGTATGAGCTTGCCCAAGAAATTGCTGCTGGCGGTATTTGTGCCGTGACGGGCCTTGCGCACGTTCGCCCAGGGGACGCCCTGGGCGCGGAGCCTGCGGGCGATGCGCCCGGCATTGCGCCAGTCCTCACCTATACGGTGCTTCCGGGCGAACACGATGTCCATACGGTGTTCAAAGCGTTGACTGAGTTGGCGGACGAAGATCCCATGCTCGGCGTAAGCTGGAATACGCATCTTGAACAAATACATCTGCAGCTCATGGGAGCGGTGCAGCTCGAGGTCGTGCAGCGGGTGTTGGCCGATCGCTTTGGCCTTTCGGTTGCGTTTGAGTCTGGCGGCATTCTCTATAAGGAGACTATTTCGCAGCCGGTCGAGGGCGTGGGCCACTTTGAGCCACTGCGCCACTATGCCGAGGTGCATCTACGCCTGGAGCCGTTGCCAGCGGGTTCGGGCGTGCAGTTTGGCACCGTGACCTCGACCGACGAGCTCGATATTAACTGGCAGCGTCTGGCACTTACCAACGCCATGGAGCGCGATCACCTGGGCGTGCTGACCGGCTCGCCCATCACCGATGTGCGCATTACGCTCACGGGCGGCCGTGCGCATGCCAAACATACCGAGGGCGGCGATTTTCGCCAGGCCACGTACCGCGCGATTCGCCAGGGTTTGATGCAGGCGCGCGAGGCCGGCGCGGCGGTGCTGTTGGAGCCGTGGTATCGCTTTGAGCTCGAGGTGCCGGGGGAGTGCGTGGGTCGGGCGCTCTCGGATGCCACGCGCATGGGTGCCGAGTACGAGCCGCCGACGATGGTGGGAGACCGGGCGAAGCTTGTGGGTTGCGTGCCGGCATCTGAGGTGCAGGATTACGCGCTGGAGGTGGCTGCCTACACGAGTGGTCGCGGACATCTGTACCTAGAGTTTGCCGGCTATTCGGCTTGCCATGATGCCGAGCGCGTAATCGAGACGGCCGCCTATGAGCCCGAGGCCGATCTGCCCAACACGCCCGACTCGGTCTTTTGCTCTCACGGCGCCGGTTACACGGTCAAATGGTACGACGTACCCGCCGCGGCGCACGTAAAGATCAATCCCGCCACCTTCCGCCCCTGGCGAGCAGCGGACGCCGAGTTTTTCGGCCATATGTGACAAAGGGACAGTTCCTTTGTCACATGCTATTGGTATAACTTGGTATAAGTTGGTATAACTATTGCCAGGGTTTGCCAATCCGAGGAGGCCGACATGAATCCAAATCCCTTTAAGCCAACGGCAGGCAAGCGGCCTCCGATGCTCATTGGTCGCGAGTCGGTCATCGAAGATTTTGAGGAAGGGCTCGATAACGGCGCCGGAGCGCCGGGTAGGCTCATGCTCATTACGGGAAACCGCGGCTGTGGCAAGACGGTTCTCCTGCGGGAGCTGCAACGTCTAGCCAATGAGCGCGGATGGGCGGTTGTCTCCGATTCCGCTTCGCTTGGCTTATGCGATCGCTTGGCCGACGCGCTTCGCTCGAATAGGCCGGTTGTGACATCAATGGAGCTCGGTCCGTCGTTTGGCCGGATGTCGGTCGAGGCGGCGCGAGCAAAGGGCGAGACGTTGCGAGGGCTGGTCAACGAGCGCCTCAAGAGGCTCGGTCCAGGCAAGGGCATACTGTTTGCGATTGACGAGGCGCAATCGGCGTCTATCGAGGAACTGGCGGCTCTTGCCGTTCTCTATCAGCAGGTGCTTGGAGACCAGGATGCCACGGGCTTGTCAGATAGCGACCAGCGCGGTCTTGCGCTGGTGTTCGCCGGCTTACCCAGTATGGTTGACGATCTGCTCGAAGAGCCGAGCGTAACGTTTTTGCGGCGTGCCCAGCAGCGTACGCTGGGGGCGATATCTTTGCCCAAGGTGCGCGATTCATATATCCAGACGGTCAAAGACGCTGGTCTTTACGTTGACGCGGAGACGGCGGACCTTGCGGCACACAAGAGCATGGGGCATCCCTATATGGTTCAGCTGGTGGGCTATTACATGTGGCGCTCTGCTGTCCGGCGTGGCTCGCAGGTCATTGAAAGGTACGATGCCGAGGATGGCCATGCGGATGCCGTCTCCGAGTTCTACGAAGCGGTTGACGCGCCTCTGTATTACGGGCTGCGCAGCCCGCAACGCCTCTTTATCGAGGCCATGGCTGCTGTCGAGGGAAAACCGACTCGCATGGCGGATATCATTGAGCGCTGCGATCGCACCCAGAGCTGGGCGAGTAAATATCGCGCAAGCCTGATTCGCGAGCGCGTCATCGAGGCTGCCGGATACGGCCTCGTCCGGTTTACTGTGCCCATGCTGGGCGCGTACATTCGCGATCGAGTTTTATGGCATGAGTAGGGTGATAAAGGTGACGGAACAGAAGATGGGCCCGCAGGCTATCGAGGTGCGCGGTGCGCGCGGCCATAACC
>CAJMSV010000035.1 GCA_905216175.1 uncultured bacterium | reverse complement strand
TAGCCCTTGTGTCCCCTCTCTTTTCCAGAGGAGGCGCCATGTCGTTTACCGCTGAGGTGAGAGATGAGCTCGCGCGCTGCGAGCCTTCCTGTGAATACTGCGATTTGGCGACGCTTGCCGCGCTCGCGCGCGTTTGTGGAACGCTTGTTGCCGGCTCCGGAGGCTATCGTCTGCAGGTTGCAACCGAAACCGGTGCTGTCGCTCGCACCATGATCGGCCTTACCCATAAGATCTTGAAGCTCAAGACCGAGTTCACGTTGCGCAATTCCGTATAGCATCGTGTGCGCATCTATCTCATCGTTTTGCCCGATCAGCCTGATCTTGAATAAGCCCTTGTTCTGTTGGGGATTCTCGATCGCCAGGGAAATCTGGTGGCGGGCATTCCGCACCATGCGGTGGCGCGCGATTGCTGCCGCCTTGCCTATATTCGCGGTGCGCTGATTGCGGGCGGCTTCGTGGCCGATCCACGCGGCGATTTTCATTTGGAGATTGCTGTGCAGGGCGAGCAATATGCCAAGGGGCTTTGCGATCTGTTGGAGCAGATTGGGGTCCATGCTCGTGTTAATGCACGGCGGGGGTCATATGCCGTGTACATTAAGAGCGCCGAGGAAATCGAGCATCTATTAAAGCTGATTGGCGCCAAGCGCAGCGTTGCCGAGATTGAGGAGGCGCGCGCGGTCAAGTTGGTTAAGAACGATGTGAACCGTCGCGTGAACGCCGAGCTCGCCAACCAGACCAGAAGCGCCGGTGCCGCCCAACATCAGCTTGCGCTTATCGATGAGCTCGAGCAGCGTGGCCTTCGTGATGCGCTTCCGGATGCCTTGGCGGTCTTTTGCGACCTGCGCGAGCGCTATCCCGATCTGTCGCTGCGTGATTTGGGGGAGATGGCTGACCCTCCCTTGTCGAAGTCAGCCCTCTACCATCGTGTTTTACGGCTTGAAAAGCTCATTGAAGCAAACAGGTAGTTTGAAGTAACGACTTATATATGGATTTAGCTGCTATTTTAGTATTTAAAACGTTTTAACGTAAATTTGATTTTCAATTTCGAGCATTCTCGTGAAATTCAAGTCAAAAAAAAGGTATATTAGGCGAGTGGTTAGTTTGTGGGCCTCAACGGCGGGCGCTGTAGCTCGCGGGGGCCTTACGAAAGGAGACACAATGGCAGTAAAGGTTGCTATTAACGGCTTCGGTCGCATCGGTCGTCTGGCTTTCCGTCAGATGTTCGGTCATGAGGGCTCCGAGATCGTCGCTATCAACGACCTCACCTCTCCCGATATGCTCGCTTACCTGCTGAAGTACGACTCCACGCAGGGCAACTACGCTCGCGATCACGAGGTCGTTGCTGGCGAGGATTCCATCACCGTTGACGGCAAGGAGATCAAGATCTACAAGGAGGCCGACGCTAACAACCTGCCTTGGGGCGACCTTGACGTCGACGTCGTTCTCGAGTGCACCGGCTTCTACACCAGCAAGGCTAAGGCTCAGGCCCACATCAACGCTGGCGCCAAGAAGGTCGTCATCTCCGCTCCGGCCGGCAGCGATCTGCCCACCATCGTGTACAACGTCAACCATGAGACGCTGACCGCTGAGGACAACATCATCTCCGCTGCTTCCTGCACCACCAACTGCCTCGCCCCGATGGCCAAGGGTCTGAACGACTTCGCTCCCATCGTGTCCGGCATCATGACCACCATCCACGCCTTCACCGGCGACCAGATGCCGCTCGACGGCCCGCAGCGCAAGGGCAACTTCCGTCGCTCCCGCGCCTGCTCCGAGAACATCGTCCCGAACACCACGGGCGCTGCCAAGGCCATCGGCCTGGTTCTCCCCGAGCTCAACGGCAAGCTCATCGGTGCCGCCCAGCGCGTCCCGACGCCGACCGGCTCGCTGACCAACCTCTACGCCGTCGTTGACAAGAAGGTCACCGTCGACGAGGTCAACGCCGCTATGAAGGCCTACGCTGCCACCATCTCCGAGACCTTCGGCTACAACGAGGACGACATCGTCTCCACCGACATCATCGGCGAGACCCACGGCTCCATCTTCGACGCCACTCAGACCATGTGCTCTGACCTCGGCAGCGGCCAGACCCTCGTTCAGGTCACCTCTTGGTACGACAACGAGAACTCCTACACCTCTCAGATGGTCCGCACCATCAAGTACTTCGAGAAGTTCGTTGCTTAATTTAGCTTTTAGCGAATAGCTCGTTGAGCGTCTAAAGAAGGGCGCGGCCTTATAGGGCTTACACCCTAGGGTCGCGCCCTTTTTATAAGAAATCGTCTGCCGTAATGGGAGGCAGACACGTACGAAAGGTAGAAGCAAACATGGCCTTTACCAAGAAGACCGTCCGCGACATCGATGTCGACGGAAAGCGCGTTCTCGTCCGCGTTGACTTTAACGTGCCTATCAAGGATGGCGTCGTTGGCGACACCACCCGTATCAAGGCTGCCCTGCCCACCATCAACTACCTCGTTGAGCACAACGCTCGCGTCATCCTCATGAGCCACCTCGGCCGTCCCGAGGGCACCGGCTTCCAGCCCGAGCTCTCCCTTGAGCCTGTCGCCAAGAAGCTCGCCGAGCTCTCTGGTCTCGACGTTGTCTTTGTCGCTGACACCTACGGCGAGAAGGCTGCTGAGGCTGTCGCCGCCGTCGAGCCGGGTAAGGTCCTCGTTCTCGAGAACGTCCGTTTTGACAAGCGTGAGAAGAAGAACGATCCCGAGATCGCCAAGAAGCTCGCTTCCTATGGTGACGTCTTCGTTCTCGATGCCTTCGGCACCGCTCACCGCGCCCAGGGTTCCGTCGTGGGCCCCGCCGCTTACCTGCCTGCCGTCGCCGGCTTCTTGCTCGAGAAGGAGGTCGACACGCTGACCGGCATCTTCGCCGAGCCCGAGCGCCCCTTCGTCGCCATCGTCGGCGGTTCCAAGGTTTCCTCCAAGATCGGCGTTCTCGATCACCTCATCGACTCCGCTGACACCCTGATCATCGGTGGCGGCATGGCCTACACCTTCTTCCTGGCTCAGGGCCTGTCCGTTGGTCAGTCCCTCAAGGAAGAGGACTGGGTCGAGCGCGCCGGCGAGATGCTCAAGAAGGCCGAGGAGAAGGGTGTCAAGATCCTACTCCCCATCGACAACCGTGTTGCCGATCACTTTGGCGAGGACGCTGTCCCCGAGGTTGTTGCTTCCGACGCTATCCCCGACGATCGTGAGGGTATGGACATCGGCCCCACGACCGAGGAGCTTTACGCCGAGGCCGTCAAGGGCGCCAAGACTGTGTTCTGGAATGGTCCCATGGGCGTCTTCGAGTTCGACAACTTCGCTCACGGCACCCAGGCTATCGCCGAGGCTCTCGCCGAGGCTGACTGCACCTCGATCATCGGCGGTGGTGACTCTGTCGCAGCTGTCTACAAGTTCAACCTGGCCGACAAGATGAGCGGGAGCTCCACCGGTGGTGGCGCTTCCATGGAGCTCGTCGAGGGTAAGGCCCTGCCCGGAGTGGAGGCGCTTCTCGATGCCTAATCGCACCCTTCTTATCGCTGGTAACTGGAAGATGAACAACGACGTCGCCGAGGCCGCCAAGCTCGCCGACGAGCTGGCTCAGGCTCTGCCCGAGGTTCCGGCTGGCGTCGAGGTGCTCGTCTGCCCTCCGTCCATCGACATCACCACGGTTCATGACCGCATTCAGGCTGCCCCCATCGCCCTCGGAGCACAGACCGAGTACTGGGAGGCCAAGGGTGCCTTCACCGGTGAGTCTTCTTGCGACATGCTCAAGTCCGCTGGCTGCACCTACTGCATCATCGGTCACTCCGAGCGTCGCGACTACTTCCACGAGACCGACGAGGATCAGAACAAGAAGGCTATGGCTCTCGTTTCCGCCGGTCTTGTTCCCGTCTTCTGCTGCGGCGAGTCCCTCGAGGTCCGCGAGGCTGGCACCTATGTCGAGCACGTCGTGAACCAGGTCAAGGCTGGCCTTGCTGGCCTTGAGATCACCTGCCCCAAGCAGGTCGTCGTCGCCTACGAGCCCATCTGGGCCATCGGCACCGGCAAGACCGCTACCGCCGAGGACGCTCAGGAGGTCTGCGGTGCTATCCGTGAGACCCTCAAGGAGATGTTCGGCGAGGAGCTCGCCAACGGCATCCGCGTGCTGTATGGCGGTTCCGCCAAGCCCGGCAACATCGCCGAGCTCGTCGCCAAGCCCGACGTTGACGGCGCCCTCGTGGGCGGCGCTTCGCTCAAGGCTGCCGACTTCGCCTCTATGGTCGTCAAGGCAGGCGAGTAGGACATATGGCACAACGTCATCTTCCTGCACTCCTGATCATCATGGATGGTTGCGGCCTTGCTCCGGCCGATGGCGAGAACGCCGTCGCCGCTGCCAAGACGCCCTTCCTTGATAGCCTGTACGAGAAGTACCCCCACACCACGCTCGGCGCTTCGGGCGAGGACGTTGGCCTTCCCGACGGCCAGATGGGCATCTCCGAGGTGGGTCACCTCAACATCGGTGCCGGCCGCATCGTGTTCCAGGAGCTTTCGCGCATCAACAATGCCATCAAGGACGGCTCCATCGCCAAGAACGAGGTTTTTGTCAAGGCTATGGACGATGTCAAGGCTGACGGCAAGACTCTCCACCTCATGGGCCTTATGAGCCCTGGCGGTGTTCATTCTCATATGAACCACGTTGAGGCTCTGGTCAAGATGGCTGCCGAGCATGGCGTCAAGACCGTTCGTGTCCACGCCTTCATGGATGGCCGCGACGTCGACCCGCAGTCCGGTGCTGGCTACATGAGCGAGTTCTGCGCCTTCCTGGCCAAGATTTCCGAGGAGACCGGTTGCGACGCTCGCGTTGCCACCGTCTCGGGTCGTTATTGGGCGATGGACCGCGACAACCGTTGGGAGCGCATCCAGCGCGCCTACGACGTCATGGTCAACGCGTCCGATGCCGATGTCGACCCCGTTGCCGGTATCAAGGCCTACTACGAGAAGGACCCGCGCGGCGACGAGTTCGTCGAGCCCTTCGCTGCCCACAACGAGGGCATTCACGAGGGCGACGCGGCCATCTTCTTCAACTTCCGTCCCGACCGCGCTCGTCAGATGACCCGCGTGTTCACGGACAAGGAGTTCGACGGCTTTGAGCGCGAGCAGATCAAGCTTTCGCACTTTGTGACGATGACCGAGTACGATCCGACGTTTGACGTCGAGGTCGCCTTCCCCAAGACGTTCCCCGAGAACGTCCTGGCCGACGTTATCGCCGCCAATGGCCTGAAGCAGCTGCACACCGCCGAGACCGAGAAGTACGCCCACGTGACGTTCTTCCTCAACGGCGGCATCGAGGAGCCCAAGGAGGGCGAGGAGCGCGTGCTCGTCGCTTCCCCCAAGGTCGCTACCTACGATCTGCAGCCCGAGATGAGCGCTCCCGAGGTGACCGAGAAGCTTGTCGCCGCCATCAACGAGGATCGCGCTGATTTCTACATCGTGAACTTCGCGAACTGCGACATGGTTGGTCACACCGGTGTCTTCGACGCCGCCGTTAAGGCCGTCGAGGCTGTTGACGATGCCCTGTCCAAGGTTGTCCCGGCGATTCTCGCCAAGGGCGGCTTTGCGCTGATTACCGCCGACCACGGTAACGCCGATCACATGTTTGACGTTGCTTCCGACGGTTCCAAGCATCCGTTTACGGCTCACACCACCAACCGCGTGCCGTTCATCATTGTTGATGAGAAGGCACAGCTCACCGGTATCGAGGACGGCCGTCTTTCCGATATCGCTCCGACCATGCTCACCATGGCTGGTATTGAGCCTTCCGCCGAGATGACGGGCCGCGTGCTCGCCACCGAGGCCTAATAGAAAACAAATACCGTTTTCTAGTAAGGGGGTTGTCCACAACCGGACAACCCCCTTTTTGGTATTTCTGCCATTTCCACCCCGTCCTTGAGTGGCAGGTAGGGGAGAGCGGGGGATTGTGGTACAGTACTGGAGTTTGAACTGTTCTATTAAGGAGCTTATCTATGGGTCCGTTCCAGATTCTTCTGTTTGTCGTTTGGGCTGTCTCTGCCGTGGCGCTGACGATTCTCGTCCTGATGCATTCCGGTAAGGGCACCGGCGTTTCGGATATGATCGCTAGCTCGCTGTATAACTCCAGCTCTGCCACGGGCGTCATGGAGCAGAACCTCGATCGCCTGACGGTAATTATGGCCGTTGTTTTTGCCGTGTGCGTCGTCCTGTGCATGTTCTTCTTCCCGCAGGGCATCGTCGGCTACTAAGCATCGGCGTATATACGTTTGCAATGGGTCTCGCAGGTGCGGGACCCTTTTTGTTTACATATTTGTAACAGAGTCAAAATATCCCCACATACTTCGCCCAACTAAAGAAATTCTCGACCGTTAACCGGAATTAGCCCCAAATCGTGCATAAAATGCGCTACTGTATTGCGATACGTTGGTCTGTTGTGCATAACCAGCCATAGCAGCGGGCGGCGTTTTGATGGTTCGGATCGGATTGTCTCGACATATGTCCGACTGAACATTTCTTTGTCCTATCTCATAAGGAGGATGGCATGGCTGATTCTATGTTCCACCAGCCCGTTATGGGTCGTCGCGCCTTTGTTGGCGGCACCCTCGCTGCGAGCTCCATGGCTTTTCTTGCCGCATGCGGCAAGAAGGGCGGCGACGCTTCCGGTTCTGAGTCCGGTTCGACGCTGAACTTCTACATCAACAACCCGGTCTGCATCGACCCCTATAACGTCCAGGAGGACCAGGGCACTCAGGTCGAGTACCAGCTCTTTGATGCTCTGACCTCTTATGACGCCGAGAAGGGCGAGATCGTTCCGCTGGCTTGCGAGTCCTTTGAGGCCAACGACGACGCCACCGAGTTTACCTTCAAGATCAAGAAGGCCAAGTTCCACAACGGTGACGACGTTACCTCCAAGTCCTTCAAGCTCGGTTGGGAGCGTCTGGTCAACACCAAGTCGGCCATCGCTACCGAGTACGGCCCTTCCGAGGTCTCCTATCACCTTTCCATGGTCGAGGGCTATGACGACCTGCTTGCCGGTAACGCTACCGAGCTCAGCGGTGTTACTTGCCCCGACGATGAGACCCTCGTCGTCAAGCTGTCTTCCGCTTACGCCGACTTCCCCTTCGTTGCCTCTCACCCGGCTCTGGCCCCGGTTCCCGAGTGCGCCGAGTCCGATGTCAAGAGCTTCTACCTTGCACCGGTCGGTAACGGCCCGTTCATGATGGACGGCAAGTGGGAGGATGGTCAGGAGATCAACCTCAAGAAGTTCGACGATTACTATGGCGACAAGGCCAAGATCGATGGCATCCACTTCCAGGTCATCAAGGACATGGAGACTGCTTACAAGGAGTTCCAGGCCGGTAACCTCGATGTCTGCGACGTTCCCGTTGCTCAGATCGACGCTGCCAAGAAGGATCGCGGTGTGTCCAAGGACGGCTACACCATGGGTGACGGCGAGCGCATGCTGCTCGGCGCCGAGCCTTCCACCTACTACCTGACCTGCAACAACACGGCCGAGCCGTTCAACAACGCCGACCTGCGCAGGGGTATCTCCCTGGCCATCAACCGTGAGGCCATCTGCAAGACCATCTTCAAGGGTACCCGTACCCCTGCCGACGGCATTGTTCCTCCGGGCATCGATGGCTACAAGGAGGGCGCATGGGAGTTCTGCGCCTACGACGTCGACAAGGCTAACGAGTACCTCGACAAGGTTGCTCCCGCTGGCGCTAACGGCGATCGTGGCATTAACGTGACTCTGTCCTACAACCAGGACGGTGGCCACAAGGAGATCATGGAGTCCATCATCGGCGACCTCGCCAAGGTTGGCGTTACCGCTGTCTCCGATACCCCCGAGTGGTCTGCCCTGCTCGAGCAGTATCAGAACTTTAACTATCAGTGCGGTCGTCTGGGTTGGATTGCTGACTACCCGATCATGGACAACTTCCTGTATCCGCTGTTCCACTCCGACTCCCTCGGTGGCGACAACCGCTCTGGTTACAACAACCCCGAGTTCGACGCCAAGGTCGATGAGGCCCGTTCCACGGTTGACGACGAAGAGCGCGTCGCTAAGATGCAGGAGGCCGATGCAATGGTCGCTGCCGACTGCCCGGTCATCCCGGTGATGTTCTACACGCACACCATCGCCGGCTCCGATCGCATCAAGCACCTCTATGTCGATCCGCAGAAGCACGCCGATCTGGGTACCGCTGAGCTCGCCTAAGAGTTTGCTGCTTCCGTGAGGGTCAAGTATTTACGTAGACCTCATGGGAAACATTCAGTTCTCCCTAACCTGGGGTAAACTGGCTGATGGTAATTTTGGGATGCCGGTCTGGCGATCGGCATCCCATTTAGGTTAATCCCTAGATAGGGGTGTGGTATGGGTAAGTACATCGTTAAACGTGTGCTTCAGTTCATCCCGGTGTTTTTGGGCGTTACGCTGATTCTGTTCGCCCTCCAGAATATCGTGCCGGGAGATCCGATCAAGCTGATCGGTGGAGACAAGGCTCTGTCCCCCGAGGTGGAGCTTCAGCTTCGCGTCCGCTATCACCTGGTCCAGTCGGACGAGGACGGCAACGCGATCCTTGACGAGAACGGCGACCCCGTTCAAACGTCGCTCGTGGACCGTTACTTGTATTACATGAACGGCCTGCTTCATGGTGATCTGGGCAATTCGTATCAGCGCAAGCTGCCGGTTACGGAAATCTTTGCCCAGAAGTATCCGTATACGGTCAAACTTGCCGCGTGCGCCATCGTGCTCGAGGCAATCATGGGTATCGGTGCGGGTATCATTTCGGCGGTAAAGCGTTATTCCTTCTGGGATATTTTGGTAACGCTCACCACGTCGATCCTCGTTGCCGTCCCGGCCTTCTGGCTCGGTATGTTGCTGCAACTGTTCTTTGGCGTCATTCTCAAGGACGCCACGGGCGGTGCATTCTCCATGCCGATCTCGGGTGCCGGCGGGGCCAGCTCTCAGTATCAGGATTGGATGCACTATGTGCTTCCGACCATTACGCTGGCTTCGGTTTCGACCGCTTATGCTGCCCGCATTATGCGCTCGCAGCTGCTTGACGTCATGAACCAGGATTACATTCGTACGGCAAAAGCCAAGGGTCTCTCCAATCGCGCGATCATCATCAAGCATGCGCTTAAGAATGCACTCATCCCCGTCGTTACCTATATTGGTGTCGACTTTGGCGGCATGCTTTCGGGCGCCATCCTGACCGAGACGGTCTTTAACTGGCCCGGTATCGGCTATGAGGTCTATCGCGCCATTAGCATGCGTGACTGGCCCATCGTTATGGGCGGCGTTACGCTCATCGTCGTCGTCGTCATGGTGATCAACCTGCTCGTCGACATTAGCTATGCATTCCTCGACCCGCGCATCCGCCTTGGCGGTCCGTCGGATAAGGCCTAAGGGAGGTACGTCTCATGCAGGAAACTGATTCTCAGTCTCAGGAGCAGGCTACCGCCACCAAGGCCGCATCTGCTCCCGCCAAGTCCCGCACGCTGTGGGGCGACGCTTTTAAGCGTCTTCGTAAGAACAAGCTCGCCGTTATCGGTGTCTGCTGGATCATCATCGTCGTTGTGGTTGCCCTGACCGCAGATCTGTGGGCTAAGCCCTGGCTCGGTTCGCCGACGGCTTCCGACTCGACCACCATGGCCCAGACGTCGCTGATGGCTCCGTGTGCAGAGCACCCGTTTGGCACCGACGCCCTTGGTCGTGACATTCTCGTTCGCGTTATCTACGGTGCACGTGTTTCGCTTTCCGTCGGTATTATGGCCACTGCGATCTCCACGGTGATTGGTCTGGTCATGGGTGCTCTGGCCGGTTTCTACGGCGGCATCTGGGATACGATCATCATGCGCTGTGCGGATATTTTCCTGGCGTTCCCGTACGTGCTTTTCGTTGTCGCCATGATCGCCGTTATCGGCCGTGGTCTTCAGAACGTCTTTTTCGCCATCGGCATTCTCGGCTGGCCTTCGATTGCGCGCGTCTTCCGCTCTGCAATCTTGACGGTCAAGGAAAACGATTATGTTGACGCTGCGCGCGCGATGGGTGCATCTGATGCTCGTATCGTCGTGCGTCACATCTTCCCGAACTCCGTCGCCTCCATCGTGGTCTACGCGACCATGAACATTGGTGGCGCCATCCTGACCGAGTCAGCTCTGTCCTTCCTCGGCATGGGCGTTATTCCGCCTACGCCTTCGTGGGGCTCCATGATTCAAGACGGTCAGCAGTATCTTCTGACTGCTCCCTGGATGATGATCATGCCCGGTCTGGCAATTCTCTCGACGGTGCTCGCCTTCACCCTGCTGGGTGACGGTCTGCGCGACGCCCTCGACGTCAAGATGAAGGACGCATAAGGATGAAGAAGAACAAGAACTATGTGGACCTGAAGGACCAGCCGGTTCCCGAGGGCCAGCATCTGCTCGAGGTCGATGACCTTAAGATGTATTTCCACACCGAGGATGGCGTTGTTCGCGCTGTCGACGGTGTCTCCTACACGCTCGATCGCGGCGAGACCCTGGGCGTCGTCGGTGAGTCCGGCTCCGGTAAGTCCGTGACCGCCATGACCATCATGGGTCTTATCTCGATGCCTCCGGGAAAGATCGAGGGCGGCGACGTTCGCTATCGCGGTCGTTCTATCCTCGAGATGACCGAGGAAGAGATGCAGCACATTCGCGGTAACGACATCGCGATGATCTTCCAGGATCCTATGACCTCCTTGAACCCGGTCTATAAGATCGGCAAGCAGGTGGGCGAGGGTCTTCGTCTGCACCGCGGCTACTCCAAGCAGGAGGCGCTCAAGCGTGCCACCGAGCTTTTGGACCTCGTTGGTATTCCCGAGCCCGAGAAGCGCGTCAATGAGTATCCGCACCAGTTCTCTGGCGGTATGCGTCAGCGCGTCATGATTGCCATGGCTCTTGCCTGCGATCCCGATATTTTGATTGCCGACGAGCCCACGACTGCCCTGGACGTTACCATTCAGGCTCAGATTATTGAGCTTATGCAGGAAATGCAGGAGAAGAACGGCAACGCCATCATCATGATTACCCATGACCTGGGTGTTGTCGCTGATATGGCCGACAAGATCATGGTTATGTACGCCGGCCGTCCCGTCGAGTTCGGTACTGCTGAGGAAATCTTCTACGAGAGCCGCCACCCCTACACCTGGGGCCTTATCCGCTCCATCCCGGAGCAGGCCATCGATGAGAAGAAGCCGCTTACGCCGATTCATGGCAACCCGCCTTCGCTCATGAACCTGCCCGAGGGCTGCGTGTTCTCTCCTCGCTGCCCCTATGCGACGGATAAGTGCCGCAAGCAGCGCCCCGAGCGTTTTGTTACCGAGTCTGGTCACTATTCTGCGTGCCACTACGCTGGCGACCCCGAGTTCCTCAAGAACGCTCCTGTGACGTCCCGTACGCGCAAGGATTCCAAGAAGGGAGGCGAGGCGTAATGGCAGATACCAACGAGCGTACTCCGCTGCTGAAGGTCGAGCACCTCTCTAAGGAGTTCCCCGCTGAGTCCGGCATGTTCGCCAAGCGCTTCTCCAAGCGTGTCGTCTCTGCTGTAAATGACATCTCTTTTGAGATTTATCCTGGCGAGACCTTCGGTCTGGTTGGCGAGTCTGGTTGCGGTAAGTCCACCACGGGCCGTACTATCATGCGCCTGACCAAGCCGACCGCCGGTAAGGTGTTCTTCCAGGGTAAAGATGTTGCCGAGATGAGCAAGCATGAGATCAAGGACATGCGTCGCGAGATGCAGTTTATCTTCCAAGATCCTTATGCTTCGCTCAACCCTCGTATGACCATCGGTGAGATCGTCTCCGAGCCCATGACCATTCACGGCGTGGGCACCAAGGAGGAGCGCATTGAGCGCGTCCGCGAGCTTCTCGACGTTGTCGGACTGAACCCCGAGCACATCAACCGTTATCCTCATGAGTTCTCCGGCGGTCAGCGTCAGCGTGTCGGCATCGCCCGCGCGTTCGCTTTGAAGCCCAAGCTGATCATCTGCGACGAGCCGGTTTCCGCTTTGGATGTGTCCATTCAGGCCCAGGTTCTGAACCTGCTCAAGGAACTCCAGGACAAGTTCGGTACCGCGTATCTGTTTATCGCTCACGACCTGTCCGTCGTGCAGCACATTTCCGATCGCGTTGCCGTTATGTATCTGGGTAAGATGGTTGAGGTTTCGGACTGGAAGACGCTCTATAGCGAGCCTCACCATCCGTACACGCAGTCGCTGCTGTCTGCCGTGCCGGTTCCCGATCCTGATATCCAGAAGACCCGCAAGCGCATCATCCTCGCTGGCGATCCGCCGTCACCGTTGGATCCGCCGACCGGTTGCCGTTTCCACACCCGCTGCCCGATCGCGCAGGGTATTTGCTCCGAGAAGCTTCCCGAGTTTAAGGAAGTTGCACCGGGTCACTGCTGCGCGTGCCACTTCGCGGAGCCGTTCCCGATCAAGGAATCGCACATCGACCTGTAGTCGGTTGTTATCGTCCGGGCCCGCCCTGAAGTTACTTTTCAGAACGTCCTCGGACATGCAAGAAACCCCCGCTGCGCACTTCGTGCGGCGGGGGTTTCTTGCGTCCTGCGGAGTGTTCTGAAAAAGTAACTTCAGGGCGGGCCCTGCGGTAACTCGGCAGGGGGAGTGCGATTCCTTGATCGCTTACTTAATCTGATGAGAAATTGAGTGAGGCCGGAGCTTTGGCTCCGGCCTCCTTATATAAGGGCTCGGCTTAGCCGAGCCACCAAATTTGCATTAGCTCCCAGAACATGTTTGAGAACTGTGCCTGAAGTATGTATTTGCAGGCCCCGAATCGGTGTTGCCTCCCGGCGCATTCCGCAGGGGGAGCGATATTTTGCAGCACGAAGTGCGCAACAAAATATCGCTCATGCCCGAGGACGCGCCGGGAGGCAACACCGATTCGGGGCCGAACATATAGATCTACCAGCGCATTTACAAATTCGTAAACTTTTTTGAAAAAAGTGCTTGCACAGTTCTCGAATCATAGGTTATTATCTTCCTCGTTGAACGCGCGGGTCTAACAAAACGAACCGCGAATCAACAACATAGCATGTCGGAGTGGCGGAATTGGCAGACGCGCTAGCTTGAGGTGCTAGTGACCGCTTTTTGGTCATGCGGGTTCAAGTCCCGCCTCCGACACCATCGCATTTGAGAAGCCTCTTCGGAGGCTTTTTTGTTACCGATAGACGGTGGGGTCCACGATGGAAACGCTTGAACGTAACGAGTGGGCAGACGTTGCCCAATTAGTCGAGATCACGAGCGATGCTGTCATCATCTGCGAGCTCGACGGAACCATTCTGCATGTGAATAATCGCTTACTTGGTTTGATGTGCGAGGAGCGTGCCGACGTCATCGGTGGAGATGTCAAAGACGTCCTGTACTCGTCCGCTTTTGAACGTGCGACGGAACATCGTCTGCCATTTGAAACTGATGGCTCCGAGAACGAACTGATGCTCAAGCTGAGCGACGGCTCCTTTATCCCCGTTTTGGTTCGCGCAGGCTCCGTAACGCCTCCACGCATCTTTGGGCGCCGCGCGCCACGTGTCCTGGTGGCACTTCACAGTATCGAGGAACAGTATTCTCACGACCGTCAACTCAAACGTGCGTTATCGGAGCTTAGAGTGGCGAACAAGCGTCTCTCTGGCACGCTCTCGGTCATTATGAGCACTGCGGGCTCCGATGAGCTACCCAGCCTGCTTGATACCGTTTTAAATCAGCTTGTCGGAACGCTCGATGCCTCTGGAGCTGCGATTTATTTTTCGGAGAGCGGCGGCTTTAAGCTCCGCGGTGTTTCTAAGGAGCTTGAGGATAGCTATCTGCCCGAGTTTATGCCGTATGGCGCGGGCATCCCGACGTATGTGCTTCGCGAGTCGCGCGCTTGCCGCTTGTCGATTCAGCAGGACCTTGAGGGCGATCGTGTTGCCTCGGGCATGTTTATGGATTTGGACAATCGTTCTAAGCACCTGTTGCGCATGCAGGATATGCCTCCGTATCGCAGCGAGATCTGTCTTCCCGTTTTTTACGGTACGCAGATCCTTGGCGTGCTGGAAGTTGGTTGGAAACGCCCTCAGGCACCGCTCGCCTATGACGTTAATGTGCTCGAGGTTATTTGCGATTACCTGTCTATCCAGCTGGTCGGCATGGCATCGAGCCTTCGCTCCCGTCGCACGGCCGAGCTTGGCCGCTCGCTCAATGTCTTGCGTGATGAGTTGTTTACCTTTCTAGACGATTCCGCCGCGGCTACCCAGGCGGTATCGTCCGAGATCTGCAATATGCTTAACTGCCATTTTTGCCCTGTTGAGTATGACGCCAGTCTGGATTCCTACGTCATAGATTTTGAAGGTGGCAGTCGCGTTGCTTTGCCGGACGATCCCGAGAAGCTTTTCTTTTCCACGACGGCGCCAACGGCACGTCTGGGGGCAGGCCCTGATGGCTTTGAGGCATCTGTTTTGGGCGGTACGAGTGCTGAGGACCTTAAACACGTCCGTATAACTCGCGTTGACGAATCGATGCCTATGGGAGGCTGGCTTAGGGCGCATGGTCTGCCTTGTCAAGGTCTCTACGTCGACTCCGGCATCGAGGCGGGGCGACCACGCTCTAAGGGTGATGGCAAGCACAGTAACGACGCAATTGTTCCTGCTTCTGTTGCGAAGAGCCCGACGACGCGCGCGCTACTGCTTCGTGATGGTAGCCAAGAGCCGATTGATGACCTTGAATATGACTACTTGGTGCACTTGGCGCATGACTTTGAACTGATCTACGAAGGTGAATCTCAAAAGCGCGAGGAGCGTCATATCGCTCAGACCCTTCAGATTGGCATGAGAAATTCCCTGGGGGATGTTCCGGGTATCGCAACCGATTCGGTGTACCTGTCGGCCACGAACTCGGCGTTGGTCGGCGGCGATTTCTATACGCTCATCCGTCTTCCCGACGACTGCGCCGTCATGATTCTGGGTGATGTGTCTGGCAAAGGCATTGAGGCTGCATCGATGTCCGCGCTCGTCAAGACGGCCCTGACGGCATATGCCTGGGAGGGCGCTGGACCGGCCCGCATGGCACGCTCCCTTAACAGCATGCTCATGGGCTTCTCGAGGGTCGAGACGTTCGTGACGGCCTTTATCGCCAAGATTGACCTTAAAGCCGGACGCGCAACGTATTGTTCGGCGGGCCATCCTCCGACCATGGTCATTAGGCCAGAGTCGATGCCGCTGGGTGGCGGCGAGGCCCGTGGGGGAGAGGTCGAGCTACTTGGATGCCAATCGGGTGTAATCGGTGCCTTTGAGAGTATGGTGTACGAGACAGGCGTGTTTACGTTCGCCCCCGGCGACATGCTCTTCATGTATACGGATGGAACGATTGAGGCCCGCGACCGCACCGGAGCGTTCTTTGGCGAGCAGCGCTTGCGCGATCTTCTGCTTTCTGTTTCGGGGGAGGGCGTGTCGGGCATTTGCGGCAAGGTCTTGGGCGAGCTTGACCGATTTACCGAATCGGCGCTGGACGATGACATTGCATTGGTGTCCCTTGAGTTTTTACGGGGTCGTTCATAGACGGCGCTGAACGGGCTGAATCCGCACGGTTGGGGAAACGAATGCATCGAGTGGGCTTTTTTGGGGAACCATGGTCGTATGAATGAGTGGAATGACATAGCGGTTTTGACGCCACCAGGCGATATCGACATCGCCACGGTGCCTGCGCTGCGTCGGCGGTTGGATGCTTTGATTGGCCGCGGCGTGCGTCGTGTTGTCATCAACTGTCAGGCTGTTAGCTTTATCGATTCGACGGGCTTGGCATTCCTGCTTACGCGCGCTCGTGAGCTTATGAGGCGAGAAGGCCTGCTTTCGCTCGTCAATGCATCAGGTGAAGTTGTTCGCTTTTTGGAGATTGCTCGTCTTGTCGATATCCTTCATGTCGCGGGGCCGGTACGGGAGTCTATTCCCGCCATTCCGGTGGGGGAGCTGCCTCGCTGGAGTAAGAGCGTCGAGGTCCGTCAGGGTATCGAGAATCTTCCATACTACCGACATCGCATCGCCGAACTCCTTGAATCGCTTCCGTTGCGCCGTGACGAGCGCTACGATGTCGCATTGGCGTCGGGGGAGGCGCTGGGTAATGCCTATGACCATGCGGGCGGTATCGGGTGCGTCCTGACGGTTCAGGCCTATGGCGATCGCGTTGTGGTTGAGGTGCTTGATCGAGGTGCCGGCTATTCTATCGATGAAACGAGCGAGCCGGTTGCATCTGAGGAACGCGGCCGTGGTATCAAGCTTATGCGTATGCTCGTCGATAACGTGGAGGTTGCTCGTCGTACGGACGGCGCCGGCACGCGCGTGCAGATGGTGAAGCTGTTTAGCGGAGCGCTGGAATCGTGTGCCTAGCCAATCGCTTTAGCGCGTTTGGCTATTAAGAACATGCGGCAGACAAGTTTTTTGAAAAAAGTACTTGCGTCTTTTGGACAACTCGCGTAAATTAATAACCCGCAAGCGGACATGGCTCAGTTGGTAGAGCACAACCTTGCCAAGGTTGGGGTCGCGGGTTCGAGCCCCGTTGTCCGCTCCAT
>CAJMSV010000034.1 GCA_905216175.1 uncultured bacterium | reverse complement strand
TATTCCCCTCCATAGGGGCTATCGATTGAATCATCTACTCTGCTCTCATATCTTCGATCGTTACAAAGGGACTGTCCCTTTGTCACATTTTTCGGAGCGCAGGGCCTCTACTGGATCTTTTTTGGATGCACTGCGGGCCGGTAGCAGACCGGCGACGACCGTTAGCAGCACCGAAATCGCGATGCGCACCAGCGCATCCTGCACGGGCAGGCTCATCAGGTTGGGGACCTGTTTGGCCGCAAGCGCCCAAGCATTGACCGGGAAGCTCACGGCCACCACGACGACAACAGCAAAGACGCCGGCAATGAGGCCCTCGATAAAGGTCTCGGCGTTGAACACGTTTGCCACGTTACGCTTCGACGCGCCAATCGCACGCAGAATGCCAATCTCCTTTTTGCGCTCCAGCACGCTGATGTACGTGATGATGCCGATCATGATGGAGCTCACCACCAGGCTGATGCTTACGAATGCGATGAGCACCAAGCTGATGGTGTTCACGATGTCGGTCACCGAACCCATGATGATGCCCATGTAGTCGGTGTACGAAATTGCCCGATCATCGTGGCCAGCGGCTTTGACCTGCTTGTTGTACGCATCGATGTGATCGAGTACGCGCTCCTTGGCCTCAAAGTCGCGCGGGAAAATCTTGACCGAGATGGGGTCCGCCTCGTCCGCATAACCCAACGTGGTCAGATTGTTGTCGTAGGTGAGCTTCGAAGCCTTGGCATAGCTCATCATGAGCGAACTCAGGTCCTCGGCGTCCATGTTGAAATGGATGGCACGAGCAAAGGCGCTCGCATCCACGTGCATGGCGCTCGCCAGGTTGGCAAAACTCGAAGACATCTGCGTCGCCATCTGGTCCATAAGCCCCGCTGTGCCCGCCTTGAGCTGGGACGATACCGTCGACGCTATCTGCTCGCTGATTACCTTCATCACCTGATCCATAGCCTGCTGCAGATACGGAGCCAGCTGCTTTTGCACATAGTCGGTCATCGCCTGTTGCAGGCGCTCGGCCAGGGCATCGCCGCCGAGCGCCTTCAATTGAGCCAGGCATTGCTGGGCTGCGGCATCATTCTCAAGATACGTCGAGAATGCGGCAGCGAGCTTTGACGCGTCTTTAAGATCTTCGGGCGACAGCGCCTTAAACTGATCAGACTGCAAAAAGCCCTCAAACAGTTGGTTGGCAAGTATTCCCACCTGCTGCATTTGCTCGGGCGTGAGCTCCAGACCGTCAAAGATGCCCGAGAAATCTGGAGCCGGTGCTTTTGCCATGATGTCGCTGAAGTCGATGTCCTTGCCAACGTCCGAGAGGTCAATGTCCAACCCGGATAAGTCGATACCAGAAAGGTCCATACCGCCGGCCGCACCCGAAAGTGCAGACGCATCAAACGAGAACGCGCTCTTGAGCGCCGCCTCGTCCACGCTGAACATGCTGCTCAGATCCACGCCTTGTTTGGCCTCGCCTTGCAGTTCGTCGAAGGTTTTACCCGTAAAGACATCCGTCTCGGGGTGGGCGAGTTGCTCCTGCACAATCTGCGAATCGGCAGCGCGCTCCATAAGCTGGCGAGTCAGCGCATGCGTATAGGCAATGCCCGGGGACAACGCGCTCGCGTTGGCCGTCTCGTTAGGTCGCACCACGCCCACAATGCGCACGTCAATACCGTCGGCAACCTTGGCCGTCATAAAGTCGGCATCGTCAGACATGTCAGTCCACATGCCGGTCGCTTCGTTTTTGCGATACGCATCGGCCGGCGACAGCACCTTATACGTGGTAGACAGCGCATCGTCGTAGGTAAAGTCGGTGCCGGTCTCGGGCGCCTCAATCTTACCGTCGGCCGTCATAGCGCTGTCAACCAGATCGTTGAGCTCATCGATATCCAGCGCACCGATGCTGTAGAGCGTATAGTCGCCCACGGTGCCACGGCTCGAAAGCACCATTACGGCTTCGTTGGCAGACGTGGGCCAATGACCGGCGACAACATCGTACTGGCTGTCGAGCAGACTCTGGTCGTCAATCATCTCGTTAAAGACCGAGGTTCCCATGGATTCCATGCTCACCGTTGCCGCCGAGCTCGCGCCTCCGCTCATGGCCTCGGTCATGGCGTTGGGAACAAGCCGAACGGGTTTCTCGTCACCCTTACCCGCACGATAGACAACCGGCGTCACGCCATAGCCGTACTGGATGGCGTTGACCTCTTTGTCGATACCGTCGCCGCCGTCGTCAAGCCATGCCTTAAAGCTCGTCATGTCGTTGGACTTAACGCTCGCAAACATATCCTTTACGGCCGTGACCACAGGAATCTTATCGGTTCCCTTAGCCTTGCCACCGGCACTGTCGTCGGACGAATCCATATTTTCAGGCGAGTCATCATCCGCAGTTCCCTGCCCGCCCATCATGGACGACAGGTCGTAATCCTGCTTGGAAATGGTGAGCGGGTAGCTCGAGAGCGTATCCTCCTCGACCTTTTTGATGTAGCCGTTTACACCATTGGACAGCGCCAGAATCGCCGCGATACCGATAATGCCAATCGAGCCCGCAAAGGCAGTCATGGCCGTACGGCCCTTCTTGGTCATGAGGTTTCGGGCAGAAAGCCCCAGCGCTGTCACAAAGCTCATCGAGGTTTTGCGCGTAGGCTTGGCCTCGCGGCGCGTGGCGTCAGCGACATCAAAGGGGTCGGAATCGTCGGTGATCTTGCCGTCCGCCAGGTTGACGATGCGTGTGGCGTACTGGTACGCCAACTCGGGATTGTGCGTGACCATGATGACCAGACGGTCGCGGGCAACCTCTTTGAGCAGGTCCATGACCTGCACGGATGTGGTTGAGTCCAAAGCGCCGGTAGGCTCGTCGGCCAGCACAATCTCGGGATCGTTGATCAGGGCGCGGGCGATGGCCACACGTTGCATCTGCCCGCCCGAAAGCTGGCTCGGGCGCTTGTTAACGTGCTCGCCCAGGCCGACTTTCTCCAACGCCTCGCGCGCACGCTGACGGCGCTCGGCGTGTCCCACGCCCGTGAGCGTAAGCGCCAGCTCCACGTTTTCCAAAATGGTCTGATGCGGAATGAGGTTATAGCTCTGGAACACAAAGCCGATGCGGTTGTTGCGATAGGCATCCCAATCGCGATCGTGAAAGTCCTTGGTCGAGATGTCATCGATCAGCAGGTCGCCCGAGTCAAAGTGGTCGAGTCCGCCGATAACGTTGAGCATCGTAGTTTTGCCCGAGCCCGAGGGACCCAGAATGGCCACGAACTCGTTATCGCGAAAAGCCAGGCTCACGTTATCAAGCGCCACCTGCGTAAACGCCTGCGTGACGTACCTTTTGCAAATACCTTTGAGCTCCAGCATGGACGGCAACCTCTCCCGCGCGGGCACTCTGCCCGCTCTCCCCCGCCGTTCGTATTCGACGCGTTTGTCCTACTCTATCCCCATTTTTTGCCGGCGCCAGTGAGGAATGTAGGGAACCGCATCAAAAAACGAACGGGACGGCGCCCAAAAGAAGAGGTCCCGAGCGGGACCTCTACATGGTGGAGCTTGTCTTGAAAGGTAGCGGACTACTTCGCACAGCGACACACGATCCTCGCTATGCTTTACGCGTTTTCTACTGCTCGCTATTCGCAATCGCCTGGTCGATAAGCTTGTCGAGTGCCGCGCGCTGCTCGGCGGAGCTGATGGCTCCCACGATTGGATCCCCTACGATGTTGCCATTCTGATCGATGACATACGTTGTCGGGAACGAGAACAAATTTGACGTAAACTTACCGGCCTCGCTATCCGACTTGAACCAGATGTTCTTATACGTCACGCCCTTCTTGCTCAGCACGTCCTTGGCATCTGCAATCTCGCCCTTGTTGCCATCGAGCGTAAAGGAATTGACGCCCACGACCTGACCGCCCTTCTTGGCAAGCTCCTTATTCAGGTCCTCAAGGTCGCCCAACTCACCCACGCATGGCTTGCAAGTGGTGAACCAGAAGTTCATGACGGTAACCTTGTTCTTAGAGAACAGCTCGTCGCTGCTCACGTCGTTGCCGTCCAGGTCCTTGCCCGTAAAGCTGGGGAACTTCGTCGCCTCGCTCGAAGCATTGGCACCAGCCGTCATGCCAGCGGTCGAAGCGTCGACGCTCTCGCCTGCACTCGGCGTGCTTCCACAGCCGGGGAACTCCTTCTCCAGGCTCTCGAGCTTGTCCTCGATCTCCTTGATCTGCTGTGCACCGGCCTTGAGCGTCTTGAGCTCATCCGCCGTGAACTCATCCTTGGCGCCGTCGATGGTCTTGAGCAGGAAATCGCCGTAATTGCTGCCGTCCTCAATCATTGCCGAGTCTTTATTTGCCGCATTGAATACCTTTTCCCACAGCGCGTTATCACTCGAAAGGATATCGTTCTCCTTTTGCATGAGCTTCGCATACAGCTCAGCGGCCTCGTCGGCATTGGTCGGCTTCTGCGCAGTGAGTTCTGCGATCTTAGGATCGGAGCTCGCAGATTCGCTCGCATTGCCACTGGGCGCCGAACACGCCACAAGACACAAGGCCAATACTGGCACCATAAACAGGGCCGCAATCTTAGAAAGCTTCATGGTCATTCCTCCGTTTTGTCGAAGCTTGTTTACTTTTTATCGGCGGTCAAGGGGAGCTTTTCCGCCGACACATCCAGGCCATAGCGATAGCTGATGGCGTCGACGGGACAGGCCCCGATGCACTTTCCGCACCGGATACATTCGGCGTGATTGGGCGAGCGGGCAACATCAACGTCCATCTGACAAACCCTTGAACACTTGCCGCACGAGACGCATTTGCACGCGTCAACCTGAATCCCCAACAAGGACACCCTATTCATGAGCGCATAGAATGCGCCGAGTGGACAAATCCATTTGCAGAAAGGGCGGTAGAACAAAACGCTCAGCACTACCACGGCAATGAGAACGGCAAGTTTCCAGGTAAAGAGCTGCCCCAGCGCAGATCGAATGCCGGCGTTGGCAATTGCCAGCGGAATGGCGCCCTCGAGCACACCCTGCGGACAGATGTACTTGCAAAAGAATGGGTCGCCCATGCCCACGTCGTTAACCACCAAGACGGGCAGCAGCACCACGGCAAACAGCAGCACAACGTATTTGATGTACGTGAGCGGCTTAAGCTTTTTCGTGGAAAGCTTTTTGCCGGGAATCTTATGAAGCAGCTCCTGCAGCCAGCCAAACGGGCACAGAAAGCCGCATACAAAGCGTCCCATCAGCACACCGAGCAAAATGAGCGTACCGGTAACATAGTAAGAAAAGTTGAACTTGGATGAACCTACCACCGACTGGAACGACCCGATGGGGCACGCACCCGTTGCCGCGGGGCACGAATAGCAATTAAGTCCAGGTACGCAGACTGTTTTTCCCGCGCCCTGATAGATGCCGCCTTTGGCAAAGTTTGGCAGGTGAATGTTGGTGACCAGCGTCGCCGCCGCCTGAATGAATCCGCGAAATCGGGCCAAAACATGCGACGCAGTGTTTTCTCTTTTATCCAATTCCGATACACTCCAAGCACAGCCTAATCGCTTTGGCCAGCACGGCATCCGCCTCGCCACGCATAACACCAAAGCACACCATGGCAATTCCGACGATCAACAAAGCGACCTGTACCACGGGCTTTACCGCTTTGAACAACCTGACCACTCCTTTCGTTACGCGACCATTGGACCATATCGACTATAAAATCCGTGTTAAGCGCGATTTGGAATGTGCAAGGAGACTGTTATGCGTATTTTGATCGTCGAAGACGAGCGAGCGCTGTGCGATGCAATCGCGCGCAGCTTGCGAAACTTGGCGTACAGCGTCGACTGCTGCCACGACGGACAGGAGGCGCTCGACCTGCTGGGCGTCGAAGTCTTTGACCTCGTGGTACTCGACCTCAACCTTCCCCGTATCGATGGCATGACCGTGCTCAGGGAACTTAGGAAAACCGACTGCGAGACCAAGGTACTGATTCTGTCCGCACGCGGCGAGGTCGCCGACAAGGTCGCCGGACTCGATGCCGGCGCCAACGATTACCTCACCAAGCCGTTTCATCTTGACGAGCTTGCGGCAAGGATCCGCAGCCTTACCCTCAGGCGCTTTGCACAAAGCGACATAGTTTTAACCTGCGGAAAGCTCCGCTTTGACACCAAGGCGCGCATCGCTTCCGTGGACAGCGAGGCTCTATCTCTTACGCGCAAGGAAACGGGAATCTTGGAATACCTGATGTTTAATCAGGGGCGTCCGGTAAGCCAAGAGGAGCTTATCGAGCACGTTTGGGATAGCAGCGTGAACAGCTTTAGCAACGCAACCCGCGTTCATATCTCGTCACTCCGCAAAAAGCTACGCAGCGTTTTGGGATACGACCCGATTCGCAATCGGATTGGAGAGGGCTACGTTATGGAGGATAGCGAATGAAAAGGCTTTCGCTTCAATGGCGCATAACGATTATGACGGCACTGCTCACGTGCGCGGCATGCGTGCTGACGAACTGCCTGGTCGGCTATACGGGCATGCGCTACATGGATGCCATCGGCAGCGACATCTCGGCCCTTAGCGCAGCCGGCGTAGATGCACCTCAGGCGTTTGACCCAACGAAGGGGAGCCTCGATGACGAGGTCACGATCGTCGTAAACGACGCACAGGAGTCTTTTGGCACGACAGCCTGGTACATCACGGCTGGAGTCACACTCCTTGGCGGCGCGCTGGCATACTTTGTGAGCGGCCGTGCACTCAAACCGCTGCACGATTTTGCTGCACAGGTTGAGCGTGTGCAGCCTGACAACCTAAGCGAAATCAGCCTCAGCGAAGATGTACCCACCGAGTTACAACGATGCAGCGCCTCTTTCAACGACATGATCGCCCGTCTTGGCGAAGGGTTCTCTGCACAGCGTCAGTTTACCGGCAACGCCGCACACGAGCTGCGCACCCCGCTCGCCCTTATGTAAGCACAGATTGAACTATTCATCTCCGAGCACTCCGGTTTGCAAGCCGAAACAGCCGAGCTGCTCGGCCTGCTACAAGAACAAACTGAGCGCATGTCTCGAATGACCAAGGTATTGCTCGAGATGAGTGAGCTCCGCAGTGTCCCTTGCGGGGACGCTGTTGAACTCGGCCCCCTGTCCGAAGAGGTCCTCACCGACCTTGCGCCACTTGCCGAGAATAAGGGCGTAGCCCTCAATTGTGCTGGAGACGCTTTAGTAATCGGGAGCGACACGCTCCTCTATCGGCTGGTGTTTAACCTGGTCGAAAATGCCATCCATTACAGCCGCCCCGGCTCGACTGTCAACGTCTCCATCTGCGACAACGACAGCCACGTGTTCCTGAGAGTCGAGGACCAGGGCCCGGGAATACCCAAGCAGTACCGTGAGAGCATCTTCCAGCCGTTCTTTCGCCTGGATAAATCCCGCAGCAGGGCATACGGCGGCGCAGGACTCGGGCTAGCGCTTGTTTGGGAGATTGCAGCGCTTCACGGTGGCGCGGTAGAGGTCGAAGCAAGTTCCGAGAGCGGGACCACCATGCTCGTAAGCCTTCCAAAACGATCCGTAGCGTTAACCGAACAGTAAAACGAAAGGGGTCCCGAGCAACAGGAGTACAATTGCTGCTATTGTTGCCAGCTGTTGGGAGATGGAAGATGGACTGCGATGGCTACCCATGCGTTCCCATGCCGTTGATGTGCACTGCCTTTGTGCCGGGGCAGATTGACGCTGCGGTTGCAGGCATTTCCGACCCCGATTCACGCACCATCGCCACGGCAGAAGCGCTGTACTTTCGCGGACAGGCCGCCCTCGCTGCCAAGACGGCGCGTCCCTATCTTGACGCCACCGATTCCGCACTGCGCTATTCCGCATGCTTTATCTGCGGATACGCCAGTCTGTCGCTCAACCGTATCGCCGACGCCCGCCGTTGTCTTGCGGGCATCCTTGATGTGCCCACCGACGAAGAATCGCTCGCCGTCCACGCCACGCATATCCTGTTCGCCTCGGCCGCAAGCGTCCTGCTACATCTGCCTTCCCCGTATTCTGCCGAAGAGTTTTATCCACTTGCGGTGCATCTGCCCGAAGGCCTGCGCCTGTTCGCCAGCTACGTGATGGCGCACGCCTTGTATCTGCGCGGCGAATACGGCCGCAGCCTAGGCATGGCGGAAAATGCCCTGATTATGAAACAGGGAAGCTATCCGATCTCGGAACTGTTCCTGCACCTGGCAGCTTCCATGGCATGCATGAGCCTCAAGGACATCGACGCCGCAAAGGCACACTTCGGAACCGCTTGGAACATTGCACGTCCCGACGGCCTTATCGAGCTCATTGGCGAGCACCACGGCCTTTTACAGGGACTTATCGAGGCGTGCCTAAAAACGCAATACCCTGACGACTTCGCGCGCATCATCGAGATCACGTACCGCTTCAGCTACGGCTGGCGGCGCATCCACAACCCCGATTCGGGCGAGGACGTGGCCGACGATCTAACGACCACGGAATTCACCATGGCCATGCTCGCCTGTCGTGGGTGGACCAACGCCGAAATCGCACGCCATATGGGAGTATCGTCGGGCACCGTCAAAAACCGCCTATCCGGCGTATACGCAAAGCTTGGCATCGGCACACGCGCCGAGCTGGTCGCGCATATGTTACGTTAGCGACCGGACTGCCAAGCGCATCGAACGCGTTCCGGAACCCGGCGCTTCGCTCGATCAATTTGGACATTTTGACCCTTGAACGGCACTACCGCCACGGGGCGCCTTCTCGCAAAATTGAATTATTTCCACCGATACTTGCGGGATGGGAGCCCAAGATGCTTGATCGCCGTTCGTTACTTGTCGCCGGAGCGTCCTCGTTAGCGAGCATTATGTTGCCGCGCGTACCGGGAAGCGCAAACGCCTTCATATTGCCGTTCGCGCCCACCGAAGCCCATGCCGACAAAAAAGATCCCTTCAGGGTGCTCGTTCTCTCGCGCACCATGTTCGGTGTGGTCGTGGTCGACGTCGCCAACAAGAATATGCCCATCACGGGTGCCCAGGTCACGCTCACATCGCGCTATGCCGCAGGCACGCAGCTCTCCGCCACTACCGACGACGAGGGCACGGCCATCTTTGAGGTCGCGCCGCTTTCAGAAGGCTACGTGGACGAGGCGACGCTTCTCGACGCGTATGACTTTAACGGCGGCATCTCCATTAGCATGGCGGGCTACCGCGATGTCGAGATTCCCCTCGCGCGTGTCCAAGGCGGCACCGCCATTACCGCACCCACACGTCCGCTCTCCGATGGCGAGCCGTACTTTCGCCAGCTCACATTCGACGAATGGGACATCCAGTACGCCGACGCCACGTTTATGGCAATGCCAGCGGACGAAGCAGCAAACGATCAGCCCGACACGCACGCTTTTACCGTGCAGGCCCATCTGCCGCAGGGCGGGCAGGCAACGTTGCATATCAATAAAGTGATGCCCGCTGCGGGCAGCTCATCCGAAACCGTCACGCAGATTGGCCAAGTCAAGGCCAGCGCATCGGGCGCGGATAATCTGGCGACGTTCACGCTCGAAGACGAGTTCCTCGACGCGGCATCGAGCCTTCTGGAAGAAGGATGCAAGCTGCGCTTTGTCCTCGACTACCAGGGCAAAACTTACACGCTCTCCTCCCCCATGGCCGTTGTCACTGCGCCGGCGGCAAAGGCGGAATCCGGATCGACCACTATCGTCCCCACCACCATGGACCAAGAGATCACTCCGTTTGATTTCCCCGCGGCGTTTCCCGGCATCGGCGGCAATAAGTTCACGTGTTGGATGCCCACATTTCCGATCCTCTTCGATTTCTCGTTTGCTGGATACGTGCTGTTTGGCGGAGGATACAAACCAGCCAGCTATATGAACGATTCGGGCAACCCTGATCCGGAATACTGGAAGAAGTCACCGCGTGAGTCGGGCGCCAAGCAGGCAAACCGCTACCTCGACGAGATGGAGGGGAAGTGGAATCAGTACAAGAGTATGAGTGCCGGTTCGGGCACCGATCCAAGAAACACCAAGCTCCTTCGTCACCATTGCACGCCGCTGTTCACGATGGATATCGCCACACAGCTGTACGGCTCGCTCGCCTACGATTGGGTGGGCAAAACCTGGGGTAACAACAACGACCCCGCATACGGCAATATTAAGGCCCTCTTCCAGGTAAGAACCGACCTCAATTGGACCGAGCAGTTTACCCTAGGACCGGTGCCATTTTTCCTAAACGTCAACCCTTGGGTGCTGGCGAAGCTGGCGCTCGCTGTGGGTGCCCACACGCACGGCAGCGGCGCGGCGTTTTTCAAAAACATATCGCTCGACTATTCAAACACCTCGGGCTCGTTCACCATCCAGATCGGGCTTGCCGTCACCTTTGGCGCCGGCGTTGCAGGCGTCGCTTCGTCCGCCGTGCGCGGCGCCGCATCCCTCACGCTGTTCATTGGGTACGAGAAGGCAGATGGACACCAGCTTCCGCGGCTGCGTGTAGGTGCAGACGTCGATGTCGATGTGATACTCCAGTTCGTGATGTTCAAGTGGACCACCAAGGCTTGGTCGGGGTCGTGGCCCACACTCCTCGATTCGTGGAATATGTCGGTGAACGACGGCGACCAGTATGTACTCCAGCGCTCTGGGCTCGCATTGGGTGGAGATGCGCCCTATACACTAGATGCCTGCTTCGGCTCAGCCGGCAACGCCGAGGCGGGCGGCGTGCCGCAATTTATCGCATCGGCCACCATCGTCACCAACGCCGAGCTGCTCGCACGCGCCGAGGTTAAGGCCACTGCCGTAAACGTCGCGCCTGTCGTGCGCGATTGGAATCAAGCGGTCACGCGCATTGAGCTCGAGGCGGATGTAGAAAGCGACGACACGGGACAGATCGAGCACTTCGTCCACGCACTGATGGAAAACGCCGAAAACGCCGCGCCGATGTATGAGTACACCTACATCGGTCAGGCAACGAACGCCGTTGCGGACCCCAACGCCAATTCTGCCGGCGTGTCGGAGGACGAGCGTGGCGGCATAAAACCCTCGAGCGACAACGTGCTGTTTTCCGGCGTGCTCAGCGAAGCCCACATGAAGCTAACGATGATTGCCGGCGTGGAGTGCCTATTCCGTATCGCCTCGGTGCGCTACGGCGAAAATGGTCGTTCGCGACTGGTGGTACATACAAAGACGAACGGCACGTGGTCCGCTCCCGCGCCCGTGGACTTCCCCCTTGGGTTTGGCGAGAACGACGAGGAGCGCGACGGCATATACGATTACGACTTCGACGTGGTGGAATATACGGACGGAAGAGGAAACCAGGACGCCTACGTGCTGCTGGTCTCGG
This sequence comes from uncultured bacterium, assembly GCA_905216175.1. GTDB lineage: Bacteria > Actinomycetota > Coriobacteriia > Coriobacteriales > Coriobacteriaceae > Collinsella. The sequence goes on along the minus strand of CAJMSV010000034.1, from coordinate 5,739 downwards.
GCGAGCGCCCCGACGGCGACAACACCCTTTTCGATACGGCAAGCACAGCCGGCATACTGTCCGTTGTGCGCCTGCGCATAAGTAGTGACGAGACCCGCGTGGTGTCGCATACGTCATGGCGCAGCATCTCGCGCGGCCGCCTTCAGGAGGATGGCTACCATTGTCTGCAGTGCCCACGAATCACGGTGGGCAAGACGCTGGTCGACGGGCGCCTGTCGGGCGCCTACCTCCACCGCCACGGAGCCACCGCAGAGAAGACGCTCGGCAGCGAGGCCGAGGTTGCGCTGGAATGCTTTGCCCTGTGGTCGGATGATTTGGGCGACAGTCTCACGTTCCGTCAGGTCCTCCGCTTTCCGCAGGCACCGTCGAGCATCGAGCTGGGCGCTCCCGAGAATATCAACGGCAAAATGGTGGTGCCCGTTGCATACGAGACTGTAAGCGGTTGTGGCTGCGCGTCGTATGCCGTGATCGGCCAGTCCATCGCAGGTTGGGGCGTTATGTCGCCAGATGCCACAGTACCCCACGCGGTGCCGTGGCCGCAGCACACGGGCTTTTTGGCAACCGTCAACGAGCAACTGCAGCATATTACTTGGACGCGAGGCGCATCGGCCTTTGCAACGCAGCCCGTGGGCGCCGCAGGCTGTGGTCCGGCATCGTTTAGCGTAAGCAACAACGGCAGGTGTGTGCTCTACGTAGAGAACACCGATGGCAAGGTGGGACAGACCTACGACGAAGAAGGCAATCCGGTAGCGAAGATGGGCAAGCACTTCCGCATCTTCGCCAGCACCTTGGCAGGCGATCTATTCACGGAGCCGTTCGTGATGTGTGAGCTGGACCATCCCGTCGATCAGGTTACAACATTTTTGACGTCGGGCGGCATGCTCTCGGCGCTCGCCACGCACATTGTGAGTGCAGAGAAGAGCGAGGCAGAGCTACACGGCATCGAAGTGCCTCTGGTGGCATGCGCGACGCCGACGGGCGCGGTAGCCACCTCGGGCGCGGTGGTGCCCGGAGCGGCAGGCGAATCCTTCATGGTCACGGTGCGAAACGACGGCAACACCTTGCTGACCGCCGGCACGATCGATCTGTACCGAGAGGGCTCCAACCAGCCGTTCTCCAGCGCATCTATCGGATTCGGAGTGAACGCACGCATGGCTTCGATCTACGATCCAGAGCTTGCCGAGGACGCTTCGGACAACGACGTGGCACACGTGAAGTACGCGCTCGAGACGCTGGGCACACGTTTTGCAACGCACCCGCTGGTAGCTGACAATGGCAACGCCGTGCTGGCACCAGGCTGCACGGCACAGTTCCGCATGAGCTTCGCCATCCCCGAGAGTTGGAGCGACGAAGTGGGCAAACGCGTAACGCTGTATGCGAAGGCACGTAATCTGGTGGCGCTCGATCCCGTAACGCTCGAGGAAATTCGACCGGGCGCAAACTCGGCGCTGGATGCCGTACTGCACGAGCTTCATGTGCCCGACGCGGCATGCGAACGCTCAGAAGTTCAGGTCGGCGTATGCGGCAGCGCGGATACGACAGGACTTCACGACGCCCCGATGACGGCAGACGGCGATGGTGGTTCGAGTGGCGGCGGTACTGACAAGGGCGGCGGCTCCGGCGGAAGCAGCTCCAGCGGTGGCAAGGACCACGGCAATAACAAGCGCTCCGGAAAAGCGAGCGCGCTTGCGGACACAGGCGATGTCAACGCTCCCCTCATGGCAGCCGCTGCAGCACTCGCCGCAGCTGGTGCCGGCCTTGTCGCCTACAGCGCCCGCCGCACGGCGCTCGAAACCGACACCGCCAATGAGGTCAATTCGGATAGGCCTCGCTAGCTCCTAGTTACTTTTGTGAGAGACGCCGACTCGACTCATCGAACGCCAAAAGGGCTGGCCTCGGGTACCCGAAGCCAGCCCTGAGTCGCCTGACATGGGAATCGCAGTCCGCTACTTGAGCTTCAGCGCCTCCATCATGGGCACGGCAGCATCCCAGTCGATCTTCCAGCCGATCGACACACGGACGGTTTCACCCGTCGCGGGAGCCGTCGCAAACAGCGTATGGCCGTTGTCGGGACCGGTAAAGCGCAGCCACGTTATGCCGTTGTACTCGACCTGGTCGGTTGTTGTCTCCTTGCCTTCGTAGACCTGCTCTAGGCTTGCAACCTCTTCCTCCGGCGAGCGCGGGAAGATGCTGATGTTCAGGCGTCCTCCAGTCTCGTCGTGGAAGAAGTTTGCCTTTTCGCGCTCTTCGTCGGACGAATCCAGCGTGTACCCATCGGCGGCCTCGATGCTGTACGATGCGCAGTCGATGCCCGTTAAATCTGCCTTCTCGCCAGAATCGGCCACGCCGCCGACCGCCTTGAACTCCTTGGTCTCGCAGTCCGTGGTGTCAAAGTGCATGGCCTCGTGGTTCTTAGCGGGGGCGTAAGCGTCTACGAACTCGACAGTGATGGGCCCGTAGTACGCCGTCTTGGGCGCCCAGAAATACACGTACTCAACGGTCTCGCCCGGGCCGATATCTGGCCTCTCGGAAAGGTCGATGCCCTCGTGCAGCTCATCGGGAGCCTCGCTTGCAACGTCGTCGAGCACAGCCGCCTTGCCGGAAGTAAACAACGGGTCGCCTGCCTCAAGATCGCCCTGGGCAGCATGCACGTTAAAGGAACTGAACGTCCTGTTCTTTGTGTTGTTGTTGGTGATCTTGATGTGCAGGTAAAAGCCGTCCTGTAGCTTGGCATCGCCACGATAGAACGTACCGTGAGCCACCGACTCATAGGTAATGCCTGCCACCTCGACCGTCTGCGACTCATAGGCCTTGGCCTTCTTGGACTTCTCCTGCACAGGTGCGCTCCCGCCCGAGCCACTCGGCGCATTACCGCCGCAGCCAGCAAGCGTACACGCCAACACAGCCGAAAGAGCCACGGTGGGAATTCCTAACAGCAGCTTCTTCGTCATGGGCTTCATCATCCTCACCGCTCCTTTCACTTGCAGCTCATCCGTTGCCCGAGGCCTTCGTCGTCCCGTGGCATCGGCTTCCACAATGAGTGTATGACGAAACACGGCGCCGGCGAAGTGACCCGTGGCCCAAATAACGACCCAGCAGCGTTCCTTATGGGCCAAAAGAACTCGCACATGCACGCCCCCGGCCCATAAAACGAGACGTCTGTCCCAATGTTCGATTCGATCCAACAATCCGCACGACACGTTTTCGACAACGTATCCAACCGTAAACGCAGCAAGACACATCCGGCCGCCTTCAAACTTACTCGGACATAACCGACTCGGTTTTGTCCGAGTAAACGAATCTCCATCGAACTCCGAACGGTTGTTCGATGGATTTCGTGTTAGTTGGAATCGCCTATGGGCTGGGCTATGCTACCTTGACTATCTATATGACTTAAACGCAGCAAAGGAGCACCGAGAGAGCGAGTATGGCAAAAAACACCGCAAACTATGGTAACGACAGTATCCGCCAGCTCAAGGACGAGGAGCGCGTACGCCTGCGCCCCGCCGTCATCTTTGGCTCGGACGGACTCGACGGCTGCGCGCATGCCGCCTTCGAGATCCTGTCCAATGCCGTTGACGAGGCGCGCCAGGGCTACGGCAAGCTCATCACCCTTACCGCCTTTCGCGATGGCTCCATTCAGGTAGAGGACAACGGCCGCGGCTGCCCGCTCGACTGGAACCCTTCCGAGAAGCGCTTTAACTGGGAACTCGTCTTTTGCGAGCTCTACGCAGGTGGCAAATACAACAACAACCAGGGCGGCGACTACGACTTCTCGCTCGGTACCAACGGCCTGGGCTCCTGCGCGACCCAGTACGCTTCCGAGTACATGGACGTCACCGTCTGGCGCGATGGCAACAAGTACTCCTTACACTTTAAGAAGGGCAAGGTTGTCGGCGCCAAGAAGAAGGCACTCGAGATTGAGCCCAGCGACGAGGACCGCACCGGCACCACCATCAAGTGGCGTCCCGATCTTGAGGTCTTTACGTCGATCAGCATTCCCCACGAGTGGTATCGCGAGACCATGCGCCGCCAGGCCGTGGTCAACGCCAACGTGACCTTCCGCCTGCGTATTGAGGGCGACGATGGCGAATTTACCGAAGAGGACTTCTGCTATCCCAAGGGCATCGAGGACTACGTGCTCGAGAAGGTCGGTACCGATTACCTTACCGAGCCTTTCTTTATCGAGGCCGACCGTCGCGGTCGCGACCGCGAGGACCTGCCCGACTACAACGTAAAGATCACCGCGTGCATGTGCTTCTCGCGCACCTTCATGATGCAGGAGTACTACCACAACTCGTCGTGGCTCGAGAACGGCGGCTCGCCCGAGAAGGCGGCTCGTAGCGCTCTGACCAGCGCCATCGATGCCTACATTAAGCAGCAGGGCAAGTACAACAAAAACGAGAGCGGCATTAAGTGGCAAGACGTCCAAGACTGCCTGGTGCTTGTGACCAACTGCTTCTCCACCCAAACGTCCTACGAGAACCAAACCAAGAAGGCTATTAATAACCGCTTTATCCAGCAGGCCATGACCGCCTTCTTTAAGGAGCGTCTCTCGACCTACTTGATCGAGAACAAGGACGCCGCCAACAAAATTCTGGAGCAGGTGCTCATCAACAAGCGCTCTCGCGAGAATGCCGAGAAGACGCGCCAGAGCATCAAGACCAACTTGCAGCAGAAGACCGACATGGCCAACCGCGTGCAGAAGTTCATCGACTGCCGCTCCAAGGACAAGAGCCGCCGCGAGATCTACATCGTAGAGGGCGACTCGGCAGCAGGTGCCATTCGTACCTCGCGCGATGCCGAGTTCCAGGGCGTTATGCCCGTCCGCGGCAAAATCCTCAACTGCCTAAAGGAGGACTACCCGCGCATCTTTAAGTCCGACATCATCATGGACCTCATGCGCGTGCTGGGCTGCGGCGTGGAAATCAAGGACAAGCGCATCAAGAACCTCGGCGCCTTTGACCTGGACAACCTCAACTGGAACAAGGTCATCATCTGTACGGACGCCGACGTCGACGGCTATCACATCCGCACGCTCGTGCTCACCATGCTCTATCGCCTGGTGCCCACGCTTATCGACGAGGGTTACGTGTATATCGCCGAGTCGCCGCTCTACGAGATCAACTGCAAAGAAAAGACCTACTTTGCCTACACCGAGCTCGAGAAGAACGGCATCCTCAAAGAGATCGGCGACCAAAAGTGCTCCATCAACCGCTCCAAGGGTCTTGGTGAGAACGATCCGGACATGATGTGGCTCACCACCATGAACCCCGAGACGCGCCGCCTGATCAAGGTGGAGCCCGAGGACGTCGAGCGTATGGAAACCATGTTCAACCTGCTGTTGGGTAACGACGACGAGGGCCGCAAACGTCACATCGCCGAGCATGGCAGGGAATACCTCGACCAGCTTGACCTGCAATAAGGCGCCTTTCGCAAGGCTGTTGAAGATCTAACCCGGCGGGCGCGCGCAAGACGGCGCCCGCCCATTCGCATCAAGGGGAGACCGTGGCAAGAAAGACCAAAGCACAACCGAAGAAGAAGCATGTGGACAACCCCAACGTGATCGGCCTGCACTCCGAGGTGGTGGAGCAGCCCATCACGCAAACCCTCGAAGTGAACTACATGCCCTACGCCATGAGCACCAACGTGTCCCGCGCGTTCCCGGAGATCGACGGGTTCAAGCCGTCGCACCGCAAGCTTCTGTATACCATGTATAAGATGGGCCTGCTCAACGGC
>CAJMSV010000033.1 GCA_905216175.1 uncultured bacterium | reverse complement strand
GGTCGGCGGGGCCATTGTGGCTCTTGACAGCGGATTGGGTCATATGAGCGAGACCGCCCCTAAGCGCGCAAGGTGACGTGAAAGAGGAGCGCCGCGTACTTTGGTACGCAAGCGACGATTGAACGTCAGATTGCCGCTCTGGGACATTTGCAGCGTCGAGCAGTTACGCGGTTTGGAAAACCGCGTAACAAATTAGTCACGCGTCAGCTTGCGGTGAATACGATGCGGCTGGGCTGCGTCCTCGCCCAGGCGCTCGATGCGGTTGGCCTGATAGGCCTCGAAGTTGCCCTCGAACCAATACCAGTTGCCCGGATTCTCGTCGGTGCCCTCCCACGCCAGAATGTGCGTGGCGACACGGTCCAGGAACATACGGTCGTGGCTAATGACCACCGAGCAGCCCGGGAACTCGAGCAGCGCCGCCTCGAGCGAGGACAGCGTCTCGACGTCGAGGTCGTTCGTGGGCTCGTCGAGGAGCAGCAGGTTGCCGCCCTGCTTGAGCGTAAGCGCCAAGTTCAGACGGTTGCGCTCGCCACCGGAGAGCACGCCAGCGCGCTTCTGCTGGTCCTGGCCCTTAAAGCCAAAGCTCGCCACATACGCGCGGCTGGGGACCTCGGTCTCGCCGACCATCATGTGATCCAAGCCGTCCGAGACGACCTCCCATAGGTTCTTATCGGGGTCGATGCCGGAACGGTTCTGGTCGACGTAAGAAATCTTGACGGTCTCGCCCACCTCGAGCTCGCCCGAAGTCAGCGGCTCCAGGCCCACGATGGTCTTGAACAACGTGGTCTTACCGACGCCGTTGGGGCCGATGACGCCCACGATGCCGTTACGCGGCAGGGTGAACGATAGGTCGTCGATGAGCACACGGCCATCGAACTCCTTGTGCAGGTGATGGGCCTCAAGCACCTTGTTGCCCAGACGCGGTCCAACGGGAATGCGGATGTCGGTCCAGTCGAGCTTCTGGCTTGCGCGGGCCTCGGCCTCCATCTCCTCGTAGCGAGCCAGACGGGCCTTGTTCTTGGCCTGACGGGCCTTGGGCGAGCTGCGTACCCACTCGAGCTCGGCCTCCATGCGCTTGGCGAGCTTGGCGTCGCGATTGCCCTGCGCCTCGATACGGGCGGCCTTGGTCTCCAGATACGTGGAGTAGTTGCCCTTGTAGGGATAAAGGTGACCACGGTCGACCTCGCAGATCCACTCGGCAACGTTATCCAGGAAGTAGCGGTCGTGCGTGACGGCAAGCACCGCGCCCTGGTAGTTGTGCAGGAAGTGCTCGAGCCACAGGATCGACTCGGCGTCCAGGTGGTTCGTGGGCTCGTCGAGCAGCAGCAGGTCGGGAGCCTCGAGCAGCAGCTTGCACAGGGCCACGCGACGGCGCTCGCCGCCGGAAAGTACGTTGACCGGCATGTCGGAATCGGGCAGCTGCAGGGCGTCCATGGCCTGGCCGAGCTTGGAATCGATATCCCAGCCGTCGGCGGCGTCGATCTCGTCCTGGAGCTTGCCCATCTCGGCCATGAGGGCGTCCATGTCGCAGTCCGGGTCGCACATCTCCTCGCCGAGCTTATTGAAGCTAGCGACCTTGGCGATCATATCGCCTAACGCCATGCGCACGTTCTCGATTTCGGTCTTGTCGTCGTCGAGCGGCGGCTCCTGCTGCAGGATGCCCACGGTGTAGCCGGGGGTGAGCCTGGCATCGCCGTTGGAGACCTCCTCGATGCCGGCCATAATCTTGAGCAGGGTCGACTTGCCCATACCGTTGGGGCCCACGACGCCGATCTTGGCACCGGGGTAGAAGCTCAGGGTCACGTCGTCAAGGATTACCTTGTCGCCATGGGCCTTGCGAGCCTGATACATCTGGTAGATAAACTCCGCCATTTGTCTGTTTTATCCTTTCTACCTGTTGTTTCCCTATTCTTGATTCGCTTTAGTGGAAACGAAATGAGAAAACCAGCTCTGAAACGTAACGAAAAAGGGGCATGGTTGCCCACACCCCCTAATACTACCTGGGAAAAGTCCCCCGGAACATACTATGAACTGCGTACGCTAGTTTTCCGCAACCTTAACGAGCGGCTCGCTGCGATTTGCGCCACAACAGATACGAGTAGACGTAGACGGCTCCAACCGAACCAAACGCCAGAACCGCAATCACCGCGGCGACGACTTCACTCGAAAGCACGCTGCCTGCCACGCCCATCACAATCAGGCCAATACCCAGCACCATAAAGCAGGCGCCGCCAAAACGCTGCGTACGGCGCCAGTTTTCGGGATCGGCAAGCGCCCAAGGTGTCTTGATACCGAGCGTATAATTCTGCTTCACACGCGGCAAATAGTTGCCTACGCCGATGAACAGCAAACCGACAACACCGGAAATCAGCACGTTAACCGAACCGACCGCCGGCACCACGCCCCAGACCGTAAGCTCTCCCAGCCAGCTTATGGCGCACATGAACAAGGTGAAGGCGATTACGAAGCCCTGGTAGAACTTGCCCGAGGTTCGATATGCCTCACCTTTGGGGTCGATGCGCGGCACCACGCAGAACATTGCGAGAAGCGCCAGAGGCAGCACGCCGAGCGCGGAGGCCATCCAGCTAGGACCCCAACCGTCGACGGCGCCGTTCGCGCCCCAGTGCGTGGGAATCTGCGCAGGCAAGCTCGGCATCACCATGAGGTGCGCTACGACATTGGCGACGCACAGAGCGACCAGCACAATCCACACACGCGACGATACCCCCGTGGGGTGAATGCCCTTGTTTTCGTTATTCATCCTTATCACCTTCCGTGTTTGTAAAGCCCATAAACCAGCCAATTAAATCCTGCATGACGGTGGTGTTTAAGCTGTATACGATGTTTTGGCCATGGCGCTCGTCGGTCACCAACCCGGCGTTTTTGAGCGTCGCCAAGTGATGGCTTAGCGACGGCTTACTGATATCGAAATGCTCGGCAAGCTCCCCCGCCGTGCAATTGCCCTCGCGCAGCAACTCCAAAATGCGCCGTCGCGTTGGATCGGCAAGCGCCTTAAAACCCTCTCCCGGCATAAGACCTCCTCTCATCATCTCTCATGACGCGCACACTATACTCGATATTTAGATGTTTGTCTAACTATCTAATCTTGTACTCAAAAAAATAGCCGCCTCCGCGTAATGCGAAGACGGCCACTTCTCACGCTACAAACGTGTTTGGGAGTTGGCCAACCCGCTGCAACGGGTGCCATCTGCTTCATCTAATGCGAACCCCGATCCCATTTCAACAAGCCCAAGGGCTCAAATGGAATCGCGATAACACCTATAATGGCAATAGCTAAAACACGATTCGCTTCCCCATCGGAGGATGTCTATGACCGAAACCGCTGCCGCCCTCGTCGAGACACGCGACACCAAGCTCGAGATCATCATGGGCCGCGAGGCACTCGATAAGCTCGCCGATGCTACGGTGCTGGTGCTCGGCTGCGGAGGCGTGGGCTCCAACTGCTGCGAGGCACTCGCCCGCGGCGGCATCGGTCATTTCGTCATTCTGGACAAGGACATCATCGCGCCCAGCAATATCAATCGCCAGGCCATCGCCTTTCACAGCACCATCGGCAAGCGCAAGGTCGATGTTATGGAAGCCATGATCCACGACATCAATCCCGCCGCCACCGTCATCAAGCGAACTGAATACTTGCTGAGCGACAACATCGATGATTTCTTCGCAAGCGTATTGGAGCAGACGGACGGCAAGCTCGACTACGTCGTCGACGCCATCGACACCATCTCGGCCAAGCTCACCATTGCCAAATATGCTCAGGACCGCGACATTCGTTTGGTTAGCTCCATGGGCGGGGCCAACAAACTCCATCCCGAGTGCCTCCGCTTTGCTGACATTTTCGATACGGTACGTGACCCCATGAGTCGCATCATGCGCAAAGAATGTAAGAAGCGCGGAATCAAGAGCCTGCGTGTTCTATTTAGCTGCGAGGAATCGGTTAAGACCCAGCCCCGCGACCCTTCCAACATCCACGAGCGTACCGAGTTGGGCACTGCCAGCTATATGCCGCCCATCATGGGCCAGATGATTGCCGGCGAGGTTATCCGCCAGATCAGTGGGCGCGGCACCGAGCGCGTACGCGCCGATGGCCAGCGCCTGGACTAGCAGAATGTCCTGCGATGGAACCGCAATTCTTTGACACGCATTGTCATCTTGATTTGATGCTCGGCCCCGATGCTGCAGCCAGTGAGTCGGCGGCGTTGGGTCTGGGGCTCTTTGACTGCGGGGTCGACCCACGCGACTTTTCGGCCGCAAACGAGCGCGCCCGTCGCCTACCAGGCATCATCGCTGGCGTTGGGCTCCACCCCTGGTGGCTCGCCGACGGCCGCTGCGGTCCTGCCGAAGTCGATCTGCTTTGCGAAGTTGCTGCCCAAGAGCGCTACATCGGCGAGGTGGGACTCGACTTTTCCGCACGCTTTGCAGGAAGCGAGCCGCTACAAATACAGGCGCTTGACCGGCTCTGCGATGCGCTCGTGCAGCATCCTCTTGTCGGGCGTGTGATATCAATTCACGCCGTTCGTTCGGCAGGAGCCGTACTGGACGTCCTCGAATCGCATGGACTACTCATCCCAAACTCCGACTCCCCCGCTATCATCTTCCACTGGTTTAGCGGCACTTCGGACGAACTCGCCCGCGCGCGTAATGCGGGCTGTAGTTTTTCCGTCAACGAACGCATGCTTGCGTCTAAACGTGGACGCGAATATGCCCGACAGATTCCACTCGACCGTCTACTGCTCGAGACCGATGCGCCAGCCGAGCGAAACACAGAAACAAGCGCACAGTCGCTCATCAGATCGCTCACAAGGACCTCGATGCGCATTGCCTCACTCAAAAACTGTGACGCTAAGCACATTGAGTCGGCAGTTTTAGCAAATGCGCGCTCTGTATTTGACCTTCGCTAACCCCTGTGTGCAAAAAATGCCAAATATGAGTACTGCTACCGGAATGGATACATTACTTTTAACTTCCCAACCGCCAGAATAATCCTCGATTGTCCGCTAATTAAAGCTTTTACAGTCATTCATCCTGCGTTTTCGCAAATCTTAAACCCCTCCAGAAGCTCAAATCACATCTGAAGGGGTTGATTATGCTGCGCATAAATTAGTCACAGTACTCATATTAGGCTGCCCCCCCCCCCCCCCCGGGACCGCTCGGCTATTCGACGATTGGTGCTCCGTGGCCCCAAGAACCTTCCATGCCGCACACGGTCGAAGCAAACCCAGCAGCAAAGTCGAGCGCGCGCTCGATGGCCTCGGCGCCATCCTCACCACGCTTGACGGAATCGAGATAGCACATCAAAAACGAGGTGAGGAACGAGTCGCCCGCCCCCATGGTGTCCTTCATGTCCGTTACCGGTTTAGCCAGCTGGCGGTAATAACGCTCGCCGTCGTAAGCAATGCAGCCCTCGGCGCCCGCCGTAGCCGACACAAAACGCGGACCCAGACCCTTCACCCATGCCAGCCGCTCGCGAATCTCGTCCTCGCTCGCGGCATCCGCCGCACTAAAGAAAGCGAAATCGACGTAGGGCGCAATCTGCTCGTAGTACTCGTCGGTGGAGTCGTCCGAAAAGTCAAAAGAGACCGTGACGCCCGCAGCCTTCAACTTGGGCAGCTCGCGCTCGGTAAAGCAGTAGTTGCCCGAATGAACCACATCGAACTGCTTCATGTACGCAAGGTCAAAGCGATCAAGGACATAGCGCGCATCGCCACGGATACCGCCCTCGTTGGAGCCAAGGAAGACACGGTCACCGTCAACGACGGTCACGCGAGCCGCCCCGTTCTCGCCAATCATCTGCTCGCACTTGTCAAGCTCGATACCCTCATCCTCGAGGCTTGCAATGACATGCTCGGCAGCGGCGTCATTGCCAAAAATGCCCATGTATGCAGAGCGTGCGGCACCGCATTTCTTGGCATAAACGGCGAAGTTCACCGCATTGCCGCCGGGATACATGGTGTGGATATGCTCGTAGCGATCGACGACGTTGTCGCCAAATCCGAGCGCGTTAACGTTAAATGCCATGGCCTTTGCCCCTTCTAGTACTCGACAACACCCATATAGCGGCGGAAATCGGGATCGTGATCAAACACCTTGCCGCGTGCGGCGCGCAGCTCGCAGTTCATGGCGTAGAACAGCACCGGGTCCAGATAGGCACGGACGCTCGCCGGCACGGCTTCCATACCGTACTCCTTGGCATCAAGCACCATCAGCGTATCGGTATGCGTCTTAAGGAACGCCAGGGCGCGCTCGTCCATAGCACGGCACTCGCTGGAGCCCATCTGCAGGAAGTAAAAAACGCCATCCTGAGTAGCCTCGAAGGGGCCGTGGAAGTACTCGGCAGAGTGGATGTAGCTGCAGTGCTGCCACTGCATCTCCATAAGAGAGCAGATAGCGAAACCGTAGGTCTGGCTAAAGTTGGGACCGCTGCCCAGAATGTAGAAGAACTCGTGCTCCTTGCAAAGCTTTGCAAAACTATCGCCCAGCTCGGCATTTACCTTCTCGCGTGCCGGAGGAAGAATCTTATCCATCTCAGCAATACCGGCATACATATCGGCAAGATCGGCGTAGCCCTCCTGCTGATCGAGCAGCTCGGCCGCAAGCGACAGCGAAATGCCAGCGGGGACCTCGGCCTGCGGCACGCCCTCGCCCCACGGGTAGACCCACGTGGTCCACTTGCCGGAGTCAATCTTGGATCCAGCGTTGTCGGTCTGGGCGATCACCGTAGCGCCGGCAGCAAGGGCAATCTCACAGCCCTCGACGACCTCGGGGGTGTTGCCACTGTGGCTGCAAGCAATGACCAGGGATTTCTCACCCAAGCGGCGCGGGCGCATGATATCAAACTCGCGAGCCGTATAGATATACGAAGTGAAGGTGGTTGCCTCGCGCTGCAGAAGCTCATGAGCCGGGATCAAATCGATCATGGAGCCACCGCAAGCAATCCAGTAGACGCTGTCGAACTTGCCCTTCTCGGCAATTGCCTCTTTGATCAGGTCGTGTGCGTTCATATCCAGTTCCTTTCTTGTTTGGTCCACAATCAATGACGTTGGTTGCGTGGCCGATAGTTGTTTTAGTCAATCAGATATTTCTCGAATGCGGCCATGTTCTTGGCATCTGCCGCCGCCGGGTCATCATAGTAACGACCGTCCGTGATTTCCTGGCCCAGCATGCCGTCGAAACCATGGGCGTTGAGCGTGGCAACGAAGGCGTCCATAGCGTGCTTGCCATCGCCCCACACCAGATGGCCATACGGATCACCGTCGATAAAGTGCATCTCGTGAATTGCCCCATCACCAAAGGCGGCAAACCAGTCCTCGAGCGTCTCGCCTGCAACGCCCATCGCGGTTGTATCAACCATGGGCTGTAAGTACGGGCTCGCGACCTCGTCAATCATGCGCTTCGCATCGGAAACCGTCGTCACAAGGTTGCTCTCCTCGGGACGCAGGCTTTCCATCGTAAGCACCAGACCGTGCTCGCCGGCATACTCCGCCTGAATGGACATGTGCTCGCGGCTGCGCTTCCAGGCTTCCTCGCGGTCCTCGTCCCAGTCGCCCCAGCCCGAGTTGACGGACATACGGTCGCACCCAAGTACCTCGGCAAGCTCAATGCCGTGCTTAAAGTACGCCAGGCTGCGCTGTTCATGCAGCGGTTTGCGTGCGCAGTATTGCCAAGGATAGACAACATTCTCGGGGCACAGAGTACGATACCTAAGCCCACGGTCTGCAGCTTTTTTCGCCAGGACCTCAGCCTCAAAGTAGCCCGTATGGTCGAGTGTCACATGCGGCTCCGCACACCACAGCTCAATGGACTCAAAGCCCAAACGCTGCTGCACATCAAGGAAGTAATCGAGCGACCACATGATGTAGTGGATATTCATGCCCGCAATCTGTTCGCGGCGCAGCGTCGGCTTGGATTCAGACATCCTATGCCTCCTTATTTCGATCGAACACGATTTGTCCGTCCGACATCGTCATATCAACCGAAAGATCGCGTGCGTCGCGATAATCGAGGTCGAACACATCCCGATCGAGCACGCAGATATCAGCAAGCTTGCCGACCTCGAGCGTACCCAGCTCGTCTTCGCGCATCAGATCGTACGCGCCCCCGGCAGTCCAAGCACGCAAGAGCTCGACAAGCGTCAGCGCGTTGGCCTCATTCACGGGCAGTCCATCGTCGAAGTATCCGCCGCACGCACTGTAGATTGACTCGCCCAGGCTCGGAATCAGCAGCGGCAAATCCGTACCACAGCACACCGTGCATCCGGAATCTTCCATGCCGCGGCGATTCCAGCTGTGCAAAAGTCGCGTCTTGCCAATTTGTCGACGCATCATCGACAGGCAATCCTCGCGCCGGTCCAGCGTCAGAATCTGCGGATAGACCTCGCAAATTCCACCTAACTTGCCAAACTTGACAAGATCGGTCGGATCAGAGTTCTCGAGATCGGTAATCGCATGGCGGCGAAGCAACCGTCCATGCTCGTCTCGAGGCAGCGAGGCATAGAGCGCCACGGTGCGACGAACGGCGCCATCGCCCTGGCAATGCAAGGAATATCGGAAGCCGTCAGCATCAATTGCGCGCAGCTCGTTCTCAATCAGATCCCACTCGGGCTCCTCGACAACCGTCTTGCCGGCAGCGCCCGCATCGGCCGTGTCCTCTTAGGGGTCATTCATCTCGGCATGCCCCGCCCATACGCCGCGATCGGTCATACGGTTGAAGCCAGAAAAACGAACGAACGGTCCCCGGAAGCGCTCTCGTGCCTCGCGGGCATATGCCAGAATTGCACCGGCACCCACCGGCTGCGACATCATAGAGACGCGAACCGTCAGCTCACCAGATTCCTCACGGCGAGCCATTTCGTCGGCAAAACCGTAGTAGTCATCAAACGCCAACTCCTTGATGGCGGTAACGCCGCGCTCGTTAAGCATGCTCATGTAGTCCGAATACCCCGCACGTACCTCGGGCAGCGCGAGGAAATCGCTCATCATGCGCCAGATCTTCTCGGCATAGCACGCCTGGGGTGTAAAGCCGTATCGTGCACTGGCGGCAGCATTGAGAACGCAGGTCTCCGCACCCGGTGTAAAGCAGACGACAGGGATATCGCCAAAACAATCGTCAAACACAGCTGCCGTATTTGCGTTCTCGGCATCCGATGCCAACGTTTCGGGTAGGCTGTGGCCAAAAGCCGCCGCGCAATCCGGATGATCTTCTTTCCATGCACGCAAGAGCGACACGGCCTCTTTGGCATCAGCGATGCCGGACAGATCAGACCCCAACGTCCGCAGCGCCCAGCCTGTATAGAAGGTATGCACATCGATCAGGCCAGGCATGACGGTACGGTCGCCCAGATCAACTACCTCGTCCGCCTGGGTCAAATACGAAGCTACCTCACACTTGGTGCCAACCGCCTCAATTCGATTGCCACGGACCGCTACGAAACCTTCGAACGGCAGGCCCCCCGTACCGCTAAAGACGCGCTTAGACGTCAGGACCGGTAAACGATCAGACATCACAACCACCTACTCCGGAAGCATGCCAGAGATTGCCGTTACGATCAGGCCAAAGACGACCATGAAAATGAAGTACTTCCAAATGGTCTTCCACCATTGGCCAAACGAAATCTTAGCCACGGCAAGGCCGGCGACCGTCATGCCCGCCACGGGACTGATGGTGTTGATGGTCTGATTAGCAAACTGGCGCGCGGTAACGGCCGCTTCGGGATTGCGGCCCATAAGCTCGGTCAGCGGACCCATGACGGGCATGGGGAGCGCCGCAAGTCCAGAACTCGAGGGAACCAGCAAAGAGAGCAGGCCAAGGACGATATACATAAACGTGGTGTAGACGGCAGCGGGTGCACCGGCGAGCGCAGTAGCGAGCGCCTGGAGGATGGTGTCGATGATCATGCCGCCCTCGGCGATGACCAGAATGCCGCGAGCGCTACCGATAACGATAGCCGCGTACGCAAACTCGGCGAGACCTTTAACGAACTCCTCAGCGATCGTCTGCTGGTCACGCCAAGACGTCGCAGGATAGTGGCAATCTAGCTCATGCCAAGGATCACGGCGGAAATCTCATTCATGTACCAGCCCTGGGTAACAAGACCCCAGACGATAATGCCCATACCGCAGGCAAAATCGATAAGTACGAGCTTCTGACGGGTAGTGAACTCTTCCTCGATGGAGACATCGGTCACGGAAAACTCAACACGCTTGAGCTTGTCGTCCTCGTACGTAATGGACGACTCGGGGTTTTTCTTGACGCGCATAGCGTAGCGCATGGCCCATGCGATACCGACGGCAGTAAAGATGACCCAAGAAACGGCGCGCAGCCACAGCTGAGGATTGCCCTCGATGCCAATGATGCCCTGGGCGATCAAAACATTAAACGGGTCGATGGTCGAAGCACAATATCCCAGGTTAGGACCAAGGAAGCAGATGATGAATGCCGTCATCGAGTCATAGCCGATACCCATCATGAAGGGAATGAAGATGGCATAGAACGGCAGGGCTTCCTCAGACATGCCAAACGTAGTGCCGCAAATGGACAGCAACGTCATCGTAATGGGAATGATGAGGATGTCCTTGTTCTTGAGCTTTTTAATCACACGGCTCATGCCGGCATTCAAAGCGTTGGTCTTGGTGATGATTGCGAACGATCCGCCAATCAATAAGACGAACGCAACGACGTCGGCAGCCTCCTGGATGCCCTTAGTGGGCGCTTGCAGGACCGCGAAGATATCCTGACCCAGATTGATGGTCTCGCCGGTCTCGGAATCGGTGTAGTTCTTATCGACCTGTTCATAGGTTCCAGCAACGGCGACTTCGCGCTCGCCCGCCGCTGTCGAAATCGTCTTGCGCTGATACTGACCCGAGGGAACGATCCAAGTCAGGACCGCAAAGACAACGATCAGCAAGAACATGATCGTATAGACATGCGGTAATTTGAACTTAAAACGTCTGTTTGTCTTCTTCGCCTTCGTATCTGACATAGATACCTCCAAAGAACTCGAGACTGCATCGCATCTCGCTTCAACGCTTGCATAAGGCAAACGTTCTATGACGTTCTATAGATTACCAGCAGCTTTTCCCGTCATCAAGATAATTTCAAACTGATTGCCGCAACGCGGTTGAACGGTCGCGTTCGCGCCGTGAACGGTATGGAAGCGCCCGGTGAGATGATCCACCGGGCGTTTCCATTCGCAATGTCCTAGATGTCAAAAACGTAGCGAGACCCAACGATCCGCTGACGACCGATGATAAACGGCCGCCGTTGCTCATCGAAAAAGAAGGCTTCCATATAAAACAAGGGTTCGCCAACGGGAACCGCCAGCAACCGAGCGACCTCGGGCGATGCGCACGCGATCTCGAGCGTGCACGGGTCGGTAAACGCGGGCATGCGGCCAGTCTGGTTGCGCACGAACTCAAAAATGGATTGGTTAGATAGAGGCGCCGTTGATAGATAGGCGTTGTCCTCGTAAACGTATATGTTGTTCTCAAGCATGACGGGGACGCCATCGGCAGTACGCACACGCTCGACGCAAATCAAGTCAGTTCCAACGGGAACACCAAAGAACTGTGCTTCGGTAGAATCCGCCGGCAGTATCTTTCTCGAAATGACACACGCCCCCGGTTCCATTCCGTTAACGCGGCATGCGTCCGAAAAACTCTGGACGTCATCCTTCTGGCGAATCTTGCGCTTGAGCTTGGGGGCATTGACGAACGTGCCTTTCCCCTGTCGCTTCGTTAGATAGCCCTGCTGAACGAGCTCCTCAATAGCGCGTCGCACGGTAACGCGGCCAACTTTATAGCTCTCAGCCAATTCGAATTCGTTGGGTATCCGCGCGCCTGCCTTGTAGGCGCCGGAGTTGATTTCGTTTTTAATGATATCAATGACCTGTTGGTACAGCGGTATCGCTGCTTTACCGTCAGTTAGCCCTTCAGTCGGTGGCATATACCCTCTCCCAGCACAATTAAGTCAAAAGCGGGCTCAAGGGCATTCAACAAGCCCTTAAGCCCGCATTAGCATAAAGTATGCTTGCTGCCGCACCAAAATGTCGGGTATTTACTCATCTGACCCGAAAAACGCGCAACTACCGCGCTCCTAAGAAAGCGTGAGCAGCTCCGGCAGCTGGTCGATAATCTTGTCCGCGGCATCCTGGCTAAAGCCAAAGCGTTCCTCGCGCTTGGCAATGACCGTCAGGCCGGCTCGCTTACCCGCGGTAATGCCCGGAACGGAATCCTCAACGCAGCAGCAACGATTCGCGGGCAGCCCCAGCAGGTCCAGCGCATGCAGGTAGATGTCGGGCTCGGGTTTGCTCTCCTTAAACTGCTCGCCGCTCACCACATACTCAAAGGCATCAGACAGCCCGCATGCGTTGAGCACTTCCTCGATGCTAACCATGGGAGACGAGCTGGCAAGCGCCACGCGAACGCCACGGCGCGGCAGCTCTCGAATCGTATCCACGGCGCCTGGGTTAATCAAAGCCTGATAGTCACGCGGACGCTTATGCGCCCACTCGTCCCAACGGGCCAACGCCTCCTCGCCAGTGAAGTGTCCCTTACCGGCGCGCTCAAACCAATCGACCAGCATATGCAGGAAGAACTGATGCGAGGTACCGACCTGCCCATTCAACTCCTCTTGAGTCAGATTAAGTCCAAGCTCCTTGGCAAACGCGGCAGTCTCGCCCAAGTAGTAATACTCGGTATCGACAATGACGCCGTCCATGTCAAAGATAACGGCGTCGAACGGAAATGCGGACACGGCACCCTCCCTAACAAAAGGACGCCCGCAAGCAGGCGCCCGAGCCATGCATTAATCGGCGATTCTAACCCAGCAGCTTATCCAGCGCCACCGCAATGCCATCTTCGTTGTTATCGGCGGTCACCATCTGGGCTACAGCCTTAACCTCTTCGACGGCGTTACCCATGGCAACACCGGTGCCGGCCCACTCAATCATGGACTTGTCGTTCTGGCCGTCGCCAAACGATACGACCTCACTGGCATCGATGCCGAGCTTGGGCAGGGCACCCTCGAGTGCGCGGGCCTTGTCGATACCGGGCGCCGTGTACTCAAAGTACCAGTCGGCCGTAAACATGCCCGAAAGCGTCTGCTTAAAGGGCGCATACATCTCCTCGTAATGCGCCTGCAGGTAGGCCGGATCGCCCGCCGTCAGCAGCTTGTCCACGGGATAAGCATCAGCGACCTCATGCAGGCTCTCCACCTCGCGAATCTTAAGATCGCACGCATCGCGCTCGTATTTGACGATGTTTTTCTGCGAGCCGTCAGGCAGCGTGATCATGCAGTGATACGAATCCACGACATGCAAATCGCGACCGAGCGAAATCATAGGGATCACGTCAAAATTACGCAGGTGATCAATCAGACGGTGCAGCTCGTCAGCCGGCATAGCCTGGTCAAAAAGGACCTCATCGGTCTGAGCGTCGACCACATGCGCGCCATTAAAGGCAACCAGCAGACCGTCATGGTTTTGAAGGTCGAGCTCCTGCGCCAAGGCGTGCAGTCCCCATGCGGGACGGCCCGAAGCCAAGATGAGCTTAATACCCGACTCCTGCGCCGCGAGCAGCTTCTCGCGCGTACGCGGGCTAATCACTTTCTGATCGTTGGTGAGCGTACCGTCGATATCCATCGCGATCGCTTTAATTGCCATATGTGCCTCCTTGCATCGTTTTTATCGCGCACTATCTTATCCGAGCCGGGGCACGTTCGCACAGCGCGCGCATGACGGTTGCAAAACCACCCCATTTGAAACAAACGCAAAAAAGTACTTGCAAAGACGCGTTCCGACATATAAGTTGATAAAAGACCGCCGTTGCGGTTTTAAGTAGATCGAGCATATGAAGTTTGAGTTTTAGCGTGTAAGAGAAAGAAGATCGGCAAAGTACAGCCCCAAACGCAATGACAACTTAATGAGGTAACTGCCACATGTGAGGCACCCAGGGCATTGCTGTCTCGATTTTGAGCACGATGCCTTCCGCCTTGCATGGGCCGTTCCATCCCGCCCCTGCAGCAACTGCCTCACGGGCTCATTGAAAACCGCATAGCACCCCAACGTCAGCACATCACCCACGGCAAGCACATCACTCACGACAACCAACACATCAACAAACAGCACGAACATCAACCGATTGGAGAAGCTATGGCAAACCACCACGCTGAAGACGGCGATAAGAAAAGCATTCTGGATGCCCGCATTGAGCGAGCATATGCAAACGAATATGATGCCGCCTTTGCCGCCGCGACCATCAAGAACTACGCGTCGCTACCGCTCGCGACGATCTTGGCCGACCACCCTCAACTGCTGAAGCGCTGCACAAAGATCATGGGCGACCCCGACATTCGCAAGCTGACAGACCCCTATGCCCCAAAACGCGACAACGATTCGTACGTTCTTACCGTAGGCTGCCTAGCCCATATGCTTACGGCGCTCGACACGAAACTCAAGCTCGAATGGGAACCCGACGAGCGTCATGAACTCGAAAGCAAGCGGAACACCCTGCGCACCGCACTGTTCCTTCCGTTGGACGGCCTCAAGCGCTGCAACGTCGAGCTCAATACACAGGCGCGGCAAAAGCCCGGGACCACGGGGCAGAAAACTCCAAGACCCCATGCGGCCATCGTCGACCGCAACCGATATAACCGCATGACCGCGCACTTTTCCGCCGAGGGAGCAGCCATAAGGACACTGATCGACCTGCTGTGCCTCCTGAGCATCAACGAGCTATTTGAGGGCTATCTCGCCCTTGTTCCCGCGACGGCGCCCAAGTCGGTAGCAAAGATCATCGAGACCTGCAGACGCCAGTTTGAGCGCCATCGCAATGGCAGCGAGATGAACGCCAGCATCGCGCAGTACTACGCGGCTCATTACAAAAATGACGGATGTGCCCCTGTCGAGCATCAGCTGCGGCTCGCCTACACCACGCCCGTCGCAACGCTCCATCGCTTTGGAGCCCTTGGCGCTTGCGAGCCGCACGAACAGGCAACCTGCCCCACAACCGAGCTCGATCTCAGGCTCGGACGAACCCTGTAGCCCGCCAGCCCCTCCGCGGGCAACAATCCTATTCCACAACACAACCAACAGAAAGGAGTCCTCATTGACACCAATCATTCCCCCATCATCAGCCCCCTCACCATGCGTGAATCCGCCCGAGGTATCACGCTCACCAGCATTTACGATGAGATGCTCGCCCGTCGCGAGCTCTCCGTCATGGGAAACATCGAAACCCCGATGGCCCACGACCTATGCCAGCAGATCCGCCTGCTCGATGCCACCGACCCCAGCCGCCCCATCACCATATTTGTCGCCAGCGCCGGCGGAAGCGTGCGATCGGGTCTTGCAATCTATGACGCCATGCGCCTCGCATCGTGCCCCATCCGCACCGTCTGCCTGGAATTCGCCGCGTCCATGGGCGCCGTGATCTTTATGGGCGGCGACGATCGCCGTATGGCGCCCCATGCAGAGCTCATGATTCACGACCCGCTGATCCCCCAGGGGGCAGGCGGCTCGGCACTTGCGCTGCAGGAAACCAGCCGGCGTCTCATGCAGACCCGCAAGACCCTCACGCAAATCCTCTCGGACCGCAGCGGCCTCACGCCCAAGCGCATCCAGTCCCTCACTGCAAAAGACACCTACCTTTCGGCCGAGCGCGCCGTCGAGCTCGGCTTTGCCCACGAAATCCTCTCGACCACCAAGGAGGTCGCCCATGTCTAACCTCGCCAGCCGCCTCGCCGCATCTGAGTCCGCATCGTCCACCATCCTCGCCAAGGATCGAACGCTTTCCTGCGACACCCGCCAAACGGGACTCAACAACAACGCACTTGTGATCGGCCCCTCGGGAGCCGGCAAGACCCGAAACGTCCTCAAGCCCAACCTGCTGCAAATGAACGCAAGCTACATCGTGCTCGACACCAAAGGCACGCTCTGTCGCGAAGTGGGACCCGTGCTGGCAGCCCACGGCTACCGCGTGCAATGTCTCAACTTCGCCGACCTCAACACCGTCCCGGCCCTTGCGCCCGGCATCGAGCGCTGCGGCTACAACCCCCTGAGGCACATTCGCCGCAAGGCGGACGGCAGGCCCAACCAGCAGGACATCCTCTCGGTGGCAAAGGCCATCTGCCCCATCGAGGACAACAACCAGCCTAATTGAGATAATGCGGCGGCAACCCTGCTGTCGTGTCTTATCGCCTACGTCACCGAACAGCTACCCGCCGACGAGCAGACGATCAGCTCGGTCATCAAGCTGATCGAGCACCTGCAGGACGGTGCCACGGGTCGATTGTTTGACGACCTGATCACGACCGACCCCCAAAGCTATGCCCTCTCGCTATGGCGGCGCTACGCCATTACGCAAAATGCCGAGCGCATGCACGCGAGCATCGTCGGCATCCTTGCCGAAAAGGTCATGTGTCTGGGATTCGACGGTGCGGCACAGCTCTATCATGAGTTTCATCAGGTGGACTTCGCTTCCATGGGACACACCCCCTGCGCCCTGTTTGTAACCGTAAGCGATATTGACCGCAATCTCGATCCGCTGACCGGCCTCTTTATTACGCAGGCGGTTATGGGCCTCATTCGCGAAGCCGATAGGCAGCCCGACGGCAGCCTGCCCGTGCCCGTGCGCTTTATGCTCGATGACTTCGCAAATCTGCAGATCCCCCAGATCGACAACGTGCTCTCGATTATCCGAAGCCGCAACATCTGGGCAACGCTGCTATTGCAGTCGACCAATCAGCTCGATGCGCTCTATGGCGAGGCACGCGCACGCTCCATCATGGGCAACTGCGACACGCATCTGGTGCTGGCGTTCCAGGATCCCGAGAGCGCCCGGGTGTTTTCAGACCGCGCCGACGCACTGCCCAGCACGCTCATGGCGACGCCGATCGATCGCTCGTGGCTCTTTGTGCGCGGTCGCACTCCCGAACAGGTCGAGCGCTTTAGGCTCGAAGACCATCCGCTCTACGGGGAGCTGCCCGAGGCGCAGCGAGGCCATGCGGAGGCCGAGCTCTAGACGCAGGGCCCTCGCAGCACGCGACGCTCCGGCGATGTTCCACAAAGGCCGTGCGCCCCGGGACCACGGCAAAGCAAAGGGGCCCGCATCCGATAGGATACGGGCCCCTGACTATAAGGCGCGATGCGTTAACAGCAGCGACTACTTGCGATGCGCGCGGTAGAACTCGATGAGCGCCTGGGTCGAAGCGTCCTGCTCGGCCTTGGCGGCGTCGTCGTGGAAGGCCGGGGTAATCTGCTTGGCAAGCTGCTTGCCCAGCTCGACGCCCCACTGGTCGTAGGAGTCGATGCCCCAGACCGTACCCTCGACAAACGTGTTGTGCGCGTACAGGGCGAGGAGCTCGCCGAGCGCGAAC